>NZ_JBBCAR010000028.1:0-420 GCF_037203725.1 Agrobacterium sp. CMT1
CGTGATTTTTTAACGATTTGGCAGGATCGGCCGTGAGCGCAGGCTCCGG
This sequence comes from Agrobacterium sp. CMT1, assembly GCF_037203725.1. NCBI lineage: Bacteria > Pseudomonadati > Pseudomonadota > Alphaproteobacteria > Hyphomicrobiales > Rhizobiaceae > Agrobacterium > Agrobacterium sp. CMT1. The sequence goes on from NZ_JBBCAR010000028.1 coordinate 50, forward strand.
CGCCCCTCTCCGCTCCCCCGGGTATCCGCGACGAAACTTCGCAGTCCGCACTTTTTGACGTTTACGCAAACGTCAAAATTTTGTAGCATCCTGCCAACGATGCGAGATCGCCTAGAGCATCCGGCTTTCACGTGGCATCACTGGAAGCGGAAAGATGCTCTAGAATCAAAGTGCTAGGGCGTTCCTTTTTACGTTCGTCCGAACGCACGGCGCCCTAGAGGAGGGCGGCGCATCCGGCATCCTGCAACCGGCGTCGACGACGAGACGCCCGAAGCACCAAAGGCGAGGAAAGAATGCCCATCTACAAGGCTCCAGTCGACGACACCCTTTTCATCCTGAACGACGTGCTCGGCATCGAACGCTACAACAAT
>NZ_JBBCAR010000009.1:0-412 GCF_037203725.1 Agrobacterium sp. CMT1
CCCTGGAAAGACGCAGTGTTGCACGGGCTGTCCTGGTTCGAGAAGGTCTATCGCCTTGAAAACGGCCTTTACGGCAACCTGGCCGACCAGACCGGAAAACTGATCGACCCCTCCTTCGATCTCTACAACCAGGCTTTTGCGCTTTTCGCCGCAGCACAGACAGCTGCGATCCTTCCCGAGCGGAGGAATGAGATGCGCAGCCGCGCGCTCGAAATCCTTGCCATTCTCGAGCGCGACTACAGACATCCCATCGCCGGCTTCGAGGAGGCGAACCCGCCGCGCACTCCGCTTTGCTCCAATCCGCATATGCATCTTTTCGAAGCGATGCTGGCCTGGGAAGAACAGGATCGTGACGGCCCGTGGTCGGCGCTGGCGGACGAGATTGCCGGCCTCGCACTTTCCCGCTTCATCG
>NZ_JBBCAR010000029.1:0-321 GCF_037203725.1 Agrobacterium sp. CMT1
TATGACGGCCGCCTTCTTCCTTCGTCAGGATGTAGGCTTCTGCCTTGAACTTCTTGTGCGGCTTTACCGAACCCGGCTTGCACAGGATCTGACCACGCTCGACGCCGTCACGGTTAACACCGCGAACAAGTGCACCGATGTTGTCGCCAGCCTGGCCCTGGTCGAGCAGCTTGCGGAACATTTCAACGCCGGTGACAGTCGTCTTCGAGGTCGGACGGATGCCGACGATTTCGACTTCTTCACCAACCTTGACGATACCGCGCTCAACGCGACCCGTCACAACCGTACCACGGCCCGAGATCGAGAACACGTCTTCGATCG
>NZ_JBBCAR010000030.1:0-321 GCF_037203725.1 Agrobacterium sp. CMT1
TATGACGGCCGCCTTCTTCCTTCGTCAGGATGTAGGCTTCTGCCTTGAACTTCTTGTGCGGCTTTACCGAACCCGGCTTGCACAGGATCTGACCACGCTCGACGCCGTCACGGTTAACACCGCGAACCAGTGCACCGATGTTGTCGCCAGCCTGGCCCTGGTCGAGCAGCTTGCGGAACATTTCAACGCCGGTAACAGTCGTCTTCGAGGTCGGACGGATGCCGACGATTTCGACTTCTTCACCAACCTTGACGATACCGCGCTCAACGCGACCCGTCACAACCGTACCACGGCCCGAGATCGAGAACACGTCTTCGATCG
>NZ_JBBCAR010000031.1:0-294 GCF_037203725.1 Agrobacterium sp. CMT1
CGATGAAGCGGGAAAGTGCGAGGCCGGCAATCTCGTCCGCCAGCGCCGACCACGGGCCGTCACGATCCTGTTCTTCCCAGGCCAGCATCGCTTCGAAAAGATGCATATGCGGATTGGAGCAAAGCGGTGTGCGCGGCGGGTTCGCCTCCTCGAAGCCGGCGACCGGGTGTCTGTAGTCGCGCTCGAGAATGGCAAGGATTTCGAGCGCGCGGCTGCGCATCTCATTCCTCCGCTCGGGAAGGATCGCAGCTGTCTGTGCTGCGGCGAAAAGCGCAAAAGCCTGGTTGTAGAGAT
>NZ_JBBCAR010000032.1:0-270 GCF_037203725.1 Agrobacterium sp. CMT1
TCCTGTGCAAGCCGGGTTCGGTAAAGCCGCACAAGAAGTTCAAGGCAGAAGCCTACATCCTGACGAAGGAAGAAGGCGGCCGTCATACGCCGTTCTTCACGAACTACCGTCCGCAGTTCTACTTCCGCACGACGGACGTCACGGGCATCGTTACGCTTCCGGAAGGCACGGAAATGGTTATGCCTGGCGACAACGTCACGGTTGACGTCGAGCTGATCGTTCCGATCGCGATGGAAGAAAAGCTGCGCTTCGCTATCCGCGAAGGCGGCC
>NZ_JBBCAR010000002.1:0-483678 GCF_037203725.1 Agrobacterium sp. CMT1
CCGTCTATTCCTCGACGGGTTCATACAAGAACTTCGAAATCACGACAGGCGTCGGCGCCGCAAAGGCCACCACGGTTAAGGCAGCGGTGGTCTTCACCGAAGCACAGCTTAAGGGCCTGACCCCTGCAACGGCAGGAACCCCGGTCACTGTTACCCCTGACGCGACCACCGGCCTCTATGTTGTCGCATTGGGCGCTGGCACACCGGAAAACGGCGCATACCTGAAAATCGGTGACGATCAGTATGTCAAGGTCATGGGCGACGGCACCGCAGCGACTGCCTCGACGGGTACCGCCGCCATCGACACCGCTCAGAAAGCGCTCGGCACCTCCGCAATCGGCACCACGAAAGATGGCCAAAACGTCTACCTGAGAACGGATGCCAACGGTCAGCTCGCAAAGTCACTGTCCTACTCCCTGACCTCGCTGGACATCACCAAGGATCTCGTCGGCCCCGCCACCGTGACCCTGACGCCCGAGCAGGCGCTCGACGCCATGGTTTCCTTCGTCGACAAGCAGCTCCAGAGCATGACATCCGCCGCCGCCGACCTCGGCTCGGTCAAGATGCGCATCGAATTGCAGGAAAACTTCGTCAACAAGCTGACTGACTCGCTCGACAAGGGCATCGGCCGCCTCGTCGACGCGGAAATGAACGAAGAATCCACCAAGCTGAAGGCCCTTCAGACCCAGCAGCAGCTCGCTGTTCAGGCCCTGTCGATCGCCAACAACGACTCCCAGAGCATTCTCTCGCTCTTCCGTTAATTCCGACACCGATCGTCAAATGCGAACCGCGCCCGAAAGGGCGCGGTTTTTTTCGTTTTATCGCCCGCGTTTCAAAGCGATGATCGTGAAGACCGTTCAAGGCAGCCCGTCCGACGCGGATGGCAAATATTACGTTTCAGTTTTTTAGATGGTATGCACGTATAAATTTTATTCTCAACTATTTTCTACTTTAAGTATTTTTTAATTCGACAGCGTTTAGCTGAAGCCATCGAAGCGGCGGGCTGACCTTCAAGAAAGTAGCCGGTCAGCAGGCATGATGCTGTACGCCGCTCCCGGTGAGCCGGAATGTCCCTTTTCTAATCAGCCATTACAGGGGCAATTTATTATGACGAGCATTTTGACAAACATCGCAGCGATGACTGCGCTCCAGACCCTGCGCTCCATCGGCCAGAACATGGAAGCCACGCAGGACCGCGTGTCCTCCGGCCAGCGCGTCCGGGAAGCTTCCGACAATGCCGCTTACTGGTCCATCGCGACCACGATGCGTTCGGATAATGGCGCCCTTTCCGCCGTCCAGGACGCCCTCGGCCTCGGCGCCGCCAAGGTCGACACCGCCTATGCCGGCATGGAATCCTCGATCGAGGTCGTCAAGCAGATCAAGAACAAGCTGGTGGCCGCCCGCGAAGCAGGCGTCGACCGGACCAAGATCCAGGAAGAGATCTCCCAGCTGCAGGACCAGCTGAAGTCCATCTCCAGCTCCTCCTCCTTCTCCGGTGAGAACTGGCTGCAGGCCAAGATCAGCGATGGCACGGGCAACCTCTCCGACATCACCAAGGCGGTCGTCGGCTCCTTCATCCGCGATAACAGCGGCAACGTTTCCGTCAAGACCATCAATGTCGCATTGAGCAACGAGACGGTTCTGTTCGACACCTCGTCCGGCGCGGCAAAAGACAAGCAGGGTATTCTCGATGCCTACGCCGTCTATTCCTCGACGGGTTCATACAAGAACTTCGAAATCACGACAGGCGTCGGCGCCGCAAAGGCCACCACGGTTAAGGCAGCGGTGGTCTTCACCGAAGCACAGCTTAAGGGCCTGACCCCTGCCGCGGCTGCAACCCCGGTCACTGCGGTTGCGGATTCGACTACCGGCTTGGTCGTTGTCGCCAACGCTTCGGCCGCAGAGAACGGCGCATACCTGAAAATCGGTGACGATCAGTATGTCAAGGTCATGGGCGACGGCACCGCAGCGACTGCCTCGACAGGCACCGGCGCCATCGACACAGCTCAGAAAGCGCTCGGCACCTCCGCAATCGGCACCACGAAAGATGGCCAAAACGTCTACCTTCAAACCGGCGCCAACAATCAGCTCGCAAAGTCACTGTCCTACTCCCTGACCTCGCTGGACATCACCAAGGATCTCGTCGGCCCCGCCACCGTGACCCTGACGCCCGAGCAGGCGCTCGACGCCATGGTTTCCTTCGTCGACAAGCAACTCCAGAGCATGACATCCGCCGCCGCCGACCTCGGCTCGGTCAAGATGCGCATCGAATTGCAGGAAAACTTCGTCAACAAGCTGACTGACTCGCTCGACAAGGGCATCGGCCGCCTCGTCGACGCGGAAATGAACGAAGAATCCACCAAGCTGAAGGCCCTTCAGACCCAGCAGCAGCTTGCTGTGCAGGCCCTGTCGATCGCCAACAACGACTCCCAGAGCATTCTCTCGCTCTTCCGTTAATTCCGACACCGATCGCCAAATGCAAACCGCGCCCGAAACGGCGCGGTTTTTCGTTATCGTTAATAGAAATTATTATTTCCTAATTTTATTAATACAGGTTTAGGCTTTGTTAACCATTCGCGCCCTAAAAACTGGTCATCGAAACGATTGGTTAACCAAGACGAAAAAGAGGTTAACAGGCATCAAGCCGCTCGATCGTTCCCGGCGGCAATCCGGAATGTCCCTTTTCATTTCAGCCAATCAAGGGGCAAATCATTATGACCAGCATTTTGACCAACGTTGCGGCCATGGCCGCCCTCCAGACTCTTCGCGCCATCGGCAGCAACATGGAAGAAACCCAGTCGCGCGTTTCCTCCGGCATGCGCGTCAAGACCGCATCCGACAATGCCGCCTACTGGTCGATCGCGACCACCATGCGTTCTGATAATGGCGCCCTCTCCGCCGTACAGGACGCTCTCGGCCTCGGCGCCGCAAAGGTTGATACCGCCTATTCCGCCATGGAAACCACCGTCGATGTCGTCAAGGAAATCAGCAAGAAGCTGGTTGCCGCCCGCGAAGCAGGCGTTGACAAGGCCAAGATCCAGGAAGAAATCCGCCAGCTTCAGGACCAGTTGAAGAGCATTGGCGAATCCGCCTCCTTCTCCGGTGAAAACTGGCTGAAGGGCAAGATCAGCGACGCCTCCGGCAATCTGACGCCCATCACCAAGCAGGTCGTCGGCTCCTTCATCCGTGACGGTGCAGGCAATGTCGCCGTCAAGACCATCAACATCCAGGTCGATAACAAGACCGCGCTTTTCGATACGACCACCGGCGCGACGAAAAACGGCATTCTCGACAGCGCCGCCTATTACTCCGATACCGGCGCTCTTCGCGATTTCGAGATCACGACAACGACGCCCGCAGGTGTCCCCACAACAACACCCTATACCGCAAAGGTGTTTACCGAAGCGCAGCTTCTCGGTTTCCCCTCGGGCACGACAACCACGGTTTCCGCCGCAGACCCGGTAACCGGCCTCGTTACAGTCGCTGCCGCCACCACTGCACGAAACAACGGCACCTACTTCAAGATCGGTGAAAACGCCGCCGGCGAAGCGCTTTACGTGAAGGCCAACAACACGGCGCCGACACCTGCCGGCACCACGGTAACCGCGATCGGCACCGGCGGAACGTCCGGCAACAATATCTATCTGGAAACCGCCGCAGCGGATTCGCAGATGGCGCAGAAGCTCGACTACTCGCTGATCGACCTCGACATCACGAAGGACCTGGCCGGCCTGACCAATTCAAAGGGACAGCCGCTGACCGAAAACGAAGGTCTCGATAACATGATCCAGTTCGTCAACACCCAGCTGGAATCGCTCATCAGCGCAAGCGCCGATCTCGGCTCGATCAAGATGCGCCTCGATCTGCAGGAAGACTTCGTTTCCAAGCTGACAGACTCCATCGACAAGGGCATCGGCCGCCTCGTCGATGCGGACATGAACGAGGAATCCACCAAGCTCAAGGCTCTCCAGACGCAGCAGCAGCTGGCGATCCAGTCGCTCTCCATCGCCAATACCAGTTCCGAAAATATCCTGTCGCTATTCCGTCAGTAAGCGGCGCCCGTTGGCTACGGGCGGTTTCGTCCCGCTCTGGCAGCAACAGAATATTCGGATGTGGAAACCGCGCTTCGCAAGGGGCGCGGTTTTCCCGTTTGCCAAGCTTTTACGAAGCGGCAACACTCCGGAATGCGGTGAGCAACATGCAGGGTGTAGGGCTTGAGTAAGCGCGCAACTTCTTGAATTGTCGAGGTAAAATGGTGCTGCTAGAGAGATTTGAACTCGGCGGAAGTGTACTAATACCACCACAGGATAGGCGTTTCAGCCTCGCTCGGTCAAGACGTGTGTACCACCAACGTGGTCAACGCCCTTTCAAGAAAGAAACGGTTGACAGATGCGTATCGTCAGCTAGCAATTTCTGCGTTCACAGAACTTTAATTACCAAAGGGATAAGTTGCCGCATGGCCGTGGAAGAAGCATGATGAATCTTGACGAGGAAAGCCTGAAGTGCCGCATGTTGGCTTGGTATCGCCGCCAGCGCGCTCTAAAGCCAACTTCAGTTATCGCTTCTGAATTCGTATTAGGGCAAACCGGCTGTCGAAGTGACCTTGCTATATGGAATGGCGCGTTCATCGGAGTCGAAATTAAGAGCGCGCGCGATTCACTCGTGCGTCTTCCGGACCAAATAACGGCGTACCTAAAATTCTTTGATAATGTGATCTTGCTGTGCGATGAAATACATCTTAGCAAAGCCGAGACGCTTTGCCCTTTGGTTGTCGGAATTTATGTGTGGCGAGATGGAGAAGTACATATCCACAGGCCACCGGTACATAATTCTTCAAGGGACCGACTGGAGCTGGCGCGCGCCGTCAGTGTGAGAGTATTACAGTCTTCATTGGGTGTTACCGCCAGTAGCGCTTCCTATTCACGAACCCAGCTTGAGAAGCAGGTCGTCGAAAACCCAGCGATTGATGTTAACTCACTTTTTACCGCCTCGTTCAAGACAACTTATGAAGTCACCACAAGGGCTTTTTTACGCGAAACTAGTGGTAGGCGTATAAGGCCAGATCACCTGCGGTATCTAAGCCGTTACGCCGTGGAACGTGATGAAATCAAACGTAATCAGGCAAACAGAGCGGCCTTTTGGATGCAGTGGGAAGTGCAGGCTCAAGCCGTTTTCGGCTAGTTAGTCTGCCCACCCGACTTCATCTCCGCCGTCAATTTTACCACCGGTGGCTTGCGTGTGAAGATGTATATTAATCCGCGCCGCAGTACACTTTGCCGCACTATCGATTGTGTCGGTTTCACCATCTTTACCGGTACGTTTAATATACTCAGTTCCCCATATTCCAAGATCTGTCCAACAATCGTCTTCCATCGCGTCGTTTGCAGCACGCCTGAAACCTGAGTGTTTATCAGCAGCGTCATCCACTCTGAAAAAGTGCCATCGAGAAATACTCGCAATGTCAATTCTGGGCGCGGGGAGGCCCCCACCTCCGCCCAGTGCCTCAGCACGAACACTTCCACGGTCGCAATAAATTAGTCTTTCATTTTGAATAGCATCGCGGACGACGGCATGAAATTCTCTTTCGAAAATATCTTGGTGAGCCAACCCGACGAAACTTTCGGGAAAAGTAGAGGCGCTTACCGAGACAGAGCACTCCGGTAGTGTGCTTCTTATGTTGCGGATAGTCTGTACCGCAATTGCCGACTTAACCAAAATTTCTCGATTCTGCTTCTCAAAATCTAATATAAAGTGCAGGCTGCCAGCAGGAATTCTCCCTTGAAATCGCGCAGCGATGTCGCGCGCGTACTGGAACATTGGCTCCCTCAACCTGACGGTAATATCCCGATTTAGTTCCGCGAGCCGCCTGATTTGAGCGTCGAGTTGGGTTAGGTCCGCCAATTGCAACGAAGGCAAGAAATTTCCATTGAGTACAAGAAAATCTACATAATTTTTGTAGCCATTAGCCGATACACGTAAACTGTCAAAAGCATCATGAACAGGCCGCCGCTCCCCTTTGAACGGCTGTTCTTCACCTATGTCGACTATAATAGTCCTAAGTCCAACAGCCGCATTCACTCTTGCGACAGCACTAGCTAGTTCTTTCGCCGAAGCCCACGGCTGAAGAACTATGTAGGGCAGCATAGCATCTTTTGTTTGCGATGGGAGTTCCTCAAGGGCCCTCATCTCAGCCTGTCTGACGTTGAGCATCGGTATATATTCAAAGTTCAAGAAACTCATAGCGCCGACCTTATTTTATCCCTAGCCGAATCTTCATAGCTGCTTCGGACACATTAAACTTATCCGCGAGAAATCCAAGAACGTCTTCTACCTTTAGTGCGCGCGCCTTGTCGATCCACTCGTCCACGAGCTTCTCCGGCATCAATATATCCGCCGCCAGTCGATTAGCCTGCGCTTCTCGTGCGTCCGACAACTTGGAACGATAAAGAACATCGTCCTCAATACCGCCACCAATCTGATCGCGGTGCAAAAAATAATGAGCCAACTCGTGTGCAACGGTAAATCGCTGCCTTCTGGCTGAGTCGTTTCTATTTACTTTGATGAGGTAGTTGCCGACATTATCGGGATCAGGGCGTATTTCTCCAGAGATTCCTTTCGGAAGCGGCGCGGCAATAATCCGGACTCCCCCGACATTGCTGGCCAACTGCGATAATTTGATCGGAGGTTGCTGCATACTCGGAACAATAGCCGATTTAACCTCTTGGTCGAGCAAATCCCACTCGCGACTTGTCATGTTAAACCTCGTTCATATTATCCTTCGAATGGAGCTTCTGCACTTGGCGACTCGGCACCCATCTGGCGCTTAGCAGCGTCCGTATAAATTATTGTATCGATCTGCTCCCTCAAGAGATCACGAAGGGGGCTGGTCTCCTTGGCAAGTTCTGCACTCACATGCCTCATTATTGTTTGGTCGACTTCATCTCTGAACTTTCCAGACTGTAACATTAGCTCAAGATGTCTGCTCGACGCCTCCTTAGTCATTTTTTCAAATTGTGAATAACCCCAAATCGCGAGAACGGCGACAAAGACGCCCAAAATTGTGATTATAGTCGAAGTGGCCGTCAGCAAAATGGCAACTAAATCACTGTAGCTCATGGATAAATCACTCAGTTGTTGTGGGGATAACTTTACCTGGAAACAATAGCTAACGGTCAATATCACGCCAGAGAGCACTCCAGCGCCAAAAATTGGGAGGTAATCAGATCCATTTCGGCCCACTCTCCACCCTCATGTTCCTTATATGTTCCTTCGAGTGCTGAAAGACAACAATCAAATCTCGCTCTGCCCTCCTGCTGTTATCCGAACTTGGCATTTGAGGCCGGGCCGGGCTAGTCGAAATCACTTAGTTGCATCTTCATGCGGTGACCTAACATTCATAAATTGAGAATATACACCGATGCAACTTAGATTCGACCAAGGGAGTTTAGCCGCAAATGTTTTTCACAGTCGTTTCAAACTCCCCATCACATGGTAAAAGCCAAGCTTTCTTAACGACCGATCGGTGGGATGATTGGGGTAAATTCCGGACGCAATTCTATCTTACCGTGTTTGATGGTGAGGGTATAAAGCATTCAATCGGGTCAGTTAAAATTGGTCAGATTGGACTACAGCCAGCTTCGGAGCGCGACTTCCGCCCCGGTCAACGCACGCCGTTAATTGGCGAGAGTTTCGACACCCTTAGTCCGGAATTTTTCTCGTTGGGACAGGGAGAAGACTATTACGTTTCTTTAAACGCCCTCCCGGACGATCTTCGCGAGTATATATTGATCTCGCTTAGAGACGTTGCATTTAATCTTTCAATTTTTGAAGATAACTATGGTGAATTGGTGATGTCGGAATCTCTGCTGAGAGATGTCCGGGCCACCAACGTTCGCAACCGGCTAAACCGAATAACTAGGGGTGATGCAGCCCTAACCAAGTTTCAGTTTAGCTACGCGCTCCCTTCGCCTGCTGGCTCGGAGCCTCCAGAAATGTCGTTCAATGTGACCCCGCTTGCGATACCGCCGACAAATGTCCACGTCTTAATCGGACGGAATGGGGTCGGAAAATCGAGATGCATGAGAGGATTGACTGAAGCACTGCTTGGCCGACCACCTACCGAAGGGACTAGCGCGGGAACGGTCACAATCCGTCAAGATGAGTTTGAGGAATGGAACTTCGCGGGACTTGTACTAGTCTCCTTCAGTGCGTTCGATGATTTCGATCTAGCGCCTCGTGAAAGCGACGCAATAAGCGCCATACAAGTAGGTCTTCGTCGCAGACCAGACGACCAAACAGGAGACCGGGGAGGCATAAAGTCGCCCTCGGAGTTGGCAGTCGACTTCCGAAGTAGCTTAAATCGCTGTAGGGAAGGCCTCAAGGCGCAAAGGTGGATCGACGCGGTTCGAACACTGGAAACCGATGATTTGTTTGCGGAAGCTGACGTTATAAGTTTGCTTGAGCGTCCCTCAGGGGATGAATGGAACCGGGCAGCGGAAGCCTTGTTCAAACGACTGAGTTCTGGTCATGCGATCATTCTCTTGACGATTACACGGCTTGTAGAGCTAGTTGACGAGAAAACTCTAGTGCTTCTCGATGAACCAGAGGGCCACCTACACCCACCACTTTTATCCGCCTTTATTCGATGCCTTTCCACACTTCTTGTGCGGCGAAACGGTGTAGCAATCATCGCGACGCATTCCCCTGTTGTCCTTCAAGAAGTCCCTAAATCCTGCGCTTGGAAACTCCGCAGAAGTCGGGACACGTCTGTTGTTGAACGCCCCACTGTCGAGACCTTCGGTGAAAATATTGGTCTTCTGACTCGGGAAGTTTTTGGGCTGGAAGTAACGCGCTCCGGATTTCACCAATTGCTGCAAGAATCCGTCAACCAGAGTTTAAACTACGCAGAAGCGGTTTCATTTTTCAAGGATCAGTTGGGAATGGAAGCGCGTGCCATCATTAAGGGCTTGCTTGCAGAAAGAGACAAAGCCTAATGAGACGTCTACCGAGACCGACGGCTGCAGCAGCAGATGTGATGCGTTCATGCATCCAAAGTATTAGAGACGCTCAATTTACCGACCGTCTCTCGAAAACGCTACCGAGCATAATTGTGGCAGAGACAACTTACATTTCCCGTGGCGAGGCGGCACAGTTATTTACCATTGCAAGCACTGACGGAATTGGCGGAATTGTAACTACCGAAGAAATGGAGCGCGTTTACAAACAAACTTTTGTCCGCAGCGCTAGAACACGTGAGCTCTACGCGAGTCTAAAAGCTGCTCCTGAAAACGACATTTGTCCGCTATGCTCTCAGCGTACTGTATCACAGCTCGATCATCATTTGCCGCAATCAGCGCATCCAGCGCTGACTGTGACACCTATCAACCTTGTCCCCGCTTGTGCAGAGTGCAACAAAACGAAACTAGCTCAAGAAGCCGATGAGGCAGCAAACCAGACTTTTCATCCTTATTTCGAAGATGCTGATGATGCACGTTGGCTTTACGCCAGCGTGATTGAGCAAAGTCCTGCAGCCCTCACCTTCATCGCTGCTCCTTCAGACACTTGGAACGAAACAAAGCGCAATAGAATTAAATCCCACTTCGCCACTTACAAACTTGCAGAATTATATGCCTCTCATGCTGCGGTAGAGCTGAATGACATCCGGTATGGTTTGCAACAAATGGCTAAACATAGTTCAGCGGAGGAAATATCGACCCATCTTCGCGAAGCCGCATTGAGTCGCGCTCAAGCTCACGCGAACTCTTGGCGGCGCGCAACATATGAAGCACTTGCAGACTCGTTCTGGTATTGCTCGGGAGGGTTTGGTTGACGAACCTAGCAAGGCAAGTTTGCTAGAATGGGACATCGTTGTCCCAGCCCGAGGGTTGAACAGTTGGTGGTCGCAAGGCTTTATGCAGCATTTTGACGATGTCGTTTTATATCGGCTTCCTCTGCCTGTTATCTCGGAAGATTGGACTGGTGATCGTCGCGATTTTTTCGTGAGCATGTGTGGGGAAACTGGGGGGCATTGTGACTCCTGCGCTTAGATAGGCGATTGAAGCTATGGTTCGCGCAAACTCACTCGCCTGTTACACGTTTCGTCTGGAAGCTCGTCCAATTTTTGTAAGAGCTTTAGACACTTGGTCTCTTCCATCTCGGTTTTTTGTGGGGCTCGCAGACGCATGATCTGCAACTCAATGCGTACTTTGCTTCTGGTGCACATGCGAACGGAACACATTTTGAGCTAAGCTTTCGGAGTCGGATTCTGGTGAAGGCAGCGCTAGCATTAAGTATAAAACTGGTTAAGCCGGACGACGGCTGAGGATAGCGCACCCGTCGATACCGAGTTCCGATGCTGCCGCGCGGCAACGATAATTATGTATTGCTTCCGAAGTAACTCATCGAATCGAGGCGGCGTGTTCTCCGGAATAAAATGGCTCAGGCCTCGTCTACAGAAAATTTCGATAACGATAAAGTGTTGTTCCGGGCCAGCGGGGCTAGCATCTAGATATTCTCATTTATAAGTCCGAATCCCATCATAAGAAACCCTGTCCATCGCGGCAGGGGGGCGAATTTTGCGCAGCGCTACTGAATTATGTTTGAGGCCAATCTTGAAATTACACGATACCGTGTCAGATGAGGTTTATATTTTTGCCGAAAATCGAAGAGCAATCGATAAAATGTCGGCCAGCAAACTCCCCCCTCAGCCCCACTAGTTTCGATATCCTGCGGGAGAAGCTGCATCTTACCGGAATGCCGAGTTATCTCAAAATGCATACTATTTGAAACGCCCCATTGACGCGCCTCAAAACATGTCTCATAACTCACGTCTCAAAACCTCTAGACGTTTCGTGGGAGCAGTGGGAATGGTAGAGCTAGCATATATCCGCGTGTCATCCGTGGGTCAGTCGCTTGATGTACAGCGGGATAAGGTAATTGCGGCGGGTGTCGCGGCCAAGAATGTTTTTGAAGAGAAGCGATCAGGATTGACCACAGGCAGGCCAGAGTTGAAAGCTTGCCTCCGCGCTCTCCGCACAGGTGACACACTTGTCATCACACGTATTGACCGATTGGCGCGTTCAGCAGTGGACCTTCTCAGCATCGTTCAGGAGCTTGAGAAAGATGGCGTTGCGCTGAAGGTTCTCGACCAGTCCATAGATTCCAGCACAGCGGCAGGCAAAGCACTGCTACAGATGTTAGCTGTCTTCGCCGAGTTCGAAACATCTATTCGAGCGGAGCGGCAGGCTGACGGCATTGCGAAAGCAAAAGCGGATGGAACCCGATTCGGTAGACCTTCCAAGACCACACCAGACACAACAACCCGAATCAAGACCATGAGAGAGACCATGACTGTTCCCCAGATCATGAAGGCCACGGGTCTTAGTAAGGCATCGGTCTATCGTGCGTTAGCAAGTGAAAGCGCGGGATGATTACCCGCCACTAGATAGCCGTCAATTACCCGCCACTATAGGAATAGACCATTTAGAGTGTAGATAAGACGTATGATAGGTGAATTTCAGGATGAAAATCTGAAGATATTTCTATCATGATGATCTTATGGACTCTCCCTCACACTGACAGATAAACTTCCCCTTATTGTCTCCTTTAAGATGTTTATAGGTGGAGCGGAAGGCGTGCTTATTTTTTGTGTCCGCGTCGGTCCGGATGGATCAATCCTTTTTACCGTCCGCTTCACGCAACCCTCTATCCCGTTTTATGGACTGCGATAACGTTCGGGATGGCCGATTTTATTTCCAGCAAGCACCGGAGAAATTTTCCAATAGAAACAACACTAACCTAGACGGTCTAATCACATGCGGTAATAACCCATAAGTGATTGTTTTTATTATATTTACTTCCATTTTTTGTTGCGATAGAGCGTTGTTAAGACAGGCAATAGCGCCCCTTCAACAGAGTCTTCCCATGTCAACGACCGATAAAACGCCCCTTCTTACCCTTTCCCGAAATATCCCCTACCTGTGTGATTTCTGGTTTTGCACGAATGATGCTAGCTCATCGCGTCCCGGCTATCTCATGGATGCCGAGTTCCTACATGATGGTGTCGCGCTTTGGTGCGGGCACGTTCACCTTGTACTGGAGTTTCATGGCATCCGCGCACTGCGCAAATTATTCGCAGGTATCGCGCATGTCTAGGTCAATGCCATTTCCGGCAACAGCACACCAGTATTGCAGCCGCCCTGCGAACCCAGTTTTCAGACCGCAGGTAGACATGAGCCGGAAGGAACTAGCGACTGTCCTCCGCTGGACTTCGTGGGTAACGTTCCAGATGCTGATTGCGTATCGCGGTGGATTAGGTCTCAAGACCCTCGAAGGCAATCCAAGAGAACGGGCAGAAGGTATGCTGTATGCCCTCGACAACGGCATGCGCTACTTTGCGCAGGGTGGGCAACCTTTGCGGCCCATGCCTGACATTCCCGCTGTGTGGCCGAATGCGTACCCGTTCGAACTGACGTGGTGTTTCGTGGAAATTCTTCAGCAGCGCATTAGCGAATATCCGTCCCTTAAGGCATTGGACGATGCAGCTTGGCAGCGGAAGATAGAAAAGACCGTTTCCTGAATAGAGTCAGGGGATTGACCTGAGTGAGGCATCATTAGCCGCCACCCATAGAAAAGTAGGCGTTCGAAAAACGGCCTGCCTTCACCCTCAATCAAAACCTCAACCGCCATCTAACGCGGCCCTAAGCGGGGCCGTGAGCGGTCAATCTATGGGCATTCTATGCACACCTCTCTGAACGAAAAGTATCCATCCGCCAAGCGCCCCATTGTTCTCTTCACCGATGATGAGGGCACGGAAGTTGTTCGTGTCGGCCTTCGTTGTGGCCACTCTGCTATCCTGAACGCTGACGATTTCCATCGCCTCATAGTCCTTGGGGTTTCTCCGAACTGGTTTCTCAATTTGGATGGTGCTGGTCAGTTTCCCTATGTGCGCGCCCATATGCCCGCCGCCAATGGCTGGACTGGCAATCTCGTGACCATTGCCCGACTTATCCGTCCGGTGCCCTTCCGCGGCCTCACCGTCCGATATCTTGATGGCTGCGCGCTGAACCTGCGCCGGAAAAACATCTACGTGGCCGACCGCCGCAGCGGTGCGAAAGGTCGTGAATGGTCCTTGGTTAAATCATCTGAAATCGAACTAGACGCCTGAAGGAAACACGATGGCAACCAAACTACCCGGCCTGTCCGGTAATGATGATATTCTAGCACGTGCTGGAGCAACGGCGAACACAGGCCGCGTGGTGACAAATTACCAGCCGCCCAGAACTCCCGGCTTGCGCCCAGTCGCGGCCCCGGTGGACATGTATGCGCGCCCTGAGCGTGCACCAATCGATAACCGCTTGGCCGACCTAGCGGACGCCCTTGGCTCCCTTAATCCGGCCCTTCAGCGATACGCTCAGGCTGAGAAGCAACAGGATGATGAACTTCTCCCGGCGCGCCTTGCCCAGCGGTATAGCGGTCGCTCCGCTGAAGAGCAGATTGAGATGATGAAGAACGACCCGGACATGAAGTCCACTATGGGCCAGCGCCTCATCGCATCTCATGCTGGCCGCTCGGTTGCTGAGCAGGTGGCGCAGAACGTTATCTCTCAGTATGAGAACGGTTTCGACAAGGAGAACGGCGACATTGACGCCTTCTTGAACGAAGCTCAGCGCAAGGCCATCGAGGCAAATCCGAACAACCCCTTCTTTGCGCAGGAGTTCGGTACAGTATTCGGCCCCATCGCAGGGAAACTGAAAGAGCAGCAGCTAAGCTACAAGACCAAGGCCACTGAAGACCGAGTTCAGGAAACTGTTCACGGTTCTTGGCTGGGCACCGTGAAGGCAGGCATCGCCGCTGGCAATGATCCATCTGCTATCGCTACCGCCCTGCGCCAGTCCTATGATGCAAACAAAGACCTTCTCTTTGTGGACTACAAGGACCAAGACAAGGCGATGGTCGGCGTCATGCAGTCCCTCACAATGGGCATGGAGCGCGAACCCGGAAACGCAAAGCGCTATCTGGAAGTCATCAAGGAAATTGCCACGCAGGACCGAACGGGGTCGGACGGCACAAAGATTGGAACGCTGCTTGACAGTGCGGCACTTGGCCCCGATGTCGCGAAACTTCTAGCCGCCGCTGATGACCAGTATGGAAAAATCCGCGACCGTGAAACGACCTACGCCAAGCAAGACTTTTGGATGCAGGCTGAGAACGGAAATCTCGACAAAGATAGGCTGCAAGAGTTCTGGGATAACCCCGATAACAAGGGTGCCATTACTGAAGCTGAACGGCGAGGCCTTGAGCAGCAGGACTTCAGCGCAAAGCAGGCCAAGAGCAACGCATTGTTGAAAGCAGGCGCGAAAGCGCAGGCACAGCAGGCGAAGAAAGTCATCCTAGATGGTGCCCTTCTTGCCGGTGACAAACAGGGGCTACCATGGCTCACCCCTCAGAAGTACGTTGACGAGAACGGTGAGGAAAAAATCGTCACCGTGGAACAGCAGCGTGAAGCCGCCGTTCAACAGTTCCTCGACAGGGAGCAGCGTGAACTTCAGCGCAAAGGCTCATCTGAAGCTGCCGCCGACGAGTCATTTAATCGGACGGTTGCATGGCTTTCTACGAACGGCGCAAAGCATCCCCAATGGGAAGCGACCATCAACGCTGGTGCCGTGGCGATGAACACGGTCATGGCGGGCGGTGAAATCCCCGAAAACGCAAAGAAAGGATTTGAGCTATATCGCCGCCTTGTTGAGCGCGCGCCCCAGCTTGCGTTCTCAATGTCGGATGAGGCAGCGCGGACTCAGTATGATGTTGCCAAAACCTTGGTAGAAAGTGGCACCCTCTCAGAAGACCGTGCACTGGTGACAGCAGCGGAATATAGCCGCGACCCCAGCAAGTTCAATAGTCCCACGGCGTCCCTACGTTCAGAGGAAATCCGGAAGTCTCTTTCCGATTTTGAAGGCGGGTGGATTTCCGGCTTCGGGGAAATGAAAAACCCTGAAGTTGTCTCCACTGACATTCAGAAGCTTGCTGATGTGTATGTTAAGGCGGCTGGGCTTCCGGCAGACCGCGCCCTTGAAAGGGCCAGTGAGGCAGCGCGTCGAAACTACACTAATATCAACGGCTGGGCCGTCCGCACCGGAGACAGGACAATTCCACCGGACTTCTCAGAACTGGCAACCGACTTCATCCACAACTGGGCGAAAGATAATGCCGAGCGGTTAGGGATTGACCCAGACGACCTATCAATACTGCCGCTGACAAACTCCGCAACGAACTGGCGAATTGTTCAGGCTGACGGCCTTCCCATCGACCTAGGCGCGGACACCATCTTAACGACCGCTGACCTGTACCAAATGAAACAGGTCAAACGCGAGCGTGAAGAGCGGCGTATCGAGGTTGAAAGTCAGGAACGTTATGAACCTATGGTGACGCTGCCCAGCTTGGGTATCACCATCGGCAAGCCCAAGCTATCCGGCTACAGCAAGGATGAAGTCAAACGCATCCGTGAGGAAGGTCAGAAAGCGCTGACCGCTCCGCAGAGAGGCAGCGGCGGCTGGTAACGTCTGCGGCCCTTGCCCCATCGCTCCCACGTGCAACACGTATAAACAGGACCAAGGATGAACACTAACACCGCTGCGCGCGCCATCACTGACATTAGCATGGTCGATGACCTAGACCCGAAAATGATTGATGTTGTCATTGACGGCAAACCGGAAAAGATCATGAACGCCGATTTCATCATCACTCTTGCTAGAGACAATGAGACGAACGGCGGACGTGCACTGTGGCGAGAGTACCGGAAGATGCTGGCTTATCATAGGAATAGTCCCGGCGAACGTCCCGGTGAAAAGCTCCGCACGGATGCCTTGATGGACGCCCTGCGCAAATTGGACCACCCACTAGCGCATTCGCCACAGGTCCGCTTCTGGTAGCCCCAGAGTCTTAGGATCCATCACAACGTTAATCCAAGCAGCAACCTTCGGTGCCCCTCAGCGCCGGAGGATAGCCGCGTCGTGCGCCCATAAAGGGCAGCTAAGGAAATCAATGGCAAACCTCATTAATCTGGGCGGTGACATCGACGGTCTCTCGCCCAATGCGAAGTCTATGCTGGACGGCTTAGCCGCCCATAGCGGCCTCCCTGATATCCGCGTAAGGTCGGGCTTCAGAGACCCAAACCGGAACCAGAAGGCTGGCGGCGCGAACAATAGCCAGCACATTCACCGCAACGCTATCGACCTCGATATCTCCGGGTACGACGACAACCAGAAGCGCAGTATTCTTGATGCGGCTATTGGTCTGGGCGCTAAGGGAGTTGGCATCTACCCATCGGGGAACAGCCTTCATCTCGACGTTCGGGACACCCCGACTGTCTGGGGATGGCACCCCGCAGGGGCGTACAAAAGTGCTGATGTCAGCCAAGCAGAAGAATGGGCACGTGAGAGCTTGTCGAAGCTCATGGCGCAATCTCCCTCTGTTACGCCCACGGCACCCGCGATCAGCATAAGTGCCAAATCTCGTGCCCTACCTTTGTGGTGGAATTCTCTGGAGCAGCAGGCAGCAACCGCAGGCGTGGACAGTGATGTTCTTTACCGGATTGGTGGCGCGGAAAGCATGTTCAGAAATGTCCCCAATGCAGGTGGCACATCAAGTGCTCACGGCCCTTTTCAAATTATTGAGGGCACTTGGAACGGTGTCGCTAAATCGCGCCCAGACTTGAACCTAACGAACCGGCTAGACCCTGAGCAGCAGGCCAAAGCCGCGCCTTGGATTTTGAAGGAATACACCGACATTGTTCATAAGCGGATTGGGCGTGTGCCGACTGCGGGTGAGCAATATCTTGCATGGTTCCTTGGCCCCCATGACGCCGCTAAGGTTCTCAATGCGCCCTCTGGTGTAGCCGTTAACGGCATCATTTCGCCAGACTCGATTGGTGCTAACCCGGACGTGTTCAAGGCCGTTCAGTCTGTCGATGACATGCGGGCATGGGCCGAAAAGAAGATGAGCGGCGAAGGGCTGGACGGCACCATTCGTGACACCCCTGAATATCCTCCAGTTCCAGACATGGGACGCGGTTTCGGCATCCTGAAATCGCCAGACCCCTACAACGACATCGAACGTGCCCAAATGGAAAAGCGACGTGACGAAGAGTCCTTCGGCTTCGGGCGCGGCGCTTGGGAGGCCATGAAGCAGGAGTCTGCGATTGGCTGGGCATTCGAACAGGCAGGCAGGCCCGCACCGGACGTGAACTTCACTGTCTCGCAAGAGCTTCTGAAGGAGCGTGCCGCAGACGTGCCGACACAGTATCTCGGATATCTCAGCGACAGTCACTCGTCTGCCGACTTCGACCAGCGACTGAACCGTCTCCGGAAGGATATCGAAGTCGAGCAGAAGCTTGCGGCAATGGGAGCAACAGGCATCGGCTTGCGGCTCGGTGCGTCTATTGTTGATCCTGCTGGATGGCTGGCAACCGTGGCCGCATCTCCCATCGGTGGTGCGATCAAAGGAGGCCGTGTGGCTCGCATCCTAGCAGGAGCCGCTGAGGGCGCTACAGCCAACCTGGCACTCGAAGGTGTGATGTCTCAACTCAAACCTACATGGGAGACTGAGAACCTGATTTATGCCGGTGCCGGTGGTCTCGCTTTCGGTGCAGCCTTCGGCTCAATGGGGCGTAACGCCGCGAATGCTGAAGAAGCCAACACACTCGTTAAACATTCAAGGGAGCTTATGTCGAGCGTCGAAATGGGTCGCTCAGTAGGTGCAGCCCAGAACCCGGCATCGCGGAACCCCATCCGCACCGATATCTCGGAATACCTCAACAAGAACTTCGCGGATGCTCAGGATAACTCGGCCCTTAACGGCTGGCATCGCTGGGACTTAACAGGGCGCTTGAAGGCATCTGAGAACCCCCTTGTTCGCGCACTTGGTAATCTCATGCCTGAAGAGACGGTAGGTCAGAAGAAGGGTGGCGCTACGTCCCGCGCAATCACCGAAGACCAGATCATGATACAGCGCCGCTTCGACATCTCTTGGAGCCGCGCCTATCGTTCTGCATGGTCCGACTTCAAGGAGCGGAACAATCTCGGATGGGCTGCGGGAATGAACGGTGAGGAAACCGCGTTCCGTCAACAGATCACAGCAGCCATTCGCTCGACCGACCCGCTTGCTGAGTTCGACCCTGCCGTGATGCGGATGAAGCAGGAATGGAACAAGATTAGCGCCGCATATGTGAAGCTCACTCAGGGCGATCACTTGGCGCTAGATGGCACCCAACGCGCCCCGATGAAGGGCTGGGAAGGCTTGAGTGAAAGTGACACCTACGTTCCCCGTTTGGTGCACTGGCAACGGTTCCGCGAACTTCAGGATGAGCTCGGTTCGAACGGGATGGCGCGCCTCATCTCTCAGGCAATCCAAGGCCGCAATGCTGACATCGAGAAGGTGAAGGCCGACAAGATTGCTGCCGGGTACGTGAAGCGCTTGGAGCAGGTTGAGGCCGGTCAGGAACTCTCTGCCGCTCGAATTTTCTCGTCTCTCGATATGGACGAGATGCGGATGAACCTTGAGAATGTCGGTCTCGACCCGGAAGACATTGAGATGGTCGTGGGCGGCATGGCTGGCCGTGATGCTGGCAAGGCTGGTCAGGCTAGAGGGAAGCGCAGGCAGTTGCTTGACGAGAACTTCAGCATGACCCTCCAGACCAAGAACGGGCCACGTGAAGTGCGCGTAGCCGAACTCTTTCACGACGATGCTCAGTTCCTCTTTGAGAGCTACAATCGCCAGATGTCAGGGGCCATTGCGATGTCCCGTTTGCGCGTTGAGAACCCCAACTGGAGGCCCGGTGAAGAAGACCTTCATCCGCGCTATCTGGTGGATGGCGTGCACAGCCGCGCTGACTGGGAGAAGGTCATCAAACAGGTGCGCGCTATCGCGTCGAGTGAAGGAGCCACTAAGGGTATGCGTGAAAGCGTTGACGCTGACGTGGACCGCCTTCAGTTCTTGTTCGATGGTATCACCGGCACGCCGTCGAAGTTCGACCAGTCCAACATGGCTTCGGCCGTTCGCATGATCCGTGACTACAACTTCCTCCGTGTCATGGGTCAGGTGGGTTTTGCTCAGGTGGCCGAAATCGGAATGATTACCGGCTCTCTGGGACTGAAGACTGCCATCCGCTCTATTCCCTCCCTGCGCACATTCATGCGTGACGCCAAGACCGGGAAGCTGGCTGACGTTGACGCCGAAGCTCTGGAGTGGATCAGCACGGCTGGCACCGACACGCTGCGTGGTATGAGCCATATCGTGACGGATGACTTTGGCGCGCCGATAACGAACGCCGGTAAATCGTCTTTGATGCTGCGCGCTGAAGGGGCGATGAGCCGTGGCGCTAGGGCTATGACCTTTGCAAGCGGTATGGCCCCCATCAACGCCTACCTCCAGCGTTGGGCTGCAAAGGGCGTCCTTCAGAAGTTCATCGACATGAGCGAGGAAGGCGCACGGGTAAACCGGAAGCGTATGCGCGTGCTTGGTCTCAGCGATGAGATGCAGGACCGCATCTTTGCCGAAGTCCGGAAGAACATGGGTGAGACCGCAGGCGAGCGTGAAGGCTCAAAGCTGAAGCGCCTTAATCTGGAGAAGTGGAACCCCGAAGTACGCGGCGCATTCGAACACGCCATCTTCAGGTGGACCCGCAAGATTATCCAAGAGAACGACTTAGGGCAGACGAACACGATGCTGGGCCACACGCTCGGTAAACTGTTCTTCCAATTCCGCGGTTTCATGCTTGGGGCTTGGACGAAGAATACCCTCCATAACGTCCACATGCGGGACTGGGAGAGCATGTCCATGATCCTTGCAACGATGACCTTTGGTAGCCTTGCTTACGTGGGGCAAACACACCTTCAGGCAATCGGCAGAAGCGACCGCGAAGACTGGCTAGAAAAACGCCTGTCACCGCAGAAGGTGGCCGCAGCAGCCTTCCAAAGAGCGGGGTTCTACTCCATCTTCCCTGCTGTAGCCGACAACATGGCCTATGTCGCCGGGTTTGATCCTCTCTTTGACAGTCGCGTCACCGGACAACCCTCACAGGGGCTGACTGCCTTCCCAGCACTGGGGATGATCGACAACGCTATGAACTCCGCGCGAGGTATCGCCGGTGCGGTGCAGGGCAACCCGTTCTCTCAACCTGATGCTAGGGCGATGTTCGGGACGCTTCCCTTCCAGAACACACTGCCCATGCTCTGGTTCGCTAATACAGCTATAAGGGGGCTTCCTGAGAAGGACAGTCGCTGATTAAGAGAAGGCCACGGTGCGCCTCACCGTGACCCTCATTCTTAAGCCTCTAGCGAAGGGGCGGTGTTCGGCAATCCGAACTCCCGCACGTTATCGGCGCGCCTAACATTCTGCAATACTTCACCGACATGTCACCAGTTTAGGCTGCTGGCGTGTCGGTTTTTTTGCCGGTCGCAAGATCGAATAGAAGCGTGACTACAGAAATCGATCAAAGAAGCTTCTATAGCGAGTCTTCAATTCGGAAAGACGTTTACTAGCTTCCTGAGGTGTGATCTCGCCCCGCTCGTGCTGTTGACGAATTTTAGCGGCTTCATCTCTTAGTTCTTTCAAACGGTAAGAGTGCTTAGAACCTCTCGCGCTACTCGGATGCTGTTCTTTGACGGCCACGCCCATTTTTAGCCTCCTGAATAAGTTCACCAATATGGTTCAGTATGGGTTCACACGTAACAATAATCGAATTCGATCTGTTCCCGTAGAATGCGTATGGTTGTTTACAATCGATGGAGACAAATCCCCTAACTACCTTTTGCTCGCCCTCATCTGCGGCGAGTGGAAAGAAGAAGATTGATCTATAATCGGCCTTCGATTGCGTAGGACTTGATACCGAACTCTTCCCAAATTCTCGAACGTCATGCACGACGCGAGGCAAAGCACCATTCACGCATGCAGTGTGCCCCAACATTCGGTCCGCGTCTACCTCGCGGTTCACAGGCCTCGTATTTCCGGGATTTCTATGGCGAATTTTCATGCGACTTCGACTGTTGCCGATATACAGAAGAAGTGACACAGACAAATCGCCGGACTGCGACTTCGTTATCTGACGGGAGAAAACTTCCAAGACACCCAAGCAGGCCCGTATAGCGTCGTCACGCTCAATCTCGTCCAGTGTTTTCCGGACTCGGTGAGCAGCTAGTAGGTCGCCAAAACGGACCACAATATCTGTTTGGTTATCTCCGGATTGACTCGCCTTTTCCTTAGACAGATTATCTAGGAACGAAACAGCACTATGGCCGATGAAAATAGAACCGGCCACCACTCCGGCGAGTATACCCGTTATCGAACCATATATCCAAGCAACTACAGGGGCAGAAGAAGCCATCGCAGTTTTGGCAACCCAATGTAAAACTCCATAAACACGAAAGCGTTTCGGAAAACGGTTATAGTAAAATCCCTTTAGCCAGCGCATAAACCTTTGGTGCCACGCATAGCGGTCCTCGATCCATGCCTGTTTGAGTGCCTCAAATTTCTCAGGTCTCGCCAAAGGTGCTGCTCGCTCTGTATTATTAATATTCCCTTTTGACGCATTCGGCGGAATTATCCAAGCCTCTGTGATGTCTCTTCCTGTGAATTACACGGCGGCTTCACCTCGTAACGTGGTATCTTCATGATTTCCCGGTACAGAGCTTTCAAAGAATATTCCCCATAACCCGAACTCGCACTACCGTCCTCGTGGCCTTGAATGGCGTCCATGTAGCGCGGTGCGATATCTACATCACGAGCTATAGTCTTAAATCGGTGCCGCCACGCATGGTTTGGCTGCACTCGTGGATCTACAACCTTCGCGAAGTCACGAACCCAATCACCTACTTTTCCTCGCACGCTCGCTGCCTGCGTGTGGCCGGGCTTTCGGTTGCGGTCAGATGGCGCATAGAAAAGCGGACCTGCTGGTCGTGACTTAATGAAGTCTAAAAAGCCGAGTTCGATCAGGTGGGGATGAAGTGGGACGATGCGGTATTGGCGAGTTTTTACGCTTCCAGCTTCCGGCGTAATGCGAATAGCATCGATACCATCTTCATTGATTACGTCCTCTTTCCGTAATTGAGTTATTTCCCCAGCCCTAGCTCCAGTGTATGCACAAAGCCACGGCACCCATTTACAGGCAACCTTATTCAAATCAGCCATTTTGCCAAACAGCGACGGTTCACTCATCGCACAAGACAAAATGGCTCTCGCTTCGTCGTCCGTGAACCCCGGCGAACGCACCCTCACTCCTTTCGGAACACGAACTTTAACGGCGTGTGTGGGGTCAACCTTTATCCTAATCTTTGACAGTGCGGTTCGATAAACTGTTCGTATCGCGGCGAGATATTTTGAGTGGACGGTTTTTGAGGATAGTCCTCGCCCATGTTGAAGGTGTTCGACGTACCGCGCAATGTCCTCCGGCGTGATTGCGTCTGCTTGCTGATGTCCAAGGAAAGCTGACAAATCATCAATCTTCTGCCTAAAATCCTCAATCGTCCGTGGCGCTTTGCCCTCAGCCAGATGGTCACGCTTCCAAAGATCAAACAGGTCTTGCAGACTTGGGCCACCCAGTTCGAGCTTGGTTTTCCCGATTGAGGGAAACCGCCCGGCGTTAGGATCAGGGCTGTAATCACCAATAGAGCGTTTGGCCTGTTGTTCAGCGAACTGCTTGAATGCTCGGTTTGTCTCGACCAGCAAGCGCGCGCGGCTTGTCACGTCCGCGCTCACGCCCTCGTCACGTAACAGAGCGTCTGCTTGTCGGCCGCACCACTGCTCCAGCTTTCCAGCTTGCTCGGCTTCTTCCGCGAGGCGGAGGGTATGAGTCCAAATAGCAGGGTCTCCGGGCTCGTTCTCGAGCGCACTCATCATTTGCAGATAGAGCTTTCCAGAAAGGGCGACAATCTGCTTGTGTGGCATGGGTTCAGGCGAAGACCTTAGCGCCTTCCACTGCTTGGCCACCTGCTGCTCCTTCTCAGCAAAAAGCTCCTTCGCCGTTGCGGGGTCTTTAGTGCCAAGGGAAATCTTGATTTCTTTGCGACCAACCGCGTCAACCAAATCAGCAGGAACGCGGACGCGAAAGTAGTAGACGTTGGTCTTGGGGTGTTTGAATGGGCGCGGCATCTGAAGAACCAAAGTGGCCACCTTTGTGTACCACCGAGAGGATTTCAAAACCCTGATAACAGCCAACTTTTTTGAAAACAAGCAATTTTGATGGTGCTGCTAGAGAGATTTGAACTCTCGGCCTCTCCCTTACCAAGGGAGTGCTCTACCCCTGAGCTATAGCAGCATCCGGTGCCGAAGCGATCGCTTCAGCATCAAGCGTGGCGGCCTATTGCCACAGGTTTTTGACGAGCGCAAGTCGCAAAACGATATTCTTCATCAAGCGGCGCAAAAAAGCGCCCCCCCTGTTGAAAACAGCATTTTTCAGATATTGCTGAATCTATGACCGAACATCACGACAAACAGGTGAAGACAGCGTTCTGCGGGGACTTTTCCACGGGCGCATCCGACACGGCGGCCAGCGGCAAGCCGCAGGCGGGGCCCGGCGAAAAGGCGCGCCAGCGCGAAGCGGAACGGAAGGCGCGTGCCGCGAAGAAACTTCGCGAAAATCTTTTGAAGCGCAAACAACAGGTTCGCGCGCGCCGTGCTGGCGACGCAGACGACACCATTGGCCTGCCTGCCGCAAAAACGGACGAATCATCCTCATAGAGAATTCACAGCATAAAATTGAAACGCCGCGGAAATTCGTCTAAGGACGCGCCTTTCCGCAAGGCACGATAAAGAAAGGCGGGCACAGGCCCGTAGGGACGCATGGATCGCATCAGAATTACGGGTGGCAACAAGCTCAACGGCATCATCCCCATCTCCGGCGCCAAAAACGCCGCCTTGCCGCTGATGATCGCATCGCTGCTGACCAGCGATACGCTGACGCTCGAAAACGTGCCGCATCTGGCTGACGTGGAGCAGCTGATCCGTATCCTCGGCAATCATGGCGTGGATATTTCCGTGAATGGCCGCCGGGAAAGCCAGGGCGAAGCTTATTCCCGTACCGTGCATTTCACCTGCCGCACCATTGTCGATACCACCGCTCCGTACGAGCTGGTCTCCAAGATGCGTGCAAGCTTCTGGGTCATCGGCCCGCTTCTGGCGCGTGAGGGCCGCGCCCGCGTCTCCCTGCCGGGCGGCTGCGCCATCGGCACGCGTCCCGTTGACCTGTTCATCGAGGGCCTGCAGGCGCTCGGCGCGACGATGGAGATCGATGGCGGCTACATCAATGCCTCGGCCCCCAAGGGCGGCCTCATCGGCGCGGTCTATACCTTCCCCAAAGTTTCGGTTGGCGCGACGCATGTGATGCTGATGGCTGCAAGCCTTGCCCGTGGCACAACCGTCATCCACAACGCCGCCCGCGAGCCCGAGGTTGTCGATCTGGCGCACTGCCTGATCGCAATGGGCGCGAAGATCGAAGGCGCCGGCACCTCCACCATCACCATCGAAGGCGTCACCTCGCTTTCCGGCGCGCGCCACCGGGTTTTGCCCGACCGTATTGAAACCGGCACCTACGCCATGGCAGTGGCGATGACCGGCGGTGATGTGGTGCTGGAAGGCACGCGCGCATCGCTGCTCGACAATGCACTCGATACGCTCAGGCTCGCGGGCGCCACGATCAGCGAGACGGAAACCGGCCTGCGCGTGGTGCGCAACGGCAATGGCATTCAGCCGGTCGATGTCGTCACTGAACCGTTCCCCGGCTTCCCGACAGACCTGCAGGCGCAGTTCATGGCGCTGATGACCCGTTCCCAGGGCGTTTCCCACATTACCGAAACGATCTTCGAAAACCGCTTCATGCATGTGCAGGAGCTTGCCCGGCTCGGTGCGAAGATTTCGCTTTCCGGTCAGATGGCTCGCATCGAAGGCGTTTCCCGCCTCAAGGGTGCGCCTGTGATGGCGACCGATCTGCGCGCTTCCGTGTCGCTGGTCATTGCCGGCCTCGTGGCCGAGGGCGAGACCATGGTGTCGCGCGTCTATCATCTAGACCGCGGCTTCGAACGCCTCGAGGAAAAGCTCACCCGCTGCGGCGCGTTGGTCGAGCGCGTCAGCGATTGATCCATTCATCGCCGCTCATCCGTTTTCTACCCGTTGCAC
The DNA here is from genome assembly GCF_037203725.1 of Agrobacterium sp. CMT1. Lineage (NCBI taxonomy): Bacteria > Pseudomonadati > Pseudomonadota > Alphaproteobacteria > Hyphomicrobiales > Rhizobiaceae > Agrobacterium > Agrobacterium sp. CMT1. Next base: position 25,165 of record NZ_JBBCAR010000002.1, read on the forward strand.
AGCGGGCCGGGACTGCCTATTTCCATTGTAAGTCATGGAAATAGCGGTCCTCACCGCACAAGAAGGAAGAAAAAGATGAGCGGCTTGAAATTGCTCGCGCTGGATACTGAAGATCTCTCCGTCATCTCGACCCATATGCAGGACAGTGTCTTCAAGCTGAAGGATGTTGCCTTCGAGCCGAAACACGGCCAGTTCACCTTTTCCGCCAACCGTTTCGTCTGGGAAAGCGCCGATAAAAAGCACCTGCCGCCGGAACGCTGCCGCACAGTTGTTTTCCTGAAGCGTGTCTCCGCTGTTCGTTCGCAGTCCATCAACCTCGCCGACAGGGAGCAGGTTCTTTCGCTTCTGGCGATACGTTTCACACCGAATGGCGAAGGCCCGGATGGCCTTGTGGAACTGGCCCTTTCCGGCGGCGGTACCATCGCGCTTGATGTCGAATGCATCGAGGCGCAGTTGACTGATGTGAGCGGTGCGTGGGAAACCGCCACCAAACCGCATCATCCCGACAGCGAATAAGCTTTCCGGACTGTCGGGACGGTTGCCTTTCCGTCCCGTTTCGATTTATGCCACATACCAGAGCCGCAATCGTTCTGCGGTAAGCGTGCACCCCGTGGGGACAATGAAAGGGTAATGGCGTGGCAATCTGGCTGGAGCAGGCATCGGCTGATTTCGAACAGAAATTCGCTGCCTTCCTGACAACCAAGAGAGAAGTTTCCGAAGACGTCAATGCGACCGTTCGCGACATCATCAATGATGTCCGACATCGCGGCGATGCGGCCCTTGCCCATTATTCCCGGAAATTCGACGGCATCGATTTTGCCGCGGTGCCGATGCGGGTAACGACTGATGAAATCGATGCGGCGATTGCCACCGTCGACACGAGCGTGATCGAAGCGCTTGAACTCGCAGCCCGGCGCATCGAAAAACACCATGCGCGACAGATGCCGAAGGACGATATTTACGAGGACGATATCGGCGTCGGCCTCGGCTCGCGCTGGACCGCAATCGAGGCCGTGGGCCTTTATGTGCCAGGCGGCACGGCCAGCTATCCAAGCTCAGTGCTGATGAATGCCGTGCCCGCCAAGGTTGCCGGTGTGGAGCGCATCGTCATGGTCGTGCCCGCGAATGACGGCGCGGTCAATCCGGCCGTTCTGGCTGCCGCGCGTATTGCGGGCGTCGAGGAAATCTATCGCATCGGTGGCGCGCAGGCCGTGGCGGCACTGGCTTATGGCACTGAAACCATCGCGCCGGTCGCCAAGATCGTCGGCCCGGGCAATGCTTATGTGGCGGCCGCCAAGCGTCAGGTCTTCGGCACTGTCGGCATCGACATGATCGCCGGCCCTTCCGAAGTGCTTGTCATCGCCGACAGGGATAACGACCCCGACTGGCTTGCTGCCGATCTTCTGGCGCAGGCGGAGCATGATCGTGGTGCACAATCCATCCTGATCACCGATGATGCCGAGCTCGGCAAGGCGGTGGAAGCAGCCGTCGAGCGGCAGCTGAAGCGTCTCTCGCGTTCCGAAACAGCAGCGGCGAGCTGGGCGGATTTCGGCGCGATCATTCTGGTCGAAAAGCTCACCGATGCCATTCCGTTGGCCAATCGGATCGCCGCCGAACACCTGGAACTTGCCATCGATGACCCGGATGCGCTAATGGCCCACATCCGCAATGCCGGGGCGATTTTTGTCGGGCGCCACACCCCCGAAGTGATCGGCGATTATGTGGGCGGTTCCAACCATGTTCTGCCGACGGCGCGCTCGGCCCGTTTTTCCTCAGGCCTTTCGGTGCTGGACTTCGTCAAGCGCACGTCCATCCTGCGGCTTGGTCCCGAGCAGCTGCGCCAGCTTGCGCCGGCAGCCATCACCCTTGCCCGTTCCGAGGGGCTGGACGCGCATGCGCGCTCCGTCTCCATCCGCCTCAACCCGGAAAGTTAAACGATGGCGTCAGGCGACTTCCGGCTCTGCGACGTGGTACTGGACGACAGCATCGGCCGGTCCACGCCCGACGTGGAGCATGAACGCGCCGTCGCTATTTTCGACCTGATCGAAGAAAATACCTTTGAGCCTGCCGGACATGACGGCGGGCCGTACCGGCTTTATATATCGCTCGTCGATTCCAAACTGGTTTTCTCCATCAAGACCGAGGACGACAGGGATGTGTCCACCCATATCCTGTCGCTGACGCCGTTCCGTCGCATCATCAAGGATTATTTCCTGATCTGCGAAAGCTATTACGAGGCGATCCGCTCTTCCACGCCGAGCCAGATCGAGGCGATCGACATGGGCCGGCGCGGCATCCACAATGACGGGTCGCAGACGCTGATGGACCGGCTGTCCGGCAAGATAAAGGTGGATTTCGACACGGCGCGCCGGCTCTTCACCCTTGTCTGTGTGCTTTATTGGCGGGGTTAGAGATGAGCGATCCTGCCGCAGCGCCAAACGAGGGACGAGCGCCGAAATCGGTCCTGTTCATGTGCGGCATGAATTCCATCCGCTCCCCCATGGCCGAGGTGATCGCCAAACGATTGGTCGCGCCCGGCATCTACATCCAGTCGGCAGGTGTGCGGGCGGGCGAGCGCGACCCCTTCGTGGATGCGGTGCTGGAGGAGCAGGGTTTTTCGCTCGGCAAGCACAAACCGCGTACTCTGGACGAGATCGAGGATGATTTTTTCGATCTGATCATTACATTAACACCAGAAGCTCATCACGCCGCACTGGAACTGACGCGCTCGAACTCTCTCGATGTGGTCTATTGGCCCACCATGGATCCGACGGTGGTCACTGGCACTCGGGAGCAAATACTCGACGCCTATCGTGAGGTGCGGGACCATCTTGCAAAACTGATTGCCGAACGCCTGCCGAAGCGGCAACAGCCGGTGGCGGATACGCTTTCAAAAGACTGAAAACTGCCTCGGCCTGTTAAAATCGATCGCGATTTTCAAGCCGATGCTTTAGAGGTTCACAAATGTGCCGGGATTGTGTAGTTTCCGCGCAATTTTCCCGGACAGGACACGGTCCGGCACTATCAACAGGAAGAAAACCCTTACATGACAAAAGAAGAAGTCCTTGAATTCCCGGGCATCGTAACCGAATTGCTGCCGAACGCAACATTCCGCGTGAAGCTTGAGAACGACCATGAAATCATCGCCCATACGGCGGGCCGCATGCGCAAGAACCGCATCCGCGTTCTCGCAGGCGACAAGGTTCTGGTCGAAATGACGCCTTACGACCTGACCAAGGGCCGCATCACCTATCGCTTCAAGTAATCCGTTTCCGCATCCTACGCCCGGCAGCGCAATGACGAATTCAAAACAAAAGCTCGTTCTGGCTTCTGGATCGCCGCGGCGTCTGGAGCTGCTGCATCAGATCGGCATCGAGCCGGCTCGCCTGATGCCGATGGATATTGACGAGACGCCTGTCAAGCTCGAGCATCCGCGAACGCTCTGCCGCCGTCTTTCCTTGCAGAAAGCGGAAGCGGCACAGGCGGCGCTGAAAAACGAGCAGGTCTGGAAGGACGCCTATGTTCTGGGGTCCGACACGGTCGTTGCTGTCGGTCGACGTATCGTGGGCAAGGCCGAATATACGGAAGAGGCTTCAGCGGCCCTGCATCTTCTTTCCGGGCGCAGCCATTGGGTCTATACCGGCATCTGCCTCGTAACCCCGGGCGGCAAGATCCGGCAGAAGGTGGCGGAGACCAAGGTACGCTTCAAACGCCTGTCGACCCGTGAGATCGATGCCTATATCGCTTCCGGGCAATGGCGCGGCAAAGCGGGCGCTTATGGCATTCAGGGCATCGCCGGTGCGTTCGTGCAGAAATTGACGGGCTCTTACACCAATGTCGTCGGTCTGCCGCTCTATGAGACCATGTCGCTTCTTGCCGGTGAAGGGTTCGAGGTGACGTCTGGCTGGCTGGAGGGATAGGCTGTGGCAAAATCCTCCACCGAAGGCGCTGGAAACGTAACGCCGCTCCGCAAATCCCAACCGTGCCCGGAATGTGGCCGACCATCGACGCGGGAAGACTACCCGTTCTGCTCGGATCGCTGCCGCTCGCTCGATCTGGCCCGCTGGCTGAACGGTTCCTACGCCATTCCCGTAGCGGATGATGAGAGCAGCGCCGGCGGACGGGATGGTGACAAGAATTCCTCCGACTGAGGACATCCGCCGGACATTCCGGCGGAACCAGATATTTTAGAACTTTTACTCGCAATTGATATTCGCCGGACCGCCAATGGTCCGATAATTCGCTCCAAACCGGCTGATGCCTATAACAGACAGCCAGCAAGGTCCCATGATGGACGCAGGCCCGCAAAAGAGAGTCAGTCTCCGCGCGCTGCTTGTTGCGGTGCTCGTCGTCTGTTCCGCCATATCGGCCACGGTTCTGCTCGCCAATGACAAAAAGCATCTGAGAAGCCTGCTCACCTATCTCAATCTGGCGCCCGCTCCTCTTTCCGCCGTACCATCTGCCAGGGCAAAACCCATCAAACGGCAGAAGCCTGCCGCGAGAACCATTTATCTGCCACCTTACCTGCTGAAATTCGAGCGCAATGGCGCCAGAGCGTCTTTCGCCCGCGATTTCATCATCTCCGGCAAAGACCTTTGCGACCGGTTCACGGCCGAAGGCTTCTCCAGCCCGCAAGGCTGGCACCCTAGCCCGGTGAATAACCGCAGCTTCGAATGTATGGCCGATCTGGGCGAGGCAACGACGGCGGACCCGGCTGACGCGGCATCGCTTTTCCTGGAAATCCGCGGCGAGGTTTCCGGGGAAATCCGGTCCGTCAGGCTGAAGGCAGTTGCACCGCAGACATCGGCCGGACGCGCTGTCAACGCGAAGCTTGCGGCAGCACTTGCCATGATTATCGAGCAGACCCGTTGGAGAGATATTGGCTCGGTGCTTGAACCGGCGCAGAAGATGCAACAGTATCAGGCGCGACACTTCGGCATTTCGGCTTCCGTGAAGCCGGAACCCACCGCGCCGCACCGCGTGAATGTGATTTTGCTCGCGACCGAAACTTCGGCCGGACTGAAGCTGACACGCAGCTTCTTCGATCGTGATCGATGGCTTCGCCCAGCCAGCGCGTCAGACCGCCCGACTGACTATCGTTCAGTCAAGAAAAGCAAGGCAAGGTGATGCGCAGCCGGTTCATCCTATCGCCGCCAGTTTACGCCGTATTGGAGGAATCATCTCGTTTTTCTGGGCCTGGCGCTTGGCCTCCCATTGCAACGCGGTGCGGACGATGGTCGAAAGATCGTTGAAGCGCGGACGCCAACCAAATTCTGACTGGATCCGTCCCGAATCCGCCACCATGGTGGCGATGTCGCCGGCCCGGCGCGGACAGTGGATGACCGGAAAATCATGTCCGGATTCCCGCTGCACGGCATGCAGGACGTCAAGCACCGAATAACCGACGCCATAACCGCAGTTGAGCGTTCTTGTGCCGCCGCCGGCGCGCAAATGGGCCATGGCCAGCATGTGCGCTTCGATGAGGTCGCTGACATGGATATAGTCGCGAACGCCGGTGCCATCGGCTGTCGGATAATCCGTCCCGTAAACCTCCACGTGATCCCGGCGCCCGGTTGCAGCTTCGCATGCCACCTTTATGAGATTAGCGACGCCTGTTGGCGAAGGTCCGGCGCGACCCTGGGGGTCGGCTCCGGCCACGTTGAAGTAACGCAACGCCACGTAGTTGAAGTCATGTGCGCGCACGACATCGCGCAGCATGATTTCAGAAGCGAGTTTCGACAGACCGTAGGGATTTTCGGGGCTGAGGACCGCCGTTTCCGGCACCGGGCCTTCGAAAGGCTGGTTTCCATACACAGCGGCTGTGGAGGAGAAGATGAAATTGCGGATATCATTCCGCACCGCGGCAGCGACAAGCGCGCGGGTGGTGCCGGTGTTGTTTTCGTAATATTCGAGCGGCCGGCTGATGGATTCGGGAACGCTGACGGAGCCGGCGAAATGGAAAATGGTCTCGATCTGATTTTCTTCGAAAATCTGGTCGAGCAACGCGGGATCCGCCGCATCGCCGAGATAAAAACGCGCCGCTGGCGCGACGGCCCAGCGCGATCCGGTCGAAAGCCGATCGACAACGACGACTTCTTCCCCGGCATCGAGCAAAGCCCACACCATGTGGCTTCCTATATAACCGGCCCCACCCGTGACCAGAACAGCCATGACACTACTTCCCTGTTTGCTTTTCTTGAGCTCATCAAAGCCAATAATTCTTCATCATTGATTACTTGCACAGCGAATACCCAACCAATCCTCCGCCTCTGTGAAAAGGTGGCTTACGATTGGTTAGTGCGATGCAAGGCATTTTATTTATTGTATGAAAATGTTCTCATAGACGGAACGAGGGCGCATTAGCACAAAAAAACCCGCACGTCGATGGCTACGCCGTGGGGTTGTAATTTTCGCGCTTCGGCGTGATGCCCAAAGGCGAGCCGGACAGAGGCGTGCCGATGCTATGTAGGCGCCGCGAAAGGGCAGAGATGCCGGCGAGCGAGGCTTACCGACTAAGGATGTAAGAGGCCAGCCTGTCGGCCGCGTCTTCTATCTGCCTGGGGTTGCGCAGGAAGCAGGCGCGGAGGAACAATTCTCCCCCTGGGCCGAAGGCGGTTCCGGGCGCAAGGCCGACGCCGGTCTTATCGACGATATCAATCGCGGTTGCGCGGCTGTCCGTCACTCCATCGATCTTGAGGAAGGCATAAAGAGCGCCATCCGGTTTCAGAGTTTCGACGCGGTTCGTTGCAATCAAGGCGTCACAGAGAATATCGCGTGAGGTCAAAGCGCGCTCGTAATTCTCGCGAATGAAACCATCGCCCTTGTCGAGGGCCGCGACCGCGCCGCGCTGCATGAATTGCGCCACGCCCGACGTGGAGTATTGGATAAGGTTTTCGATCACCTGGCCGATGACTGGCGGGGCGACAAGCCAGCCGACCCGCCAGCCGGTCATCGACCAGTTCTTCGAGAAGGAATTGGCGAAGACGATCTTGTCGTCCGGCTCCATCACATCGAGGAAGGACGGCGCGCGGCTGCCGGAATAATGATAAAGCGCATAAATCTCGTCGGCGACGATCCAAAGATCATGTTTGCGGGCAAGCGCCAGAACATCACGGAGATTGTCTGCCGTCGCTGTCCATCCAGTCGGGTTGGAAGGCGTATTGATGAAAAGCGCCTTCGTCTTGCGGGTAATCGCGCTTTCCAGCCTGTCGATATCGAGATCCCAGCGGCCATCACGAAAATCGATGCCTACCGGAACCGCCTTCGCCCCTGCCACACCGATGGCGGCAACGATATTCGGCCATGTGGGTGAAAGATACACCATCTCGTCGCCCGGTGACGTCAATGCCTGAACAGCAAGCACAATCGCCTGCATACCTGAACCGGTCGCATAAAAATGCTCCGGCAGCAGCGATGCCGCGAAATGGCGTTCGTAATAACGGCTCAGCGCCTGGCGCAGTTCTGGAATACCGCGCTGCCAGGTATAGAAGGTCTCGCCATTGTTCAGACCATCGATGGCGGCCTGATTGATGAAGTCGGGGCTTGGCAGATCGCCTTCGCCAACCCACAGCGGCAGGAGGTTGTCCCGCCCCCGCGCGTAATTCACGACTTCGACAATACCGCTCTCCGGAGCCGCCAGAGAGCGTGCACTCAGACTGTTCAAAATGGACATTAAAGACACTCCGTTTGGTGCCTTCTTATCGCATCGCACCCGCCATGTGCATGATAATCCGTGAGGCGGCCATGGATTTTCTTTATGGATCATCCCGGCAGGAGATCGCCGGCCGCATGGGCCGGCGGTTAAACCAGATTTATCTGGCTCAGCGCGTCTTCAGCAGATCGCGAATTTCGGTAAGCAGCCTCACGTCCTCCGGCGGCGGGGCAGCTGCCGGCTTTTCCTCGACCTTCTTGCGTTCGACGGAATCGCGAAGCTTATTGACGCCCTTCACCATCAAGAAAATGATCCAGGCGAGGATGAGGAAGTTGATGAGAACGGTCAGAAAGTTACCGTAAGCGAAAACGGCGCCCTGCTCGCGGGCTGCGGCGAGCGAGGTGGCATTGACGTTAGAGCTCAGTGGCAGGAAGTAGTTCGAGAAGTCGAACCCGCCGAAGATTGCGCCGACGATAGGCATGATAAGATCGTTGACGACGGAGTCGACGATCTTGCTGAAAGCGGCACCGATAATAACACCCACGGCAAGGTCCATGACATTGCCGCGGGCAATGAAGGTTTTAAATTCGTTAAGCATTCAGATTGTCCCTCTCGTGCTTTGCGAGCTGAAGCTATGTGACTGTCCCTACACCTTCAACCATACAGATTCCCTTACACTTTTGGAATTCGTCAAGATTGCATTTATCGGGTTTTTTGGCGCTGATCTTGAACTTTATGATCAGACCGCGCTCATTCTCAATGGCGCGGATTTCGCCTATGCTTGATATCAGGAAACTCTTGCATGGGAGGATGCGTGCTTCCTGGGTGGATCATATTCGGTTCGGCTTTCGCCTATATCCTGCTGCTGTTTGCTGTTGCGAGCTACGGGGACAGGAAGAGCCGTAAGAGAAACGCGCCGAAAAAGGGGCGTCCGTTCGTTTATGCGCTCAGCCTTGCGATCTATTGCACCTCCTGGACCTATTTCGGTGGTGTTGGGCTTGCAGCCGACAAGGGACTGGAATTTCTTGGCATCTATACCGGGCCTATCCTTGCCTTCACCCTTGGCATGCCAATCATCCGACGCATCGTTGAGCTTGCCAAAACGGAAAAACTGACCTCGGTTGCAGACTTCATTGCCGCCCGTTATGGCAAGAATTCCACCGTGGCGATGATTGTCGCCATCATCGCGCTCGTCGGCGCCATTCCCTATATCGCGCTGCAGCTAAAAGCGGTTTCCAGCTCGGTGGCGACGATGGTCGACCCCGGTGATTACGGCATCGGCAGCGGCAACCTCTATTTCCTCGATCTGCCGCTTGTTGTCACCATTGTCATGGCGGGCTTCGCCGTCATGTTCGGCACCCGCCACACGGATGCAACCGAACATCAGGACGGGCTCATACTGGCGATCTCGATGGAATCGCTGGTCAAGCTCGTCGCCATGTGCACGGTCGGCTTCTATGTGCTCTTCGTGCTCTTCGATGGTCCCGCGCATCTATGGCAGCTCGCCTCCGCCAATGAACAGGCGATGCAGGCCATCTCCTATCACACGCCCGTCAGCCGCTGGATCGTCATGACCCTGCTTTCCGGCTTCGCCATCATCCTGCTGCCGCGTCAGTTCCATGTCACAGTCGTGGAAAACCGGACGCCGGAAGAGTTGCGCATGGCGGGGTTCCTGCTACCGCTCTATCTCATCGCCATCAACATCTTCGTACTGCCGATCGCTCTTGCCGGCATTCTGACGCTCGGCGCCAATGGCGACGCCGATCTCTACGTGCTGCAACTGCCGCTCAACCATCAGATGCCGGTCGTGTCCCTGATCACCTTCATCGGCGGTTTTTCGGCCGCGACCGCGATGGTGATCGTCGCGTCGGTCGCGCTGTCGATCATGATTTCCAATGACTTTGTCATGCCGATCTTCCTGCGACAGAAGCTGTTGAATCGCTCACCGCACCGGGACAACTTCGCCAAGACCCTACTCAACATCCGCAGAACGGCGATCTTTGCCGTTATGCTGCTGGGTTATGGTTATTATCGCGCCGCCGACAGCGCCACGGGTCTCGCCTCCATCGGCCTGCTGGCCTTCGCTGCAATTGCCCAGATGGCCCCTGCCCTTTTCGGCGGCCTCTTCTGGCGGCGGGCCAATGCGCGCGGCGCAATCGCGGGGTTGAGTTCCGGCTTCTTCGTCTGGGCCTATCTGCTTTTCCTGCCGAGCTTCGGCGGGCCTGACAATTCCGAGGTTGCGGCGAATATTCTCGGTTTCCTGTTTTCCGGCAGCACCGTGTTCAACGGGCCTGAAGCCGATCCATTCGTGAATGCAGTCATTCTCAGTCTTCTCGTCAACAGCATGGCGTTTGTGCTCGGCTCGCTTTCGCGCAATCCAAGACCGGTAGAACGCATTCAGTCCGGCATCTTCGTCAAGCGTCATTCAAAATCGCAATTCGCCACCCGCGGCTGGAAAACCCGTGTCAGCGTCGGCGATCTGAAAAGCGCGATCGCCCGCTATCTCGGCGAGGAGCGCATGCTCCGTTCATTGGCCACCTATGAAAAAACGGCCGGCAGAAAGCTGAATGACGACCAGCCGGCGGACATGGCGCTGATTCACTTCTCCGAACAGTTACTCGGCAGCGCCATCGGCTCTTCCTCCGCCCGCCTGGTGCTCTCGATCATTCTGCAGAAGGCGGAAGACACCAGCGCAGACACGGCGTGGCTGCTCGACCAGGCAAGCGAAGCGCTGCAGTATAATCAGGACATGTTGCAGACGGCGCTGGCGCAGATGGACCAGGGTATCGCCGTTTTCGATAGCTCCCAGCAGCTGACGATCTGGAACCGGCGCTTTCGCACTCTTCTGGACCTGCCCGAGCAGTTCGGCCAGGTGGGCGTACCACTAACCGATATCGTCTCCATGCTGCAGGAACGAGGCGACATGCCGGCCGGTGATACGGAACAGTTGATCACCAGCTTTCTGACCATGGACCTGCCATTCCCTCTGGTGCTGGCGGGCGGCGAACGCATCATCGAGGTGCGCTCCAACACGATGCCGGACAAGGGCATTGTCGCAACCTTCACCGACATTACCCAGAGGGTGGCAAGCGATCAGGCGCTGAAACAGGCGAATGAAACGCTGGAACAGCGCGTGGTGGAGCGGACCGCCGAACTGACCCGCGTCAACCGCGCGCTGGCTGAGGCGAGAGCGGCAGCCGACGAAGCGAACATCGGCAAGACGCGGTTTTTCGCCGCCGCCGGCCACGATATTCTCCAGCCACTGAATGCCGCCCGTCTCTATTCATCCTCGCTGGTCGAACGGCTCGGAGAATCGGGAGAAAGCGAACTCGTGCAGAATATCGACTCAGCGCTGGAATCGGTCGAGACCATCCTTGGCGCGGTGCTCGATATTTCCCGTCTGGACACCGGCTCGATGAAGGCGCGCATGACATCCGTTCCGCTGAACGACTTGCTGAAGCGGATCGAGACCGATTTTGCGCCGATGGCGCAGGAGAAGAACCTCGACCTCGTGGTCATGCCGACTTCGCTGACGGTACGGTCTGATCCCAACCTCCTGCGGCGTCTGATACAGAACCTGGTTTCCAACGCCATCAAATACACGTTGAAGGGCAAAGTGGTTGTCGGCGCGCGCCGCCGGGGCGGCGAAGTGGTCATTCAGGTGACGGATTCCGGCATCGGCATACCCGCCTCCAAATTCCGCACGGTCTTCAAGGAATTCGCCCGGCTGGACGAAGGTGCAAAAACGGCCTCGGGGCTCGGCCTTGGTCTTTCCATCGTCGACCGGTTGTCGCGCATGCTGCACCATCCGGTTCAACTGATTTCCACGCCGGGCAAGGGCACGACCTTCCGTATTCACCTCACGCGTGAGGAAGATCGTGTCGCACCCGCGAAGTCGGGCGGCCCCATCGCCAATCCTGCTGCCAGCGATCGCCTCCAGGGCGTGCGGGTGCTGTGCATCGACAACGAGCCGAAAATCCTTGAGGGCATGACGCTGTTGCTGACGGGATGGGGCTGCGACGTTTTACCAGCGGGATCCGTGGCGGCGCTGGAAGAACCGTTTCTTTCTCTGACCGCAGCACCCGACGTCATCGTCGCTGATTATCATCTTGATGATGGCGATGGCATCAGCGCCATCCGCCTCATCAGGACATTTTATGGCAAAACGATCCCGGCTCTGCTGGTAACGGCAGATCGTAGCCCTGAAGTGCGCAGCGATGCCGAAAAATACGGAATTGCCGTCCAGCACAAACCGGTGAAACCGGCGGCGCTGCGCGCCTATATCAACCAGATATCCAGTACCGTGCGGGCAGCGGCCGAGTAAAAACTCCCGGACCTTGCGATCCGGGAGCGGTATCTATCTTCAAAAACCGGCGTATCAGGCCGCTTGATTGTACCGGTCTCGGCCTGTCGCCGAACCCTGCTCCATCTGGAACCGCTGCACGAGTTCGAGAAGCGCTTTTACTTCACCGGACAGTATCATGCTGGCCGCGCTTGACTGTTCGGCAAGCGCTGCGTTCTGCTGGGTCATCTGGTCCATCTGGTTGACGGAACTGTTGACGTTGTGAAGTGCGGAAGACTGATCCTGCGTTGCCGTCGCAATGGTTTCGACATGCTGGCTGACGGTAACGATCTGCTGGCTGATGGCGGAAAGAACCGTGCCCGCCTCCTGCACCAGCTTCGACCCGGAACTGACCTCATGCGTCGACTGGTTGATGAGCTGCTTGATCTCGCGGGCTGCGTCGGCGGAGCGCTGTGCAAGCTCGCGCACTTCCTGCGCCACGACGGCGAAGCCCTTGCCGGCCTCACCAGCACGTGCGGCCTCGATACCGGCATTGAGCGCCAGAAGGTTGGTCTGAAAAGCAATGTCGTCAATGACCTCGATGATCTGTTCGATCTTGCGCGAGGCGTCTTCAATGCGGCCCATGGCGTCGACGGCATTGCTGACGACCGAACCGGAGCTGTCGGCGCTCTGCTTGGTAATGCGAACGGCCTCATTGGCCTCGCGCGCCCTTTCAGCCGATGACTTGACGGTGGCGGTGATTTCCTCGACAGCGGCAGCGGTCTCCTCCAGCGAGGCGGCTTGGTTTTCGGTCCGCTTCGACAGATCGACCGAAGATTGCTCGATTTCGATACCGCTGTGCTGAATGATGAGCGTGCGCTCCCGGATCTGACCCAGCGCATCCCGCAGGTTGAGCAGGGAACTGTTGAAGTCCGTGCGCAGCCGGTCGAGGCGACCTGAGAAGGGCGTATCAATCGTACGGCTGAGATCGCCACGCGATAGCCTGCCGAGACCGGACGCAATCTCGTCGACCGCGAATTCGATCTGGCCGTCCAGCTCCCGTTTCTCGGCGTCATTGCGGTAACGTTCGGATTCGGCCGCAGCACGTTCCTCGGCGCTCTTGCCCTCAATCGCCAGTTTCTCAAGTGCATTTTCGCGGAAAATCACCAAAGCGCGGGCAATGTTGCCAAACTCATTGGTGTTGGTGGCATAGGGGATCGGTGTATCGAGATTGCCGTCCGAAAGGGACTTCACTGCATCGGTCAGCTTGCCCAGGGGCTGAAGCGTACGCTTGATGACGAAATAGGCGAGCAAACCGACGCCAAGCATGGCGAGCCCGCCACAGATCAGCATCATGTCGCGCAGGCTGTATATCTGCGCATCGTAGACATCCATGGGAACACCCACGAACAGAATGCCGACGGTTGCGCCGGTTTTGTTCGTAACGGGCATATAACCCGTCATGTAGCTGGTGCCGAACAGCGTCGCGGTGCCAAAATAGGATTCACCCTTGGAGACTTTTTCGAAAGCGGGATGATCGGTCGCAAGCTTGGTTCCTGCTGCTCTCTCGCCCTTTTCGTTCTTCAGATTGGTGGTCATGCGAATGAATTCGCCGCCTCTGGCTTCAAAAACAGTGGAGATGCCACCGTTTCCGGCTGCGGTGCGGTCGACGAGATCATTATCGCGCATCGTTCCGATGCTGGCGCGGCCCACGCTCTTGAGGTCGCCATCCACCAATTCGAGGGCAACACCGCCAACTTTCAGTTCGTAAAGGATCGCCATGCTGCGCATTGCGCTGTGCGTATCACGCAGCGCGGTGGTGATGATATTGTCCTTCAAGCGAATGTAAGTCGAAAAACCAACCGCCGCCACGCTGAGCGCGATCAGGCCGATCGTCAAAGCCACGACCTTGCCAGCAACGGACTTAAAGAGCCGGTTGTGCATGAAACAGTTCCCCAAAGCCAAACTTATAAAAGTTCTAATGGGCAACTGTTAAAAAAACGCGAAGTGCCGGCGAAGGGGGCGGTAGACCCGCCCGCCGTTAATGGATGTAGCCGAGCCGGATGGCTTTCGCGATCGCCTGGATACGGTTGACGGAATCAAGCTTGATCGTCGCCGAACCAAGATAGGCGTTGACGGTGTGTACCGACAGCCCGAGCTTGACCGCGATTTCTTCGCTGATACGGCCATCGCCCGCCAGTTGCAGGCAGGCGATTTCCCTCTCGCTCAACGCTTCCGAGGGCGCCGCCTTGCGCTCGTCCAGCGCCAGCATATCGACCATGATCTCGCAGCACTTGATGTGCTGTTCGATCACCACTTCATTGTCGAGAACGAGATTGGTGCCGCAGAAGACGATATAGCCGTTACCGATGGTGCCGAGGCGCACCGGTAGCGCCAGACCCGCATAGGGCAACGTATCGTTCTCGATCCGGCGCAGAAGCGCAGGCACGTCGGGGAGATCGGCAAAACCGCCGGCATTCTTGTTGCGCCAGATGACCGGCAGAAGCGACGTCTCGATGTGATCGAGAAGAATATCGCCGACAGCGCGAATGAACTGCGTGCTCTGCTCCGCGGCATTCATGCCCCAGTTTTCCAGCTCGCAGGTCAGCTTCTTCTTGTTGGGGAAACCGGAAGCGGCCGCCTTCGTCACCACGAAATTGCGCGCGCCGACCAGCTTCTGCATGGCGACAAGCTTCGGAAACAGATCCGACCGGCTCGTCACGACAGGGCTGCGGTAAAACATGCCCGTTTGACCAGTACCCTCATTGTCTTTCGTCTGTACCATCCGTCCGACCATTATACGAGGTTGTTGCGCACGGCGTAGGCAATTGCCTCCGAGCGGGTTTTTGTCGCAGTTTTACGCATCACGCTTGTGATGTAATTATTGATCGTATTGCGTGAAATGCCAAGGATCATCGCAATTTCGTCACTCGTCTTGCCTTCCGCGATCCAGAAAAGGCACTCCAGCTCGCGCTCGGTGAGGTCGATATCGCGCACGGCTTTTGCCTCGCTGGCAATGCCGAAACTGACGCAATAGCCCGTCAGAAGCGCGATTTCACGCAGGCGTTCCGGCGACGGAACCGCTTCCTCGGGGAACAGCAGCAGGAGAGAAAGGCGAATGCGCCCCACGCAGAAAGAGAGCGCAGAATACTGCCGGTCTATGCCATAGGGAACCGAAACGTCCTCTGGAAGCAAGAGCAGCCGCGGCTGCAGAAGCGAAAGGCATTTTTCCATTTCGCTCGAACGGTTCTGGCTATTGGCAAGCTCAACGCCCAACCGGCGCACCAGATCGAAAGGCCAATCGGATGTGACGATGAATTTAAGCCCGGTTTCTTCGAGAAGGTCATCCCGCGCCAGCAGGTAGTGCGAGGCGCCAGCGTAAGTCACGAGCAAATCAAGCGCGCCTGCAACGTTACCGGCAGCAGCCGTGGCTGCGACGTTCTTGGCAAGCTGATCACGCGGCAGGGGCTTACCCATGCCCTCCATAGGCTTGGCAGACAGCCTGCGGATATCAACATCGACTTTCAATCGCCTACGCCCTCTTGCTCCCAGTGGGAGATTATACCTCGGGATGGAATCATTCCATTCGAGAAGCTTACCAAAATGGGACGGCAAGCCCCCGGAGACCGAATCATTTCATTTTATGGAACGGACTGGGATTTGCCATTACCTGACACCAGCCTTTCCACGTATTTCACCGTTCGTCTATTGCTAAAAAAACATACTGAAAAGCTGTTCAATCCATAAACGGCATTCTCAGCCAATTCCCAGCAAACTGTATCGTTGCTGAATTTTTTGTAAACACTGTCCTAAAACGAGATTGCCACGATGCGTCCGCCAAGGATAGCGAAAAGCCCAAAAACGGAAAAAAGGCCGGGTAAAACTCCGGCCTTTTCGATATTACGCTGCTTTTTCCACTGCCCACTTGCGCAGTATCTTGGCGGCTCTTTCCTCGCTGATTTCCACCATGCGAGAGAGCCTGCGTTCGGGCCCTTCGCGTACCCGGCGGTTGAAGGTGCCTTCGCCATCGCCGCCCGCCAGAAGATCGTCGGTGCTGTCGAAGCCGAAATCCGCCCCGAACCCTTCCATGAGGCCGCCCGCGCCCGCATCCATGCCCGGAGAGAAGTCCGGCAGTTCGAGACCGGCGGCTTCCTGGCTGAGTTGGCCTGCGGCCGCGCCATTGCCGGTAACCGTGCGGACCAGCGGGCGTACACCGAGCCAGACGACAAGGAAGGCGACCGCGACAAAGGCGAGGGAATTGATGATGCCGGCGGAATTGCGGCTCAGCACTTCCATGACACCCGGTCCGCTGGCGGCCTCGTCAAGCAATTGGGTTTCGAGGAAATCCATTGCAGTCAGGGTGACCATATCGCCACGGTCGGACGAAATGCCGGCGGCGGAGGTGACGATCTTCTGCATTTCGGCGAGGTAGGCGTCGATCTTGGCCTGATCGGCGGGTTCACCGACCATCTTTGCGATACGCCCCTTGTTGACGACCACCGCGACGGAAATCTTTTCGACCGTATAGCCGTTCTTCACCGTGGCGACCGTCTTGGAGTTGATCTCGTAGTTGGTCTGTTCTTCTTTCTTCGCCGATTCGTCCGACGATTGCGGCGTGCTGCCGCCGCCCTGAGGTGCGGCCTGCGGAACATTCTGCTCCACGGTCGCGGCCGTGTCGGGCTGCGTTTCCTGCGACTTCTGGTCTTCTTTCACGGTCCGCACCGACCGTTCGACACGCGATTCCGGATCGTAGACGGTTTCCTGAATCTGGCGGCTGTCGGTATTGAGCTGCGCCGTCACGCTCGAGCGGAAATTGTCCATGCCGAGGAAGGGCGCCAGCGCCTTGTCGATATTGGTCTCGATTTCCTGCTGAACGTTCTGCGCCAGCGTCAGCGAACGGTTCATGGCGGCATTGGTGACGTCGTCACCGGACGCCAGAAGCTGACCCGTGGAATCGAGCAGGGTCACATCGTCGACTTCAAGGCCGGGAACGGCCGAGGCAACGAGGTGACGAATGGAAGCGGAGGCCTTGCGGCCGGCGGAGGCGCTCGCACGGATCATGACAGATGCGGTGGGCTTCTGTTCGCCGCGGCGGAAATTGCCGACGTCAGGCATGACGATATGCACGCGTGCGGCTGCGATGCCATCGATTTGCTGGATGGAGCGGCCGATCTCACCCTCAAGGGCGCGAACGCGCGTCACTTCCTGCATGAAGGAGGTCAGGCCTAGAGAACCGACATTGTCGAAAAGTTCATAACCGGCATTGGCGCTGTCGGGCAGGCCACGTTCAGCCAGAAGCAGCCGCGCCTTGCTGGTAAGCCCGACCGGGACCTGAAGGCTGGAACCATCGGTCCCCACCTGAAAGTCGAGACCCGACTCGGCGAGCGCAATGCTGATCTTGTTGAGGTCGCTCTTTTCAAGCCCCACATAAAGGGTCTCGTAAGCGGGACGGTTCACATAAAGCGCTGCAGCGAGGATAATGGCCATGGACACAACGCCCACGCCGCCCAACATCAGCAGCCGCGTCTGCCCCAGCGCCGCGACATTCTTCAAGACCTGAGGGATTTGATTTAACAGATTCATTCTGTTCCGCACCGTCATTCATAGAGTCCGAGACCTTTTGGCCCCGTGATGACAATAGGGTGCGAAGCTTGCGCGAGCGTTGCCTTTCTCCGCATTCTGCGAAGAGGCAGGCGCCGCTGGAAACAGCGCTAGAAGAGGTCGAAGTCGCCGGAGGCCTTGTCGAGCGGCTGGGAATGGCCGTGGCGGAAGGCCGCGCCGAGCGCCTTCTGCATTTCAGCAAGCTTGACGAGGCTGAGCGCGGTGGAGACATCCACGATCCAGTCGCCCGGGATGGAGCCGGTGATGGTGTCTATGAACTCGGCCAGGCCACGCGTCTTCTGGACCGCAAGGTCGATGCCCTGCAGCAGCTTGACGCCTTCGCTCGACAATTGGCCGCTGGTCACTTCAAGCAATTGCGGCTCGATGCGCTCGATGAGATAGGCGACATCGTGCAGTTCCGATACCACACGCATCAGAACATCCGGCAGGGCTTCTTCGAACGGAGTGGTGGCGGTGTGCTCTGCAAGCTGCATTGGAAACTCCGTACTAGAAAAATTCGATATCGTTGGCGACGGGTTTGGGCGCCGGCACCGGACGCGTTTCCATGGCCACCGTCTTCTGTGTTTCCGCGCCGCTGAGCGGATGCTGGCGGGCGCGGCCCGAGACCGGCCAGAATTCGATCTTGCGGCCATGTTCCCCGCCCGTGGAGGAGCTTATGACTGGAATGCCTTCATCCTTGAGAAACTTCATGGCGAATATGGCATTCTGCTCACCGACATTGGAGAAGCTGGCGATCGTCTTCGCGCCGCCGAAAATCTTGGCCTCCAGCCGGTCACGACGGGCGCCCTGCTTCAGCAGGCCGTTGATCAGAAGTTCCATGAGATGCACGCCATAACGCGTCGCATCTCCGCCGGTCACGCTACCGGTTCCCGGCAGCAGGAAGTGGTTCATTCCTCCAACGCCGGAAACGGGGTCTCTCAGACAGGCAGCCACGCACGAACCGAGTATCGTCGTCAGCACCACATCGGGATCGCTGACGACCTTATACTCGCCCTGAATGATATGTACGCGCTTGGCTGCAGCTTCAATCATTTCAGCGATCCGAAAACCGCTTCGATGGCAGCGCGCATCTTGTCGATGGTGAAGGGCTTGGCCAGCACGTTGTTGGCGCCGAGCTGGGCAGCCTTCTGCACCAGCGCGCGGTCGCCCTGCGCGGTGAGAATGATGAAGGCGGCCTTCTTGGTGGTCGGGTTGGCCCGCACGGCGTGCAGGAAACCGAGGCCATCCATCTTCGGCATGTTGAAATCGGAGATGACGAGATGATGGGGCTGCTGCTCCATGATCTTCATTCCCTGCTCGCCGTCACCTGCGGCGGTGATCTGCTTGAAGCCGAGCTGTGTCAGCGCATCGCTGAGGAGCAGCCGGCTGGTCACCTGATCGTCAACGATCAGAACTTTGATCTTTTCTGCGAGAGACATTAGTCAGCACCTTCTTTGCGGGCAGTGGTTAGTTTGAGGATTTCTTCGCCGATGGAGCCCAGCGGCAATTGCTGTTCAACCGCGCCTAACTCGTAGGCCACACGGGGCATGCCATAGACGACACAGGTTTTTTCGTTCTGGCCGACGGTACGCGCACCGGCATGGCGCATTTTCAGAAGTCCGGCGGCACCATCGCGCCCCATGCCGGTCAGGATGACGCCGACGGCGTTGCGTCCGGCAAGTTCGGCTACAGAGTCGAACAACACATCGACGGAGGGCCGATGGCCGTTGACGGGATCGCGCTCCACGAGCCGGCAGCAGGGCGCCGAACGATTGGCGATCTGCAGGTGACGCTCGCCGCCCGGCGCGAGGTAGATCTTGCCGGTCTGCAGGCGGGCGCCATCCGTCGCCTCTTCCACCACGGGAGCGCAGATGCGGTTCAGCCGTTCTGCGAAGCTCTTCGTGAAGGTGGGCGGCATATGCTGGGTAATTACGGTCGGCGGGCAATTGGCGGGGAATTTCTGCAGCACCGCGATCAACGCTTCGACACCCCCCGTGGACGAACCGATGGCCACGACCTTGCGCCCCGCCCGATATTCGCTGACCGGAACCGGCTGCGGCGCGGCTGCGGCTTCCGGCCGCGCCGCGCGGTAAGCAGCGTGTTGGGAGCGCGCGGCAGCCTTCACCTTGTCAGCCAGATCGCCGAAGGGGCGCGCATCGCCTGGTGCCGGCTTGCCGACACAGTCGAAGGCGCCGATTTCGAGTGCCGCGAGCGAGGCGTCCGCCCCGCGATGTGTCAGCGACGAGACCATGATGACCGGCATGGGCCGCAGGCGCATGATCTTTTCGAGAAACTCCAGCCCGTTCATTTCCGGCATCTCGATGTCGAGTGTCACGACATCGGGATTGAGCTGCTTGATGGCTGCACGCGCTTCCATGGCGTTGCCGGCCTGCCCGACGACCTCGACCTCCGGATCGGCCTTGAGAACAGCCGAAATCAGGCCGCGCATGGTCGGACTATCATCGACGACGAGTACCCGTGCGAGTGCGCTCATGCCTTCCTCCCCGAAGCGTGACCGATGTAGCGATAGGTGGTGATACCCGTATTATCGAACAGGTTCTTGGCGTCACCGGAGACACGTTCGGAATGACCGATATAAAGATGACCACCTTCCGGCAGCAGGCCTGCAAAACGCGACCAGATGCGCATCTGCGTCGGCTCGTCGAAATAGATGACGACGTTGCGGCAGAAGATGACGTCGAAATTGCCCTTGAAGGGCCATTGCGTCATCAGGTTCAATTCATTGAAGGTGATGAGGCGCTTGACCTTGTCGTCGATCTGGAACTTGCGGCGGCCGCCAGCATCCACTTCCGTGAACCATTGCTTGCGCATGGCGGGAGACACGGTTTCGAGCGCATTATCGTCATAGACCCCGGCACGGGCCTGCGCCAATATTTTCGGGTCGATATCCGTTGCCAGGATTTTGAAGTCGTAATCGGCTGCATTCGGAAACATGGCGAGCACGGTGAGCGCTATGGAATAGGGCTCCTGTCCGTCGGAGCAAGCGGCGGACCAGATGCGAACACGCCCGCCGCTCTTAGCCCTTGCAACGAGGCCAGGAAGTACCTCATCACGCAAATGTTCGAAATGATGGTTTTCGCGGAAGAAGCGGGTGAAATTCGTGGTCAGGTGCGACAGCATTTCGCGCCGCGCCTGCGCGCCATCTGGAGATGACACCAGAACGCAATATTCACGAAAGCCCGAAAGGCCGAGATTGCGGATGTGTTTCGACAGGCGGGAGTAAACCAGCGACGCCTTGGTGTCGTTGAGATAGATGCCCGCATCGGCATAGATCATCGCCGCGATTTCCGAGAGGTCACGTCTCGTCAGCGGGTATTCACCGCTGGCAAGAACGTCATCCGGAGACTGGCGCTGGTCGTTGAAATTAAGTGCTGCCATGAATGATCCGCTTTCAACCCGCCGCCGCGAGCGACATTTCCTGCTTCAAGGGCTGTCCGCGCGAGGCGCTGACGATGGCATCGACATCCAGAATGAGAGCGACGCGCCCGTCGCCGAGAATCGTTGCGGCGGCAATGCCCGGAACATGGGTATAGTTGGCCTCCAACGACTTGATGACAACCTGGCGCTGACCCTGGATCGCATCGACCATCAGGGCACGCTGGCCGCCGCCTTCCGATTCCACCAAAAGAGCGACGCCTTCGACCGGATCGGCCTGCGTCGGGCGGAAATTCAGCACGCGGCCGACATCCACCAGCGGGCAGAAGGAGTTGCGGATGGAGATCAGCCGCTGGTTCGCACCGAACGAGTGAATGTTCTTCGCTTCCGGCTGCAGGGTTTCCACGATCGCGGTCAACGGCACCACCAGTGTCTGGCCGGCAACCGTCACCACCATGCCGTCGAGAACGGCAAGCGTCAGCGGCAGGCTCATGGTGAAGGTGGAGCCTTGGCCGGGGCGCGAGGAGATGTTGATGCGACCGCCGAGCGCCTGAATGGAGCGCTTGACCACGTCCATGCCCACACCGCGGCCGGAAATGTCGGAAATCTTGTCGGCGGTCGAGAAGCCGGGGGCGAAGATGAGATTGTCGATCTCTTCATCCGTCAGGTTCGCATCGGCAGCGATGAGATCGTTGTCGATCGCCTTCTGGCGCACGCGCTCGCGATTGATGCCGGCACCGTCGTCCTGAAGCTCGATAAGGATGCGGCCGGAGCGGTGTTTGGCCGAAAGCTTGATAGTGCCTTCCGGGTTCTTTCCAGCGGCTTCGCGCTTTTCGGGCGTTTCGATGCCATGATCAACGGCGTTGCGGATCATATGCGTCAGCGGTTCGGCCAGCTTGTCGATGACCGTCTTGTCGACTTCGGTGTTCTCACCTTCGGTGACAAGACGGATCTGCTTACCGATCATGTCGGCGACTTCGCGAACGATACGCGACATGCGCTGGAACACCGGTTTTACCGGCTGCGCACGGATCGCCATGACGCTGTCCTGGATTTCGCGCGTCAGCTGCTGCAGCTCGTCGAGACCCATATTGACGGCTGACGTACCGCTCGCATCGTTTTCGATGACGCTCTGCGACAGCATCGCCTGATTGATGACGAGCTCGCCGACGAGATTGATCAGGCGATCGACACGGTCGAGATCGACGCGAATGGTCTGGCCGGCACTTGCATTGGCAGCGGCATTGGCGTTTGCCTGCGCTGCGGCAGGTGCTGCCGCAGCTTCACGCTTTTCGATGGCGGCATTGACGCTCTGGGCGATCTGCGTCGTTGCGACGGCCGTTTCGACAGCTGCCGCAACATAAGACGCTTCCGCCGTGGCGACTTCAACAACGGGCTGCTCTTCCGCGCCGCTATCAAGCGCCGAAAGGTCGAACGGCACGGGGATCATCGGGAGTTCTTCCTCGTCGGCAGCGGCCTCCGAAAGAACTGGCGTGATTTCGAGATCGCAATCCCATTCGGCAAATTCGAAGACGCTGCGGATACCTTCTTCACCCTTGTCGGTCGTGATCGAAACCGTCCAGGAGAGATAGGATGCTTCAGGATCGAGTTTGTCGAGCGAAGGCAGCTCGGACATGTCGCAATTGATGCTCATCTCCCCAATGCGGGAAAGATCGCGCAGCAGAAGTGCCGCCTCGTTGCCCTTTGAATAAAGCGATGCATGCGGCTTGAAGGTGATCTGGAAGGATGGCGCTTCCATCAGCGGCGTGGTTTCGTCGGCAAAGTCCGTGAAGGAGAAGGGGATCGGCTCGAAGCCGCTCTCATCCGTCGGTTTGGCCTTCACGGGTTCCGGCGCCTTTACTGCGACGGGAGCGGGCGCGGATGCCGGAACGGCTTCGCCGTTTGCCAGCGCCTCCAGTTCCTTCACGAGGCCACGGGTGCGGCTTTCATCGACGCTGCCACCGTCTCTTGCGGCATTGGTGAGGTCTGCCAGCACGTCGGCAGAGCGCAGCATGACTTTGAGAACATCCTGCGTCGGTTCCAGCTTATTGGAACGCACGCAGTCGAGGGTCGTTTCAAAGACGTGCGCAAAGGCCACGAGATCATCGAGACCGAAGGCACCTGCTCCGCCCTTGATAGAATGAACGGCACGGAAAACGGCGTTGACGGTTTCCGGATCACGGTCGCCGTCATTCAATTTAAGAAGCCCCGATTCCAGTTCGGCGAGCTGCTCCTCGCATTCCTGGAAAAAGATTTCCTTGATTTCGTTCATATCCATCGTGAAATGTCCCGTATCAGGCGGTTACGCGCTCAATGGCATCGATGAGTTTGGCAGGGTCGAACGGCTTGACGATCCAGCCCGTCGCACCGGCCTGGCGGGCGCGGTTCTTCTTCTCTGCATCGCTTTCGGTCGTCAGAACGAGGATAGGGATCGCACGGTACTTTTCGTTGCGACGAACACCCTCTATGAAACCGAAACCGTCGAGACGGGGCATGTTGATGTCAGTCACGATGACGTCGGGGTTGCTCTGCTCGAGCACTTCGAGGCCCTCGACGCCGTCTTCGGCCTGAATGGTTTCGAAACCGGCATTGTTGAGCGTGACCAGGAGCATGTTCCTGATCGTCCGGGAATCATCCACGGTAAGAACTTTTTTCTTCACTTTTGCATCTCCTTCAGGAGCAAATGATCGATATCGACGCCTATCAGTTTCATGGTCCTGTCGAATGCATCGGACACGCTGGCAAAGCCGAAGCGTTTGCCGTCCTCTTCCCAGGATTTGGCGCCGGCCATGAGGACCTGCGCACAAAGGGCGCCGATACGTTCCACCTCTGACGCATCCACCGACAGCGGTGCTCCCCGCAACGTCATCAGCTTGCCGTGCAGGGCCGATGCTTCGTTGAGGTCCAGCACCGGTGACAGTTTCAGCGTCGCCTCAGCTGCTTTTCTGGCTGCCATTACATGACTCCCTGACGTCTGAATTGTTGGTAATCCTGGCGGTAATCCGTGCGGCTATCCTCACGGGCCATAAATGATGATTGCTGCCGATCCGCACCGATGGCGGCAGCGAAATGTTCCTGGCGGGCAATACGAAATTCGCGCACGGTGCGGCCGAGTTCCAGAATGACGGTTTGAAGCGTGTCGGCCTCGGAGGCGCTCGCGCTGATATCGACGGCATTGCGGTCCGCCTGCCGTTGCTGCCCGCCAATATCGGCGGCAACAGATTGCAGTTCACCGGCCTGCTCGGCCGTAAGCCGCGAGACTTCAGCGATCATGTCGTTGATGCCCGAGACCTGCCGGACGACGCCGCCGATTGCGTCCTGTGTGCGGTTGACCATGCGGACGCCGCCCTCGACCTGGGTCTTCGTGGTTCCGACAAGGCTCTTGATCTCCCTTGCGGCATCTGCAGACCGCTGGGCGAGCGCCCGGACTTCCTGTGCGACGACAGCGAACCCACGACCGCTTTCACCCGCACGCGCCGCCTCGATGCCGGCATTGAGCGCGAGAAGGTTGGTCTGAAAAGCGATCTCGTCAATCGTACCGATGATCCTGCCGATCTGTTCGGCGGATTGTTCGATGTCCGACATGGCGTCGATCGCCTCGCCGATCGCACGGCCACTTTCGACCGCCGCGTCGCGGGCGCTCGAAACCGCCTTTTCCGTCGCCGCAATGCGAGCGCCGTTTTCGGCAACGTTCCCGATCAGTGCCTGAATCGCATGCGAGGTTTCGGCAAGGGCTTCGGCCTGCTGGCGTGAACGCTCGGCAATGGAACGGCCGATATCGGCAAAACGTCCGCTCAAGGCCTCCGCCTCGCCGACGCTGTTATGGGCCGCCGTCAACGACGCGCCTATGGTTTCAAGGGCCGTGTTGAATGTTGTCGCGACATCCCGATAGGCGTCTGGAACGTCACCGTCTATCCGTGCGTGCAAATCGCCTGCCGCAAAAGCTTTCAACGCGACGCCGAAGAGGTTTGCCGCTTCAGCCCGGTCATTGTCGCGTTGTTCCTGAAGTTCGCGGCCATGACGCAGGCGTAGTTCATTAAAGCGCAGCGAGACCGCTATCTCGGTATCGACCATCACGAGGCGAACGACATTCTTTACCGCTTCGGCGAGCTCACGGCTCTTCTTGCGGCTACCCGGCAGGATGGATCGGGGTGCGTGTTCCGCCACCAGTCCACCAACGAGGTGCTCCAGAACGACGGCGTGGCTGGCGATTTGCCAGCGCGGATCGAGACCCATGCGGCTGGCATTGTCGGAAAGCACCTTCACCCGCTCGGCATAGAGCGCATCGAAACGTGCATCCGTCAAAACGCTCCAGTGCGACGATTGCAGATCGTGCAGGCGTTCGAGCTGGTTTTCGCTGTCGAAGGACGGGGAACAGTCCGGCATGGACTGGAAACGGGTCATCACATCGCGCAGGCCGGCCTTGACGTAAGGCTCCAGCATGCCGCGATAGCTGCGCAGGAAGTCGGATTGCGTCTCATCGAGGCCGGCAAAACGCAACCGCCCCGCCAGGCTTCCGCCTGCCGATCTGCGCGCTTGATCTGATGGCAAGTCCTGCCCCAACCGACGTCCCCAACAACATGACGGCCGGTGACACCCGGCCAATTTGCCAAGGTTCAGAACGCCAGCACCCTGAGGGGATTTTTGAACGAACACACCCATCGCGGACGATGCGGCATCGACGCTTGCCAGACCTTCTTGAACCAAGAAACGAAATACCGGATCGGCACCGGTACGGCAGTGCGGCGTCATGCCTGGAAGGGGAGAGACCCCATTCCGCCGTGGAAATACCACCAATCTTTATGGTTAATTCCTTGCTTGAAAGTTAAGAAACGCGGCGTTGCGGGTCAAACGGTAAAATTTGTAAAGTCTTTTAACGGCCCCTGCCCCGACTTTGCCGCAAATGAGCAAAAACAAAAAGGAATCGAGCGCTTCGGGCGGTTTTTCCGGCCTCTGTGCTGGACAAGCGCGGGTGGCTTCCCCTAAAACAAATCAACGGGATATTCGCGCAGCGGTGATGCTTTAAAGAGACGTTTTCGATCAAGGAGATGCCAACTTGCAATGGATGGAGAAAGGCCGCAGTTCAAGGCGCCATCCGCAAGTGCTGATCGGTCTCGTGGTCGCCAGCCTTCTTCTCATGATCGGCTTCCAGGCGCCTTCGGGTATCAAGCCGCTTTCCAAGACCAGCCGCCTCGAACGCATGCAGACCGTCGATCTTGGCCGCTCCCTTTCGCTTCGCGACAAGGATTGCGACAACGGCGGTGATTTCGGTTGCCGGTCAGGCAATGCGGCCCCGGGTATTGGTCACGACGCGTTTTCCTTAACCGCCGTCAGTGTTGACCTTGAGGCAAAGGCGCGGCTCGTTGCTGTTGCCGTCGCGCCACAAGCGTCCCGAGACTTTGCCAGCGTGGTACCACGCGCGCCTCCGCATCTTATGTACTAGTCATTCCGGCGGTCATCATCATTGGATTCATTGGAATCCTGAGGGATTGGAGTCGTCGGAAATCCGCCGCAAGCTCCCATTCCAGAGAGAAAACCGCTGCCGCATATGACACTTGCAACCATTCTTCCTTTTATTGTCGCATTGCCCTTCGTCGGCGCACTCCTGACGGCGTTCATGCCGCGCGAGGGTGCTGCTGCAGCTCCCGCTTCCGTTGCGGGGGCAGTTGCCCTTTTCGGTCTGGTCAGCAGTATTTTCCTTTATACCAGCGTCAGCGGGGGCGCCGTTCTTAAATACGACGTGGAATGGCTGCCGCAGCTCGGTTTGAACTTCACACTGCGGCTCGACGGATTTGCCTGGATCTTCTCGATGCTGATTACCGGCATCGGCCTGCTGGTGGTGCTTTACGCCCGCTACTACATGTCGACTGAAGACCCCATACCGCGCTTCTTCGCCTTTCTTCTCGCCTTCATGGGTTCGATGCTCGGCGTCGTTCTATCCGGCAACGTCATTCTGCTGTCCATCTTCTGGGAAATGACGAGCATCTTCTCATTCCTTCTGATCGGCTACTGGCACCAGAATGCCGGCGCCCGCGACGGCGCTCGCATGGCGCTGACAGTGACGGGGATTGGTGGCTTCAGCTTGCTGGCGGGTCTGCTGATCCTCGGTCACATGGCCGGCAGCTACGATCTCGACAGGATCATCGAGGCCGGCGCTGCCATTCGCGCGCATCCGCTTTATGTGCCTGCGCTCATTCTTATTCTCGGCGGCGCTCTGACAAAGAGCGCGCAGTTTCCCTTTCACTTCTGGCTGCCCAATGCCATGGCGGCACCAACACCCGTTTCCGCCTATCTCCACTCGGCTACCATGGTGAAAGCGGGTGTTTTCCTGCTGGCAAGGTTCTGGCCGGTGCTTGCGGGCACGCCGGAATGGTTCTGGCTGGTCGGCGCGGCCGGCGTCATAACTCTGCTGCTCGGTGCCTACTTTGCCATGTTCCAGCAGGATCTGAAGGGATTGCTGGCCTATTCCACCATCAGCCATCTCGGGCTCATCACCACGCTGTTAAGCCTTGGCAGCCCGCTCGCTGCGGTGGCGGCCATCTTTCACATGGTCAACCATGCCACCTTCAAGGCCTCGCTCTTCATGGCGGCCGGCATCATCGACCATGAGACCGGAACACGTGACATGCGGCGGCTGAGCGGGCTCTATACCTATATGCCGGCAACGGCGACACTCGCCATGGCGGCAAGTGCGGCCATGGCCGGGGTTCCTCTGTTCAACGGGTTCCTCTCCAAGGAAATGTTCTTTGCCGAGGCCGTCGAAACCCATGCCGACTCGCTTCTCGACCGGGCGCTGCCCTATGTGGCAACATTATCCGGCGCATTTGCCGTCGCCTATTCGCTGCGCTTCATTCACACGGTGTTCTTTGGCCCCAAGCCAGTCGATCTGCCAAACCCCAATCCGCACGAGCCGCCGCGTTGGATGCGGTTTCCGATCGAATTCCTCGTCTTCGCCTGCCTGATCGTCGGCATCGTTCCGAGCCTTTCCATCGGCCCGTTCCTGCATACGGCCGTGCTTTCCGTTCTCGGCGCACAGACACCCGTGTACAGCCTGTCGATCTGGCACGGTTTCAATCTGCCGCTGATCATGAGTATCGCGGCGCTGATCGGCGGGGTAACGATCTACGTCTTGCTCGGCGGTTATTTCTCGCGCTGCGATGACGGTCCGCCGATCTTCCGGCATTTGCGGGGTCAGCGCATCTTCGAGCGCATTCTCGTCACCGTGTCCTGGAAGTGGGCGCGGTGGCTGGAAAGCACGCTCGGCACCCGGCGCCTGCAGCCGCAGCTGAGGCTTCTTATCCTCGTGGCGCTTCTTGCCGGTTTCTCGCCGCTCTTCCTTTCGGAATTCGCTCTGTCGCTGCCGCGGGTAACAACCTTCGATCCGATCTTCGCCATTCTGTGGTTGATCGGTATGATTGCGGCCATGGGTGCTGCCTGGCAGGCGAAATATCATCGCCTTGCAGCCCTTGTCATGCTTGGCGTTTCGGGGCTCGTCACCTGCCTCACCTTCATCTGGCTTTCCGCACCGGATCTGGCGATTACCCAGCTTTTGGTGGAAATCGTCACCACCGTTCTCATCCTGCTCGGCCTCAGGTGGTTGCCGAAACGCTTCGAAAAAGTGGACAGCAGCGATGAGTTGCCGGCGCAGCTTCGCCGTGCCCGCGATTTCCTGCTGGCCGCCGCCAGCGGCATTGGAATGTCCGTCATCGCCTATGCCGTGATGACGCTGCCAGTGCCGAATGCCATTGCGACCTATTTCCTCGAACGCGCTTACAGCGAAGGCGGCGGCACCAATGTGGTCAACGTCATCCTGGTCGATTTCCGTGGCTTCGACACCTTCGGCGAAATCGCGGTTCTGGCCATCGTGGCGCTCACCGTCTTCGCGCTGCTTCGCCGTTTCCGTCCCGCCCATGAAAGCATCGGACTTCCGGAACAGCAGCAGATGCAGAACGCCTTCGATGCGGAGCGCCCGGATCGCAGCAAGGGCGATACCGTTCGCGACTATCTCTACGTGCCATCCATCGTGATGCAGTGGATGTTCCCCGTCATCATCACCTTTTCCATTTTCCTCTTCATGCGCGGCCACGATATGCCGGGCGGCGGTTTTGCGGCCGGTATCACCATGGCGATCGCCTTCCTTCTGCAATATCTCGCCGGCGGGGCGCGCTGGGCCGAGGACCGCATCCGTATCCTGCCGCTGCGCTGGATGGGCTTTGGCCTCTTGATGGCGGCGGCGACGGGTATCGGCTCGTGGTACTTCGGCTACCCGTTCTTGACCTCTTATTTCCAGTATACGGAGATACCCTATATCGGCAAAATGCCGACGGCTTCCGCCCTGCTGTTCGATCTCGGCGTCTTTTCGCTGGTCGTCGGCTCCACCGTTCTTATCCTGATAGCACTGGCACACCAATCGTTGCGCAACTACCGCGTTCGCACGCCTGACGCCGCAAAAGCGGAGGACGTGTAATGGAACTCATTCTTTCAATCGGCATCGGCATCATGACTGGCTCCGGCGTATGGCTCATCCTGCGCCCGCGCACCTATCAGGTCATCGTCGGGCTTTCGCTTTTGTCCTATGCCGTGAACCTGTTCATCTTCGGCGTCGGCGGCATCAAGACCAACGCACCCCCGGTGCTGGTGAACGGCGTCGACAGTTCGACGCTTGCCGACCCGGTGCCGCAGGCGCTGGTGCTGACCGCCATCGTCATCGGCTTTGCCACGACAGCGCTTTTCCTCGTCGTGCTGCTCGCAGCGCGCGGCCTCACCGGCACTGACCATGTGGACGGGAGGGAGTCGAAATGATGTCGTTCCCCTTCCACATCGTCATCGCACCCATCCTGTTGCCGCTCATTACCGCCGCGCTGCTGCTGTTTTTTGACGAGCGCCAGCGTGTGGCCAAAGCCGCGATCAGCTTCACCTCCACGGTGCTGCTGCTGGTGGTTGCGATTCTGCTGTTCCGCGAGGTGAACTCAACCGTTAATACCGAGATCGCTGCTGTGGTTTCGAGCGGCGTCTATCTCCTCGGCAACTGGCCGGCACCCTTCGGCATCGTGCTCGTCGCCGACCGCCTGTCGGGCCTGATGGTCCTGTTGACCGCATTGCTCGCCATTCCCTCGCTCATCTATTCGATGGCGAAATGGCACAAGGCGGGCGCCCATTTCCATTCGCTGTTCCAGATGATGCTGATGGGCGTCAACGGCGCGTTCCTGACCGGCGACCTCTTCAACCTTTTCGTATTCTTCGAAGTGATGCTGGCGGCATCTTACGGGCTGCTGCTGCATGGCTCCGGCCAGCAACGCGTCAAGGCAGGGCTGCATTATATCGCCATCAACCTCGTTGCCGCCTTGTTTTTCCTGATTGGCGTCAGTCTGATCTATGGCGTGACGGGCACGCTGAACATGGGTGATCTCGCCCACCGGATAGAGGGGCTGACCCCCGACCAGCGCATGCTGCTGGAAACCGGCTCGGCCATCCTCGGCATCGCGTTTCTGGTCAAGGCCGGCATGTGGCCGCTGAATTTCTGGCTGCCCTCCGCCTATGGTGCGGCATCTGCACCGGTCGGCGGGCTATTCGCGATCATGAGCAAGGTCGGCATTTATGTCATTGCCCGCCTCTCCTTCCTGCTGTTCGGGCAGACGGCCGGGGAATCGGCCGGTTTCGGCCACGATGCGCTGCTGGTCGGCGGCATCGCCACCATCATCTTCGGTGCCATCGGGGTTCTGGCGTCGCAGGCGCTGGGACGGCTTGCCGGCTTTTCGGTTCTGGTTTCATCGGGAACGCTGCTTGCAGCCATGGGTACCGGCAATCCCACGGTGGCGGCCGGCGCACTTTATTACCTTGTCAGCTCCACCCTCACCATCAGTGCCTTCTTCATGCTCATCGAACTTGTCGAGCGCGGGCAGGATGCGGGCGCAAACGTTCTTGCCGTAACCATGGAGGCTTATGGCGAAGGCGAGGAAGAAGACGAGGAAGAGGAAATCGGCGTGACCATGCCTGCCACCATGGCCGTGCTGGGCGCATGCTTTGCCGCCTGCGGCATCCTGCTCGCCGGCCTGCCGCCGCTTTCCGGCTTCATTGCCAAATTCTCGATGCTATCGGCCATTCTCAATCCGTCCGGTCTCGGCGCCAATGACAGCATCTCCACCCTGTCATGGTGGATCGTCTTCCTGATCGTCTTTTCCGGCTTCGCTTCACTGATCTCGATGACCCGTGCCGGCATCCGTACTTTCTGGGCCTCCATCGAAGGCACCGTGCCGCGCGTGCTCGTCATCGAAATCGCACCCATTATGCTGCTTCTCGGCCTGACACTCGCCATGACCGTTCAGGCGGGGCCGGTGATGCGTTACATGCAGGAAACAGCGCGCATCCTCGATCTGCCCGCGAGCTATATCCAGGGCGTCATTTCCGCGCCACGGGCGGGCGGCAATCCGGAGGCAGAGCCATGATGAACCGTGTCCTGCCCTACCCGCTACTGACCGTTTCCCTGATCTTCTTCTGGATGACGATCAACAGTTTCTCGCCGGGGCATCTGCTGCTCGGAACTGCGGTGGCGCTCATCGCTTCCTGGGCGATGGCGTCGCTGAGGCCGGCAAAACCCCGCATCCGCAACTGGCATCGGCTGGTGCAGCTGATCCTTATCGTGCTTTACGATATCGTCAGGTCCAATCTCTCGGTCGCGAAGATCATTCTGTTCAGGCGCGAAAGGGACCGCAAATCGGGTTTTCTGGCCGTGCCGCTCGATATACGCGATCCCATGGCGCTGGCCGTTCTGGCGACAATCCTCACCTCGACGCCGGGAAGCGCCTGGCTTGAATATAATTCCAGTCAGGGCACGCTCCTGCTCCACGTCCTCGACGACGTGGACGAGGCCGCGTGGATAAGCCTCATCAAGAACCGATATGAAAAACTGCTGATGGAGATATTCGAATGAGTTCGATTATCCTTTTCTGGTCCTTTTCGCTGGCGCAGCTGATGCTGGCCATTGCCATGACGATTTCGGTCTATCGCATCGCCATTGGCCCGCGCGCGCAGGACCGGGTGCTCGGCATGGATACGCTCTATGTCAACGCCATGCTGCTACTGCTGACCTTCGGCCTGCGCACCGGCAACGATATCTATTTCGAGGCATCGCTGCTGATCGCCATCCTGGGCTTCGTGTCCACCGTCGCCCTTTCCAAATTCCTGATGCGCGGGGAGGTCATAGAATGAGCAACGCCGCAGAATTTCCGCTCTGGGCCGCCATCGCCGTGGCTTTCTTCGTCCTCCTCGGCGCCTCCCTGACGCTGATCGGCACTATCGGCTTTGCCAAGCTCAACAGCTTCTATGAACGCCTGCATGCGCCCACACTCGGCACCAGCTGGGGGACCGGCGGCATCGTCATGGCCTCCATCATCTATTTCTCCGTCTCCGGCGGCCGCTTCGCTTTCCACGAAATCTTCATCGGCATTTTCATGACGGTGACGACGCCGGTTTCCCTGATGCTGCTGGGGCGGGCCGCGCTTTATCGGGACCGGGCGGAGCAGAATTCGGATAACCGGGAGCATTTGTAATTGCTTAGGTGCGCGTTGAAGCAATGACTTTACGAAAAGTCAGGGAAATCCTCCTGCTTCGAACGGTCTTCACCCCGTTCACAATATCCGATTTGCGAGCCGGAATTTCGTGAGTCCAATGATAACGCCCGGAGTCCATGAGCAGGACACCTGAGCGGGGCTGAAGCACAACGCCACATGTGCCGGATCCGCGCAAATCGCGGAAAACCATCTCGCAAGCGGATAGAAGGCTTATCGACACGATTGTATCGTCGAAACAGGGGACACAATCGACATGCGCGCTGATCCCCTGCCCTGGAAAGTATTCGTTCGCGATAACCTGATCAGGCAAGTTCTCGCAGTGGCCGTTCCTCACTAATCTTCTGGCGAACACGCCCAGCCATGGCGGCAAAGGCCCGAGATAGGCATCCGGCGCAACTGCGCGGGCTTTATAGTCATACCGATAACCGAAATGCTGCACACGACGCTTCAGTTCCGTGCTCCACCCACCGGCATCCAATATGGTTGCGGTGGCAGCTTCCTCTTGCGGCGAAAGGAAGTCACCGAAATATATGACGCCGGGCGGTAAAGAAGATGGAATTACAGTATGATCCATTTGCGGGCTGGCCTCCCTTTACGATGAAAAACGTATGTTACAACCTCGTCATTCTCATCTAGCGCAGAGGTGCCGTCATCTTTCGTTTTATGTGTGCGTATCCCGGATAGTCGGAAACTGAAACGGGTACGCAACCGGTCTAGCAAAACTACTGCGTTCAGCAGCCCCATCCATATCAAAGGCTCCATCGTAGGGAGAACTGTTTACGACAGTAATTGCAACTTTGCCGGAGCTCAAAAGATGGGCTGCGGCACTCCCAAGAAAACGGCGATCAATTTTGTTGTCACGAGCATTTCACGCCGAACGGTCACAGGAATGGCAAATCGCCAAGCTGGGCAAAAAATCCATTAAGCAGGGGTTAAGAATCTGCCAAGCATCTGATAGTTTTGGGATAATGTTAGCGGACGAAATACACTCACCCAAAAAACGTATTTACGAGGTTTTTCGCCTACCCGCCCACGAGGCAAATGTTTATTGCCATTATGGCTATCGTTGAATCCCACAAGATTAGGTCGGATCGGTACGAACACGCACCTATATAAATTTATCAATCTGGAGATTTAATGGTGCCCGGAGGCGGATTTGAACCACCGACACGCGGATTTTCAAGCCGCGCCTGTCGAGCCGAAAACAGCACCTTATGCCGAAATTTTTGTCAAACCCGCTATCGAAAGTCAAGCACTTAGCGGGAACTTGTCAAACACTTTGGACACCGTCCAAGCCCGCGTAAGAGAGGCTGCGCTGTGGCTTAGCCTCAACCCAATGACGTTACATCCGGTCGTAACGATCCGTCGTCGTTTTGCCTTGACGGTCATGGAGGCGGCGGACGCCGCGAAGCTTGCTCGTTCCCTTTCCAAGCCGGGGGCAGGCGAATGACGAATTATCAGCCCTCCGCCGCGCTCCTTCGCACACGCATCGTTTGCCGCTCCCCTCGCGCCAACGATGATTACTTTGCAACAGGCGCGGGAACGAAGCCCGCGTCTAAGGTCTACGAGAAACAGGCATCGGCCCGCGCGGCTGACCGCGTGGTGCAGCAGGCGCGCCGCAAGCGCGTGACCAGCGAAGAACGTTCCAAAGAAATACAGCGCCGCCGGAAATGGGCGAGCGGTGGCAACATGCCACCCGAAATCCGCGCCTGCTACTCTGAGGCCGAACGCGCCGCGCTCGCTGTCATTGCAGATCGTTGCCGCAAGAAAGGCTTCTGCGACCTTTGCCTTGACGAAATCGCCCGCGTGGCTGGTGTCGGTCGGACTTCGGTACAAAACGCCATCCGCAAGGCGCGCTCGAAGGGCTTGGAGCATATCTCGGTTCGCGAGCGTCCGCAGACCTTCGGCAAGAACCTTACGAACATCATCAAGATCATTTCGAAGTCGTGGGGCAGCTGGATCATCCGGGCGATAGGGTTCAAAGGTTTGAACACTTCAGTGAGTAAGGTAAAAACCTCTCTCTTCGAGACTGCCGAAAAGGAGAAAACGGCTTTTGAGAGGGGGTATGCGGCTTCCGCTCGAAATCCCTCAAATCGGCCTGACCAACGGCAACCGCAGCCGGGCATGAACCGCACGGGCTGGTGGCGAGCTTCCACCGCATCGCATGGCTAGAGGCTGGACCGATGGCCGACCTCGATAGGAATACAATCACGAAACTGCGGAAGCTCTTGCCCATGCTGGCCAGTGACCATGCTGGCGAGGTTGTCGCGACCGTGGCCGCGATCATGCGAACGCTGGAAAGCGGTGGCGCTTGCCTGCACGATCTGGTGGCTCTGATCGACAAGCCGCCGCGCGTTGTCGAGAGGGTAGTTTATCGGGAGCGGGAACCAGGGCCGCAGGCAGGACCGGCCCGCTCGCCTGTCTCTGCGGCCTACATCATTGAGGCCGGGCGCAAGTTGCTCGATGCCGCTTTCCTTCATGACCGTGAACGCACTTTTGTGGGGAACATGGTAGGCCGCGCCGAACTACACGGCGATCACTTCACCATGACCGTCAAGCAACTCGTCTGGTTTCGTGAACTGGAAACCCGTCATCGCGAAATGGAGGCCGCTCATGTGTGACCACCTCCCCCATTTAGGGACCGTATCCCGGAATAAATCAACATACGGGACCGGGGTACTGCGGGATTTCACTAGTTGCACTTCTCGAAAGCGGTACACGGATACACGCACGATACACGCACGGTTGCACGGATGGGAACAATGACCAAACCCTGCAATGACCCTGTTGTGACGTTGCGACTACTGGGACAGGTGACACGCTACCTGGCCTCTGGACAAAAGCTTCCCTACCACCTCGAAATCTTCTTGATCCAAGGCCTGACGCCTTTCGTGGAGACAGCTGGAGAAGTTTCGCTCGATCAGTCTTTCGGTACGCGCCGCCATGGGGGCATCACCACCAGCAATGCTGCGAGAAACGCACGCCGTGACGACATGCTGCGCCGGTTACGCGACCAGCATATTGAGTGGTGCGACCTTCCCGCCAGTGTCGCAAGCCGCCGCATGCGCCGCTCCTTCGAAACCTATGAGGCGGGACGCTGGAAGCGCGACCGCAATGCCATTGCCGCGCCGTCCACCGAACCGGCGGCGACCTTCTGGCGCGTCCTCAACAGCGGCACGCGCATGCCGCAAACCGACCGCCTGCGGCAAATCCTCGAACAAGGAATTCAAGAGGGTCTTTGAATTCCTTGTGCCGTCATCGACCTTGCGAACAACAACAGGGAAATCACTGCATATGACCATCGACCCCAACCGCCTGACGGTTTTGCGCACAGCATGCGCCCGCGAAGATGCGGCGTTGGAACATGCCCGCGCCGCGCTGCACGCCGACATGGACGTCGCCAACGAGTTCCGCCGCCAGATTTTGGCAGAACAGCGCCGTGTGAAACCAGATCGCACTGACGCCCGCGGCCTGATCGAAGAGCTTCAGGAAAAGCAGGCCGAATTGAACAAGCGCATCGAAGACAAAGAAGGCGAAATCGAAATCCTTCAGGAGCGCGCTCACGCCGCAAAGAAGCTGCGCAAGACCTGCGAAGCCTATGCCGCCGCCCATGCACAACAGACCGGAGACGCCCGATGAGCACACCAAGCATCCAGCAGCTTTTGAAAGCTTCACGCTCCGGCGGAATGGCGCTCATGACGGCACTGGAAGAGATCCGCCAGCAGAATGTTGTTGCTCGCTACACGGTGACGAAAATCCTACAAGCGCCTGTCTCCCGCGATGTGGCCTTGGACCGTCTGGATAGCTGGCTGGCGTCGGTATCGTCGGCGTCCACCGTGAAGAATTTTGCGCTCCGCTTCATCGCAGCCGGCTATCGCGCGCCGGTTACGACCGTGCCGCCGGACGTGGTGGCTTCGGCCACGGTGACGGCGTTGCGTGACCAGATCAGCACGGCGATTTCCGAAAGTTACGGTTCCGCCACCAGCTATTCCGACGCCGAGCGCGCCAGCGAACTGGCGAAGGCGGAAAAGGCAGTCCTCGATCTTGAATTTGCCGAAGAGGCCATGATCCGCGCCGCCGAAAAAAGCGGTTTCGATGTCCTTCGCCGGATCGATGCCGATCCGCGCGCCGTCCTCACATCGGGAGAATTGCAGTGAGCACCATCATTGACAAAAACACAATCCGCCTAACCGGTTTTGTTGGCGGCGGTGAAGACTCTTTCGAAGACGGTTTTAACGCCACGGACGTTTTTTATGCGCTGGCGGGCTTTGCGGAAAACCAGGCCGTGACGGTTGCCATAAATTCGGGAGGCGGTGTCGCCACCGAAGGTGCCGCGATTTACGCGCTCCTGAAATCCCGCTCCGGTCGAGTCGATATCCTCGTTGAAGGCATTGCCGCTTCTGCCGCCTCGCTGATCGCCATGGCAGGCAAAAAAGTCACCATGGCGGCGGGTTCGGTGATGATGATCCACGATCCGAGCGGCTTCACCTTCGGCAATTCTCAGGACCATAACAAGACGATTGAGGCGTTGGAAGTGTTGGCAACGTCCTATGCCCGCGTCTACTCGGCCAAGTCGGGCAAGAGCGAAAGCGCCTGCCGCGAAATCATGAAGGACGAGACGTGGTTCACGCCGGAACAGGCGATTGAGGCCGGTTTTGCCGACGCGGAGAGTGGCAAGGCGGCGGCAATGGTCGCGGCCTTCGATTACAGCAAATTCCGCAAAGCGCCTGAAAAGCTGGTGGCGCTGGCGGCTTCTCAAAAATGGGGTGCCAGCAGCCCGCAAAGAGCCAAGGAAAAACCCATGCCGCAAAATGAAGCCGTCGCCGTGGCTACCCAGCGCCTTAAAGCCATTCTGAAATCCGACGAAGCGGAAGGCCGCACGTCTCTTGCCGAGCATCTGGCCTTCAACACCGAAATGAGTGCGGAAGACGCCGTTAAACTTATGCAGGTCTCGCCCCGCACGGTGGGAGGGTCGGAGACGCCGCAGCATGAACAAGAATACGTCCCGCCGCGCCGGATGATGAACGCGCAGGGCCTCAACAATACGGGCCTTGCACCCGGTCGCGAGCCTCCCAAGCGGGCCGATCTGACCGCCAACATGAAACGCCGCCACGGCATCAAGTAACCGCCGACCGGCAACCCTCTAAGGAAAGACCATGCAGAAAATCAGCTACAAAACGGAAAGTGATGTCGTCAAGGACGAGGGCAAAAATCGCTTTTCGCGCGACACCGACACGCTTGCCCAGTCGGGCAAGGTGATTTGCGGCGCGGTGTTGGGCAAAGTCACCAATACCGGCAAATTCAAGCAGCTCGACACTGCCGCCAATGACGGCACGCAGATCGCCGCCGCCATCATCTTGCAAAACGCCGACGCTAGCGCCGCTGATATCGAGGTTGTGACCCTCAAGCGCCGCGCGCAGGTGGTTTTGCAAAGCCTCACCTGGCCTGCCGGTATCACCGCCGCGCAGCAGAAAATCGCAATCGACCAGCTTGCCGCACTCGGCATTATCGCACGCAGGGGAGTATAATCCATTGACGACCGCTCTTGACTATCTGAACGCTCCAGAATTTGCCGACCAACGGCTGACCGACAGCATCAATATTCCGCCCTATGTGACCGGGCGTCCGGCGCAGCTTGGTATTTTCACCGATACGCCAATCCACACCACCTATGTGCGGCTTGGTGTTTCTGAACAGGAGCTGACCGTTATCCCGGCCCGCGAGCGCGGCGGCGAGTCAAATCTCAACATGCGCGGTGACAACAAAAACGCCATTTCTTTCGACATTCCGCATTTTCCGCTCGATGACGCCATTACGCCGGCCGATATCCAGAACCTTACCGTTTGGGGTGAGGGCGACGTGATCATGGCGAACCTTGAGGATGTTTATAATGATCGCCTTGCCGTTCTGCGCGCCAAGCACGATTTTACGCATTTTCATCTCGATTGGGGTGCGCTCAACGGTATCGTGTTGGACGGCGACGGGCGGCAGCTTCTGAACGTGTATGACAAATTCGACCTTGTGGAACACAGCGTCGAATACGATCTGGAAGCCGCGGCGACCCGCATTGCACCGCTCAACAGGCAGGTGAAAGCTTACGTTCGGCGCGAGTTGCGCGGAACGCCCGCAACCGGCCTTCGCGTCCTCGCCGGAGCGGATTTCTTCGACAAGTACGTTAATCATCCGAATGTGCTGGAAGAAATGCGCGCCTATAAGGGCGACACCGCCAATCCGGGGCGTGATGACATTCAGGATATCTTCGAGTTTGGCGGCCTGACGCTGGAGCGCATTGACGAGCAGTTCCATGTCCGTCAGTCGAACGGCACGCTTGTGGCGCGTGATGCTGTCCCTACCGATGAAGCTATTGTCGTCCCGCTCGGAACACCGTTCTTCAAACGCTATATCGCGCCGCCGGACACGATGAGCGGCGCAAACCGCAGCCCCGACCCTGAAACCAAGGTTTTCGTTTCCACCGAAGAACTGCCCCACGACAAGGGCCGCGAAATCCATACGGAATCGAACGTGCTGCCGCTCTGCACACGTCCGTCGCTTCTTGTCCGCCTCAAGATCAAATAAGCAGGCCGCGCCACCCTTTACCTAATTTTGGGCGCCAAGACATGAGGCCGACGGAGCTAGGCCAACAACGAAAAGCGAACCTCCCTGCGCCCAGATGCACGATGTCGGGTCAAGGTTCGCGAGGCTCTCTAATCTTTCTCCACTGCAGCGAAAGCTTTTTATGCCCGAAAAACAACTCTGCCCCGATCCGATTGACGAAATGACTGTGGGCGAAATGACCGACGAACACATTTGCTGTTTTCCCGGCCTAACCGGCTTGCGGGACCAGTTCTTGGAACTGCTGGCAACCACGGAAAAGAAACCCGGCATTACCGCCCACACCCTTAAAGCCATGATGAAAGGCGACGAATAATGAGCGTCAGATACACCCTTAAAACTCCCGTCAGCCACGGCGGCGAAACCTACACCGAACTGACCTTCCGTAAGCCCCGCACGGGCGATTTGCTGGTCATGGATGAATTCAAGGGTGACATGGGAAAAAGCCTTGCCATGCTTTCCTCCATAGCAGAGATCCCGCTGCCGGCTTTCCGCCAGATCGAGCTGGACGACTTCCACGAAATCGAGACGCTCGTGGCTCCGCTCTTGGGAAACTCCCGCAAAGCGCCGAATGGATCGACATCATAACCATCGTCGCTGCTGAAACGTCCACGCCTCTGCCTATGGTGGAGGCGTTTCCGCCAGAAAAAACCATCGCCTATTACGAAGCGGCTATCCGCCACGTGAAGCGCAAGAACGGAACGAGTTAATGGGTGTTTTGGAATCAAAACTGGTCGTCAGCCTTGTGGATCGCCTGACCGGTCCAGCGCGTGGCCTGGCCACGACGTTAGAAAGGATGACCGCGCAATCCACGCGAAACGCACAGCAGCTCTCCGCTATGCGGGGCGAAATGCTTGATGCGGTTGGCGCGGGTTACGCGCTCTGGAAAGGGCTGTCCGCGCCGGTCTCTGCGGCGGTGGAATTCGAAAGTGCCATGTCGGATATCCGCAAGGTGGTGGATTTCGACACCGCAGCATCATTCCGGCAGATGGGCGACGACATCCGAAAAATGTCGCTGAATATCCCGATGGCCGCAACCGGCATTGCTGAAATCGTCGCTGCGGCCGGTCAATCCGGCATCGCTCGAAACGAGTTGGCGAAGTTCGCGGAAATCGCCGCTAAGGTCGGCGTGGCATGGGATATCGGGGCAGGACAGACCGGCGAAGCGCTGGCCAAGCTCAAAACGGCTTTGGGGCTGTCGCTGGATGACACCGCCTCGCTTGCCGACGCAATCAACCACCTTGGTAACAACAGCGCCGCCAGCGCCCCGCAAATCCTTGATGTTGTGCGCCGCGTGGCACCGATGGCAAGCCAGTTCGGCATGACGGCGGAGCAGGTGGCCGCAATCGGCGCAGCGATGACCGGCGCGGGCTTCGAGGCGGAAGTGGCAAGTACCAGTCTCTTGAATGTCGGGCGGGCGCTGACGAAGGGCGAAAGCGCCACGGCGCGGCAAGTGGCCGTGTTCAAAAAGCTCAAGCTGTCCGCGAAAGGCGTGGCGCAGTCGATGCAGAAAGATGCGGTCGGTACGCTTCAAGACGTGCTGGCCCGCATCAACAGCTTGCCTGCTTCCGTCCGCGCAGCGGCTATCTCTGACCTGTTTGGAGACGAGGCGCGCGCGCTCGGGCCACTGATTTCGAACGGCGATCTGCTTGCGCAGGTACTGGACCTGATTGCTGACAAGAGCAAATATGCCGGATCGGCTTCAAAGGAGTTCGACACCGCCTCGCAGCGCACGGCGTTCGGCCTGCAAATCTTCAAAAACCGCGTGACCGATCTGGCTATAAGTGTCGGCGATGCGCTCTTGCCTACCGTGAACCGCACCCTTGGACGTCTTGGGCCTATGGTGACGAGTATCAGCCAGCTTGCCCGCGAATATCCGGGCCTGACTTCGGCCATCACCGCTACCACGGCGGCAATCGTCGCCTTCCGCATCGCAGCCACGGCGGCGCGGTTTGCTGGCCTCTTCATGATGGGCGGAGTAATCAATGCGCTTATCGGTCTCGGCAGTGTGGCGGGCGTCTTCACCGCCATCACTGGCGCGTTGACAGGCGTGGGCGCGGCGCTGGCGGCGATCTCCGCGCCGGTCTGGCTCGGTATTGCGCTCGGCGCGGCGGCAGTCGGTGCGGCGGGGGCCACGATCTACAAGTATTGGGACCGGATCACGGCCACCCTGTCAGGGGTGGCGGCAGCAATTGGCGACCGGCTTGCACCCGTTATCCAGCGCTTGCAGCCCTATCTTGACCAGATGGCCCCGGCGCTGGAAGCGATCAGCAGCGCCGCCGGATGGGTGGGCGAGAAGTTTTCGCAGCTTGGGCAGATGTTTTCCGGGTTGTTCGACCGCGAAATTCTTGGAGCTGACCAGACGGAAGCGATCAGCAACAACGCCCGCAACATGACGAACCGGATCATTGAGCAATTCGTTGCCGGTCACCTCGCGCTCTACAATGCCGGCGTGGCTATGATCCAGAAGCTTTGGGACGGCATGGTTTCACAGTTCGACTCATTCATCGAATGGGTGAAGACGATCCCAAGTCGCATCGTTGCCGCTGTGGGCAATATCGACCTTACCGGGTCCATCCGCTGGCCTAAGTTTCTCGGCGGCGGTGGCGAAGAACCGGCTGTTGACGGCGCGCGCGCACGTGGCGGGCCTGTCCGAGCAGGCGGAACCTATCTTGTGGGCGAGAAAGGGCCGGAGCTGTTTTCTCCTGGACGATCCGGGATGGTCTCCCCGAACGCGGCATATCGGGCGGCGGCGCGAGGTTCACAGTCTCCCATGGCGTCACGAGGCGGGAACACCTTTGACGTCACTGTTAGCCCCGTGATCAACAT
This sequence comes from Agrobacterium sp. CMT1, assembly GCF_037203725.1. Classification (NCBI taxonomy): domain Bacteria; kingdom Pseudomonadati; phylum Pseudomonadota; class Alphaproteobacteria; order Hyphomicrobiales; family Rhizobiaceae; genus Agrobacterium; species Agrobacterium sp. CMT1. Next base: position 67,106 of record NZ_JBBCAR010000002.1, read on the forward strand.
CAACGGCGCGTCTAACCCGCAGGACATAGCCGAGTACGTTTTGGAGCGGATCGGGCGGGAGATGAGAACCAGCCTTGAAGCCGCATATTCGGATTGGATTTAGACCTTTGCCACCAGTTGCAAAAAGTCTATTCCCCCCACCACAATGCACGCGGCTGATCCAGCTGTAAGACCTACAGCGATCCACCGAGCGACATCACCAGCCAATGAAAACCGTCTCGATCGTTTGGTGTCGCGAACGAAGGGACGATCATAGAAATGCTCCTCAGAGGCGATTGCCGCTGAGTAAAACAATTGAGAAAAGTATGCTGCGCCCGGAGCAACTAAGGTAAACAACAGAGACATAAACAACCAAACCAAAACAGCGTTGAAGTCGTCTAATGCCGTGGGAATCAATTTCAGTCGGTTGTAGTTGGCGCTGTAGAAGCCAAGGGCGGCAGCCACGCCACCAGCCGACACCAAAGCAGGAGCTTTCATGGCCATCCCAGCAAAAGACTGGAGCTGCGTGGCGTGAATTTCCAATCCCTTCTTTCGCCAGTCGTGTTGCCTCTCAGCGGATTTTAAGCGCTGTTCATACTCTTTCTCCGTCTCCATGCCCTACGACCTCAGCATCTTCGTTGATTGCCTCTTTTAAAGAAGTTCGCAAATTTTGCGAAACTTCAAAACGGTTTCCATTGGGAACAGTTAAAGTTTGCGGCTCGAAAAACCCTTTCAGACTGGAAAGGGATTTCACAAGATGCTGTGGATTCCTGATGCCAGGGCCACGCAGCCCCAAGCGAACGTCACCAGCGAAAATATGATCAGTACCAAACCTACGACCATCAGTATATCTGACGTAGCAAGGTGATCAGCGGAATGCTCCCGCTCCGATTTGTCGACGTAGCGCGTAGACCCAAACGCTATGACCCAAGTCAGTGCAGCAAAGATGGTGCCCACAGCCCATATGAGCATTGCTTGAGAAACAATCGCTGTGAGATTTAATTTGATTAATTCTGCAGTTTGCGAGAGCAGCGCCACCGCAGCCCCGCCATTCAGAAGAAATGCGGCATTTATTCCCTGCCGGGCGTACTCTTGTGATATTTCTCTGTAGTCGGCCATACCTTGTATCCTCAAACCCGTTTCATTGGGGAACGGGTCTCAGCTTTTTTCGACATCTGCTGCGATATCACTGGCTTCTACGCTGTAGATGGAAAGCATCTCTTCTGCGAATTTGATAAGCTCGGGCGGAATATCATCACCGTAGCTCAAGATATGGTGGCACGCCGACTTGAATAGCGCCGTCTGCCCCTTCTGGTTATTAATTTTTTCGATCAGCAGGCGCTTGTACTCTTCAACCTGATTGACAAGAGAGCGCAGTTCTTTTTCGTCCGCAACGTGCGAATCGAGTGTGAACTCCAGCCGAGAGACGATCTCGGTATTCATCGACCGCCCGGATTTCTCAGCTTCACGCGCAATGCGTTCACGCATTCCGTCTGGAAACCGCAAATTGAATTGATCTGATCCACGTCCAATATTTTGCTTCATATCGACACCCCTATAGGACCACTGTGATATTATTCGCTTGACGTCAATAGGACTACCGTAATAGTAATATCACCGTAGTCCTATCGGAGTCGGAAATATGAAGACTGGCCGCGAAAGCGATAAATTTCCTTTGCGCTTGCCTGACGGAATGCGGGACCGCATTCGGAGCGAAGCCGACCGTAACAACAGATCCATGAATGCAGAAATTGTTTTCCAACTGAGCCGCGCATACGCGCAACCAGAAATGCAAAAAGCCGACGCAGCGGCCTAGGAACCAGCGTCGGCTTTTTCAACCTTTAAGGAAAGGTGCATTAAGCGAATGAAATATAATACCAAAACCACAGCCAGCGCAAGCGCTGTCGAACGAATTCGTTCGCTGATCAGCAAGGCCGATGATTTGCAATTCGACCTACATAAGCTGAACTGCCTTGCCACCGTCACCGATTCTGCCGTTAGCGATATCCTCTTCACACCCCGGAAGATGAACGACAGGCCAGGGTACTATTACGCAGGAGATGCCGACCGTAAGGTTCTTGGTTTCGCGTCCAACGAAGTTCTGGCGCTTTCAAGTGGGGTGGAAACCTCGCTCGAGGACCTGCTTGACGACCTTAGAGAAGTTGCTGACCTTCTGCATTCGCTTGCCGCCAATTCCGATCAATGAATATTTATTGTTGCAAACCCATTCATCGAGTGACATTTTGCAGCATCGCAATTTGAGGAATTAGCATGAAAAAAATCCGCACACCCGAAGAGCAAGCCATTCTTGATGCCCACGCGCGTGAGGCTCTGGCGCGAAGCCAAGAAGAAAAGGAGCGCTTGTTGCTCCTGACAGCCGAGTTTATCACCCCCACGCATCAACGTGCAAAGGTCCTGAAAGCCCTCAGCGTCAACTCGCCACTGATCCAGAATTGGCAGTATCGCGGCCAGATCGCACTTGACGCAGACAAGGTTCGCGATGGCACGGCATGGCGTCTTTACTCCTCGCGCGACGTTTTGATGCTCGGTTTGGCTGTTCGTCTAGTGGAGTACGGGTTTCCCGCCTCTTTGCTGCGTAAAGTGATGGATCAGGTGCGGCAGATTTTCACCTTCCCTTCTCCTTACGTCACTTCGAACCGTCCGGCCTTTATCGTCGTTCGTTCGAACGGTGATGTCATCGGACCCGAGCTTGGTACGCAGGTCGACGTCAATGCCATCCCAGACGGAAGCTTCATCGTCGTGAAAATCGACCGCCTTGTGCGCGAGGCCCTTGAACCTCTCGGTATCAGCGTCGCTGCCGGCAATGCCGCCTCCATTAACGAAGTCGCTAGCCGCCTTTCGAAGGCGTCCGGCTAGTCAAGTTTCGAGGTCGGGCGGTTCCTTCCCGGCCCACTACGGCGGCCCCCGCGATTTTGGGGTCCGCCACAACTCTAGATCCAAGGTACATTCGGATGGCTGGCACAACGTTAAATATCAGGGTCGCGCCTCGTCGTATGCTGACGCTCACGGAGGCCGCAGACTACTGCGGCGTGACCGCGAAACGGTTTCCAATCGACTGTGGAATTGCTCCGGTTCAATTTCCGTCGGGCGTCAAAGTCTACGACATGCGCGATTTAGACAGCTACCTTGATGGCCTGAAAGACAGCGCGCACGCCAGCGATGAAGACGTGATTGGCAAACTTGGAAGACGCGCATGACGAAGGCACGCGAAAAGCGGGTAAATAAATACACCGGTTGGAAAATCCAGCGCGACAACAAAGCTCCGTTTCGTTGGCGCGCTTATCATCGCGCGACCGGCCACAAAGTCGACTGCCAGAAATTCGAGGTCTATAGCCTCGCATTCGATATGGAAGTGCATCGCATCAATAAGCTCTATGAGGTGAAGGCAGCGAAGCCGGGAACCCTTGGCATGCTCATCAAAAAGTATCGCGCCAGCCCGAAGTTTCAGAAGCGCGCAACCCGCACGCAGTCGGACTACCAGAAGGTTTTCGACTGGCTTCAGCCCATTGAAGACCAGCCCCTTGACTGGTTCACGCGGGGGCGTGTTGCAAAAATCCGCGATCAGGCCGAACAGCAGCATAAGTTTCGCTTCGCAAACTACGTCCGTTCTGTCCTCTCCATCATCTTCGCATGGGGCATGGAATACGAGTACGTGAAAGAAAACCCGGTTGAACACGTCAGCCTAGCGGAGCGCCCAAAAGACCTTCCAGACGCGAACCGGCCTTGGACGGATGCGGAGCGCGAGGTCGTGTTGGCGGCCCTGCCGCCTCATATGCTTCTGCCGTTCAGCCTTATGATGTTCTACGGCCTTGATCCGCAGGACGCTTTGGCGCTGCCTAAGACGGCTATTTCAAACGCGGGCATCGACACCCGCCGCAACAAGACCGGCCAACCGGTCTATCTTCCTTTGTTTGCGCCAGTCAATGAAGCGTTGGACGCTTCACCCATCCATAACGCCATTACCCTCTGCGCCAGCAGCCGGGGCCAACCTTGGACGTACAACGGTTTCAGCACAAATTGGGACCGGATCAAGAAGAAGCTCGAAGAGGCTGGCGCTGTTCAGCCTGGACTAACTCTCAAGGGGCTTCGTCACACAGTAGGGACGATCCTTGCGGAGATGGGCCGCGATAACGCGAGTATTGCCCTCGTCTTGGGCCATGCCACCGAAGCGATGGCAAAGCACTATTCCCGCCGCGCCGACAGGTCGAAACAGGCGCAGAGCGCGGTGGCTGATTTTGAGGCCGAACTGAACAAACGAAAAACGAAAGTTGTCAAACTTTGAGAAAAAGTTTGTCAAACTGATGCAGAACGGAAAGCGGCAAATGATGGAAAAAGACAGCAACACCAAAGGCTTAGAATGGTGCCCGGAGGCGGATTTGAACCACCGACACGCGGATTTTCAATCCGCTGCTCTACCAACTGAGCTATCCGGGCACTTCAGGTCCTTGAAGAACCTCCGCTTTTCGCGGTCGGGGTCGTTTGCGCCCCGAAAGTGAGCGGGGTTATAACATCTTGTTCGAACATGGCAAGCGCCCTTCCGAAGTTTTTTGACAGTTTTTTCACGGCGCCTGTGGATGGCTGGAAAGAGCGCAGGGCGAAGGCCGGTTCACGCAGCAAAACTCATTGTATGGCCTCCTGATGCCAGAGCGCATTTGCCCGCGTCATGTTTGCGAGGGACCTATCCCGGCCGGTGGCGGGCGCAGCATGGCAGGTGGGGCTATACCCCTTCGCGGCGCCGTGCTGCGAAACCAAGCGCGAGAGGCACCACGGCTACCAGCGCCGCCATGACGGGCGAAGACGCAAAGATGCGGCTTGCAAGCGAGGTGACGGCTACGGAGCGCACGACCGTCATCAGGCGGGAGTTCTCGCGGTCGCGCTCATGGTGGGCCTGTGCGGGCCTGTGGCGGGACATCTCGGCCGCCTCAAGCCGCTTGACATCACGCCGGATCTTTTCGACCTGTTGGCGAAGCTCGTCCAGTTCGGCACGCAGCGCCGGGTCGATGGTATTGGCGGCAGGTGTCCTCCTGGCTGCGGTTTTTTCCACCGTCTCTTCGGCGGCCACAGCTTCCGCCTCTTCGTCCAGTTCGGCCAACTCGTCGTCCAGGTCTGATGGCTTATCGAAACCGTGGGATCGCAGTGGTGCTTTCATCGCTGTCTCCTGAGGCGTGCTGAATTGCGGCGGCGGGCGCTTTTGCCCGGTCAGCCTTTTCAACGCCTCAGCCCGGCAAAGGATGCATGGAAAGCGGGTAGACAGGCATAATAAAACAGGCCCCGAAGGGCCTGTTCAATCATCTCGCTGGAGCCTCAGGCCGCCTTCGCGGCGCTGGCATAGGGATCGAAGCGACCGTAGAAGGTCTCGCCCTTGGCGGCCATATCCTTCAGCAGCGGCGTTGGCTGGAAGCGCGGTCCGTATGTCTCGCTGAGCTTTTCGGCGAGCGCCACGAAGCTCTTCACGCCCATGCCGTCAATGTAGGACAGCGCGCCTCCGGTATAGGGCGCGAAGCCGAAACCGAGGATGGAACCGACATCCGCCTCACGCGGATCGGTGACGATGCCCTCTTCCACCGTGCGGGCGGCTTCCAGCGCCACGGTGACGAGGAAGCGCTGCTTCAGCACCTCCATATCCACGTCTTCAGGCTTCTGCTGCGGATAGAGGTCCTTCAGGCCAGGCCAGAGGGACTTCTTGGCGGGCTTTGGCGGGTAGTCGTAAAAGCCCTTGGCGTTCTTACGGCCAAAGCGGCCCTCGCCTTCCACCAGCTTCTTCACCAGCTCCATATGGCGCGGATCGACCGCCTTTTCGCCGAGATCGGCGACGGTGGCTTTCAGGATCTTGTAGGAAAGATCGATCGCCACTTCGTCGTTTAGCGCCAAGGGGCCCACCGGCATGCCGGCGAATTTCGCGGCATTTTCGATCATTGCGGGCGGCACGCCTTCGATCAGCATGTCGTAGCTTTCGGCCATGTAACGCAGCACGCAGCGATTGACGAAGAAGCCGCGGGTGTCGTTGACGACGATCGGGGTCTTCTTGATCTTGGCCACATAATCAAGTGCGACGGCAAGCGCCTTGTCGCCGGTTTCCTTGCCCAAGATGACTTCCGTCAGCATCATCTTCTCGACCGGCGAGAAGAAGTGGATGCCGATGAAATCGGTCGGACGCCTGGAGTTCTTTGCCAGCCCCGTGATTGGCAAGGTGGACGTGTTGGAGGCAAAGATTGCGCCTTCGGGCAGAACGGCTTCCACGGCTTCGATGACGGCTTTCTTCACGTCGCGGTCTTCAAAGACGGCTTCGATGACGAGATCCGCATCAGATAATGCAGTGTAATCCGCCGTTGGGGTGACGAGATCGAGCAGGGCCTTGCCTTCATCCTGCGTCAGCCTGCCCTTGCCGATGGCGGCCTTGACGCTTTCCTCGCAATGGCCCTTGCCCTTGTCTGCGGCTTCCTGATCGCGATCCACCAGCGTGACGGGAATACCCGCTGCGGCGGTGACGTAAGCGACGGCCGCCCCCATGAAGCCCGCGCCGACGACGCCGACCTTCTTGAACTCCGTCTTCGGCTGGCCGGCCGGGCGGCGTGCGCCCTTGCCCAGCTCCTGCATGGAAATGAACAGCGAGCGGATCATGCCGAAGGCTTCCTTCGAGCGAAGGATTTCGGTGAAATAACGCTGCTCTACTTTCAGCGCCGTATCGAAGGGCAATTGCAGCCCTTCATAAACGCATTTGAGGATGGCGAGTGCGGCCGGATAATTGCCGGCACTTTCGCGGCGGAGGATCGCCGGAGCGGCGGGCCACAGCTGGGCAGCCGCAGGCGTCCAGATGCCGCCGCCGGGGGCCTTGAAGCCCTTTTCATCCCACGGCGCGACCGGCTTCAGGCCGTCCTTGATCATCTGCTTTGCGGTTGCGACAAGCTGATCCGGCTCGACTACCTGGTGCACCAGCCCCATGGCCTTGGCGCGCGCACCGGTCAGCGACTGGCCTGTCGTCATCATCTGCAAGGCGGATTGCGCGTCCGTCAGACGCGGCACGCGCTGCGTGCCGCCAGCGCCCGGGAAGATGCCGACCTTGACTTCCGGCAGTGCAATCTTGAGGCTCTTGGCGCTGGAGGCCACGCGGCCGTGGCAGGCGAGTGACAGTTCGAAAGCGCCCCCCATGCAGGTGCCGTTGATGGCCGAAACCCAGGGCTTGCCGTTGGTCTCGATCTTGCGGAACAGGCCGGTCATGCGGCCCACCAGCTCGAACAGCTTTGCTGCCGCCTGATCCGGGTTCTTCATCTTCTCGTCATTGTAGAAGGAGAACATCGACTTGATCATCGACAGATCGGCGCCGCCGGAAAAGGTACTTTTGCCCGACGTGAAGACGACGCCCTTGACGGCGCTATCGGCGACGGTGGCGTCGAGAATGGCGTTCAACTCGTCCATCACCTCTGACGTGAAGACGTTCATGGACTTTTCCGGCATGTCCCAGGTGACGAGGGCAATGCCGTCTGCGTCCGTCTCGATGGTGAAATTGGTGTAAGTGCTCATTTGGGATTCCTCTTCCCTGAATCGTAATGGCCGCTTCGCTTTCCTCGTCATCCTCGGGCTTGATCCGAAGATCCAAGCACCGGGGATAGATCCTCGGGTCAAGCCCGAGGATGACGGAAGCGGGCCGTAGCCGCTGCCTTAAACCCGCTCGATGACGGTTGCTGTACCCATGCCTGCACCAATGCAAAGCGTGACGAGCGCGGTGTTCAGATCGCGCCGTTCCAGCTCATCCAGCACCGTCCCGAGGATCATCGCGCCGGTTGCACCCAGCGGATGACCCATGGCGATTGCGCCGCCATTGACGTTCATCCGGTCGTGATCGATGTCGAAAGCCTGCATGTAGCGCAGGACCACGGCGGCGAAGGCTTCGTTGAGTTCGAAGAGATCGATATCGGCAAGCGACATGCCGGTCTTTTTCAGCAGCTTTTCGGTTACGTCAACCGGGCCGGTCAGCATCAGCGCCGGGTCGGAGCCGATATTGGCGAAAGCCTTGATACGGGCACGCGGCTTCACGCCCATTGCCTCGCCGCCCGCTTTCGAACCAACCAGCACGGCGGCGGCACCATCAACGATGCCGGATGAGTTGCCGGCGTGATGGACGTAGTTAATCCGCTCCACTTCCGGATGCGCCATGATGCCGACAGCTTCGAAGCCGCCCATTTCACCGGGCATCTGGAAGGACGGGTTGAGCGAAGCCAGCGCCTGCATATCGGTGCCGGGGCGCATGTGCTCGTCGCGGTCAAGGATCGTCAGGCCGTTCTGGTCCTTCACCGGAATGACCGATTTGTTGAAATAGCCCTTTTCCCAGGCATGCGCGGCGCGCTTCTGGCTCTCGACGGCATAGGCATCGACATCGTCACGGGAAAAACCATATTTCGTGGCGATCAGATCGGCCGACACGCCCTGCGGCATGAAGAAGGCCGGAAAGTTGACCGAGGGGTCCATGTACCAGGCGCCGCCCGACATGCCCATACCGACGCGCGACATGCTTTCCACGCCGCCGGCGATGACGATATCGTCAGACCCAGCCTTCACCTTGCCCGCCGCGAAGTTGATGGCGTCCAGACCAGAGGCGCAGAAGCGCGAGATCTGCATGCCCGGCGCCCTGTTGGAATAACCGGCCTCGAAAGCGGCGGCTTTCGGGATCACCGCGCCGGCATCCATAACAGGATCGACGCAGCCCATGATGATGTCATCGACAGCAGAGGTATCAAGCCCGTTGCGGTCGCGGATGGCTTCCAGCGTCTTGGCGGCAAGGCGAACGGACGGCACCTCATGCAGGCTGCCATCCTTCTTGCCGCGTCCGCGCGGGGTGCGGACATGGTCGTAGATAAATACGTCGGTCATAACTCTCTCCCTGTGGCGTCAGAAACGCCAGATGTCTCAGAATGCTTCCGCGGCCAGTTCCATCATGGTGTCCGCACCGGTTTCGATGCGGGCCTTGCGCAGCGCCGTTTCCGGCATGATGCGCTCCATGTAAAACTTCGCCGTGACAAGCTTGGTCTTGAGGTAATCCTCATCCGAAGCGCTGCCTGCCGCAAGCGCTTCGCTGGCGGCTTTCGCCATGCGCGCCTGCATGTAACCCAGCACCACGATGCCGAAGAGATGCATGTAGTCGGTCGAACCGGCACCGGCATTGTCGGGCTTTGCCATGGCGTGCTGCATGAACCACATGGTTGCGGCCTGAAGGTCGTTCAAGCCCTTCTTCAAACCCTTGGTGTAGAGGCTGAGCTTTTCATCGCCGCGGTTTTCCTCGCAGAAATCGCCAATCTCCTTGAACAGCGCCATGACGGCGCGGCCGCCATTCATGCCGAGCTTGCGGCCCACCAGATCAAGCGCCTGAATGCCGTTAGCGCCCTCATAGATCATGGTAATACGCGCATCGCGGACATATTGGCTCATGCCATGTTCTTCGATGTAGCCATGACCGCCAAACACCTGCTGCGCCATCACGGCGTGGTCGAAGCCCTTGTCAGTCAGAACACCCTTGAGGATCGGCGTGACGAGACCGAGCAGGTCGTCTGCCGCCTGCCGCTCCTTCTCATCGGTCGAGCGGTGGGCGATGTCCGATTGCAGCGCTGTCCACAAAAGGAAAGCGCGGCCAGCCTCGTTATAGGCCTTGATGGTCATCAGCGTGCGGCGGATATCCGGGTGCACGATGATCGGATCGGCCTTTTTGTCCGGGAATTTCGCGCCGGAAAGCGAACGGCCCTGAATACGCTCACGGGCATATTCCACCGCATTCTGATAGGCGATTTCGCCCACGGAAAGCCCCTGCAGGCCGACGCCGAGGCGCGCCTCGTTCATCATCACGAACATGGCCGAAAGGCCCTTGTTTTCCGCACCGAGCAGATAACCCGTCGCATCATCGTAATTCATGACGCAGGTGGCGTTGCCGTGAATACCCATCTTGTGCTCGATCGCACCACAGGTGACGCCGTTGCGCTCACCGGGCGTGCCGTCTTCCTTGACCAGGAATTTCGGCACGATGAAAAGCGAAATACCCTTCGTGCCTTCAGGTGCGCCCTCGATGCGGGCGAGCACCAGATGGACGATATTATCGGTCATGGAATGTTCACCAGCCGAGATGAAGATCTTCTGGCCGGAAATCTTGTAAGTGCCATCTCCCTGCGGCACCGCCTTGGTGCGCAGGAGACCGAGATCGGTGCCGCAATGGGGTTCGGTGAGGTTCATGGTGCCGGACCAGGTACCTTCAACCATATTCGGCAGATAGGTTTGCTTCTGTTCCTGCGTGCCATGCACGAGGATGGCGGCAATAGCGCCCTGTGTCAGGCCGGGATACATCATCAAGGACAGGTTGGCGGAAGACATATACTCGCCGATCGCCGCATGCAGCGTATAGGGCAGGCCCTGCCCGCCAAATTCCTGGGGAACGGCAAGGCCGATCCAGCCGCCTTCGCAATAGGCGTCATAGGCTTCCTTGAAACCATCGGGCACGGAGACAGAACCGTCATCGGCGCGCTCGCAACCCTGCTGGTCACCGGAAAGATTGAGTGGGAAAAGCCGTTCCTCGGCAAGCTTTGCCGCTTCGCCGGTGATTGCCTCGATCATGTCGGGCGTCGCATCCTCGAAGCCGGGCAGGTTGTTATACCGCTCCAGGCCGAGAACGTCATTCAGGATAAAAAGCGTGTCCTTAACTGGGGCCTTGTAAACAGGCATTACCGATGTTCCTCCGCATCGTGGGCGCCGGAGATAATCCGGCTGATATGGAATGACAATATTTGACGTGCGCGTAAACGTCAAATAAATTCCATGGGGTTATCGCTCTCCCTTTTTGCGTAATTGTCCTCCGCACCGCTCCGGGGCTCGGCCTGCATCGCAAAAGTTAAAAAATTCCGACCTTGGTTAACCACTTCTTTACCACGTTTCGTGAATTCTCCCGATGGAGGTAACTGCTTCGTTCATCGGCGCATTTTCCTCCACGGGGGCAAATACCGGCTCTAGAATTGCTGCATGTTGCGGCGACGGCGTGTCCAAACAGGCAACGTCGCGACAGATAACCGGGCACGGCGGGCGGAAGCGAAGCGAGCGAAAACATGAACGGATTGCGATCGAAAACCCAACAGCCAAGCGACAGGTCGTCTCTTGATGCTCTCAATCGCACCATTGAAGGCCTTGAAGCCCGCATCGAAGGGTTGATGAGCCAGAAGTTTCCGCGCGACCAGCGGGCCGCTGGCGCCCCGCCGGAAACGAAGAGCGAAACCTATGCCGCACCACGCGAGCCACGCACAAGCGTGACGCCACCGCAACTTGATCCCGTCAACGAAATACGCCAGCGCCAGCGTCTGCTGGAGACCAGCTTCCAGCGCCCGCAGGAACCCGCCGCCCGCCCGGAACGCACGATCACACGGCCGCTCGCGCCGGAATATCGGCAGAGGGAGCCCCAGCCGGCTCCTCAGGCCGCACCACGCGCACGCGCCATCCCGCCCTATCAAGAGCCACGCAATGACGCGGCCCTGCAGGAAATCGCGCAGGCACTCGTGAACCTCCGCCACGAATTGAAGCACGATATTGCCGAGGGCGTTGCGCGGGAAGCGCAGGGACTGCGCGCGGAAATCCGCAATATCCGCGCCGCGGCGGAAGACCAGCAATTCATCGGCGATCTGCGCGATGACATCGCACGGCTTGCCGGAAGCATCGACCAGCTCGGCAATCTGGCATCTCCGGATGTCTATGCGCTGCGCAACGAATTCGAGGACCTACGCCTCACCATTGACCAGCTCGCACGCGAAGACAGCGTCCATCGGATCGAAAGCCGCTGGAACAATCTGGAAGACACGCTGCGTGGTTTCGATGCTGGCGCCCTTCAGGATGAAATCGTCTCCCTCGCCTATCGTCTCGATGACATCAAGACGCAGCTCGGCGGCATGAGCAACAATCCGGCCGTTCGCGTGCTCGAGGAGAAGCTGATCGCGATCGCCAGCGCGGTCGAGCAACTCGGCAAGCACATGCAGCCGAATGAAGCGGTCTTCAGCGAACAGTTTTCCGGTCTCGATCAGCGGCTGGACGAAATCAGCCGCGCCATTGCGGCGACCGGCACACGCCCCAATGCGCAGGCAACCGACAATGCGCTCGCCCAGCGACTGGAAAACCGCCTGAACGGCCTCGCCGAACAGCTCGGTGATATCAACCGCCTCGCCGCTGCAAAACCGGAACCCTCCGTTGATCTTACCGCGCGCCTTGAAGCGCTGGCCGGCAAGATCGATGAGCTGAGCACCGCGCGCGATGCAGCGCAACTGCATGAGCGACTGGACCAGCTTTCACTGCTTCTGGAACGGTCGCAGCGCCCCTCGCAGCAGGCGGAGCTGACGTCTTTCCTCAGCGACATTTCCCGCAAGATCGATGCGCTCGACCACGGCACCGTCAATGAGGGTCTGGCCGAACGGCTCGACACGCTCTCTCGGCAGATCGAGGAGCTCGATTATCGCTATAGCCAGCCGCAGCTGGCATCGGGCCTCAGTGAAAGCGCCTTTTCGCGCCTGGAAGAGCGGCTTGGCACTATCGCCGCGCGACTGGATGAGACCGCCCATGCCGCCCCCGCTGACAGCCATGCGCTGGCGAGCCTTGAAAACCAGATCGCCCATCTCTCGACGCTGATCAGCCAGCCGGTGCAGATGCAGGCCGCAGGCATGTCGCCTGAACTCGATGCGCGCATGGCGGCGATCGAAGACTATATGGCTTCGAACGACGAATATATCATCGAAGCGGCCCGGCAGGCAGCCGAGGCCGTTCTCGACGCCTATACCCGCAACAACCTCTCGGCTGGCGCGAACATCGCCGACATGTCGATGCTGACCGATCTCGCGGCCGATTTGCGCAACCTTGAAGCGCTGAGCCGCAACACCGAAGAGCGCACGCACCGCACCTTCGAAGCACTGCACGAAACGCTGGTGCAGATTGCCGGCCGCCTGGATAATCTCGACAACGGACCGTCCTACCGCGAAGAGCCCACCCGTCACGTTGCACAGCAGGCTGTTGCCGCAGGCCGCGACGACGTCGCGATGCCGGCCGCCATATTCCCGGAAGAGGGCTATATAGCCGAAGAGCAGGCCATTCTCGAGGACGTCAGCGACAATGACGCGACCGCCATCGTGCCGCCCGCTGCCGCCAAGCCCGCAAAAGCAGAGAGAACGAGCCTGCTTGCCGGGCTGACGAAGCGCTTCAAAACAAGCACGGCGAAGCCCGCAAAGACCAAGGAAGAACCCGTATCGGCCTCTTCCGCCCGCACCCAGGTTGAGCCTGCCCCGTCGCTTGATCCGATCGACGTTCTGCCAGCCGGTCAGGAGAACGAACTCCTGGAGCCCGGTTCGGGCGCGCCTGATATCAAGAAAATCCTGGAACGCGTGCGCGCCAGCCAGGTGGCCGCCACCGGCAAGGCCGTGGACGCGGAAGGACGGACGGACTTTATCGCCGCCGCCCGCCGTGCCGCGCAGGCCGCCGCGATGGAAACAGCGCCGGAAAAGCTTGAAACCGGCAAAAAGAAAAGAAAGACCGAAACTTCGGCTCTTTCGCGTTATCGCCGGCCGCTGCTGCTCGGTATCGGCGCGATCCTTCTGGCGATGATGGCCATGCCCCTCGTCAAGACACTGATCAGCGGCACGGAAGCCCCGGCGCCGGTGATTGAACAGAAGATGGACAATGCACCGGTTTCCGCCCTTCCCGAAACCGGCGACAAGGCCGTCACCATACCGTCTGACCTCGCGATCGGATCCGAGCAGGCAGCCCCGGCCGACAGCATCGAGAACTCCGCTCCGGCACAGAATACCATTGACCACCGGACCATTGGCGGTGCGCCGCTACCCGAGGAGCCGCCGGTCGCCGATGTTCCCGCCGTGGATCCCGCAAAATCCGGCACCGTCGCGCAGGCGGAACCGCCGAAACCGGCTGAGGCCGTCGTCACGGCCGCTCCCGCCGACGGCGCCATCGTCGTTCCCGCCGGGATAGAGCCCGCATCGCTTGCTGAAGCCGCCGCCAAGGGCGACACGCAGGCGCTTTTCGAAATCGCAGCCCGCTACACCGACGGTCGCGGCGTTGCCGCCGACCGTGCCGAAGCCGCGAAGTGGTACAAACTGGCTGCCGATCGCGGTCTTGCACCCGCGCAATATCGTCTCGCCAATCTCTACGAGAAGGCGAACGGCGTCGAACGCAACCTTCCGGAAGCCAAGCGCTATTACACGCTGGCCGCCGAACAGGGCAATGCGGGCGCCATGCACAATCTTGCCGTCCTGCTGGCTTCCGACGCGGCGGGCCAGCCGGATTTTGCTGCCGCCGCGCAGTGGTTCATCAAGGCCTCCGAACTCGGCGTCCGCGACAGCCAGTTCAATCTTGCCATCCTCTATGCGCGCGGCAGCGGCGTGAAACAGGATATCGAGGAATCTTACAAGTGGTTCGCCATTGCCGCCAAGGATGGCGATGCCGATGCCGCCCAGAAGCGCGACGAAGTGGCGGGGGCCTTGAACCCGCAGCAGCTCCAGAGCGCCAAGGCCAAGGTGGAGGCGTGGAAGGTCAAGCCGCTTTCGGAAGATGCCAACAGCGTCAACCCGCCGGAAGAGTGGGCTGGCAAGGAAGGCGTGAAAACCGCCTCCGTGGACATGGAAAAGGCGATCCGCAACATTCAGGCGATCCTCAACAAGAACGGCTTCGATGCCGGGCAGCCGGACGGCAAGCTCGGCAAGAACACCGTGACGGCCATCAAGGACTTTCAGAAATCCGTGGGCCAGACCCCGGACGGGCGCATTACCAACGAACTGGTGACAGCGCTTCTCGCCCGCAATAAATAATGGTTCTGAAACCCAAAAAGCGGCCCCCGGCCGCTTTTTTGCAACGCCTGACAGGAATGTGGGCGGCTGCCTTCGCCAGACCTCTATCTTTCCAAATTATCAACGTATTTACCGTTGAATGTTGACAGGTTAGGCCCTCGCGGGCATGACGGATGAAGGCTGGGCATGCCCGGTCTTTTCAGACAGAAAGTGTAAATCGCGGCAAGGCCCCCTCACCGGACAAGCCATGCCGCCCGGAACCATTTGCCCGAGGTCCGAGCCGTGACTGTCTATCTGCCGATCGCAGAACTGTCGGTGAATATTTTCATCATTCTCGGCATGGGCGCGGCCGTCGGTTTTTTGTCCGGCATGTTCGGTGTGGGTGGTGGC
The DNA here is from genome assembly GCF_037203725.1 of Agrobacterium sp. CMT1. Taxonomy (NCBI): domain Bacteria; kingdom Pseudomonadati; phylum Pseudomonadota; class Alphaproteobacteria; order Hyphomicrobiales; family Rhizobiaceae; genus Agrobacterium; species Agrobacterium sp. CMT1. Next base: position 82,297 of record NZ_JBBCAR010000002.1, read on the forward strand.
TTTCTGATCACCCCGCTGCTGATTTTCTACAATATTCCGCCAGTCGTGGCCGTGGCGACGGGCGCCAACCAGGTGGTCGCCTCCTCCGTTTCAGGCTCGATCACCCATTTCCGGCGTGGAACCCTCGACGTCAAGCTCGGCAGCGTTCTGCTCGTCGGCGGCCTCCTGGGGGCGACGGTCGGCGTGTGGATATTCTCCTTCCTGCGCAGCATCGGCCAGCTCGATCTCATCGTTTCGCTGCTCTACGTCATCCTGCTCGGCACCGTAGGCGGGTTGATGCTGAAGGAAAGCATTTCGGCACTTCGCCGCGCCGCCCGCAACGAGACGGTGACGCTGCGCCGGCCGGGACACCACAACTGGGTACACCGCCTGCCGCTGAAAATGCGGTTCAAGAAATCGAAGATCTATCTCAGCATCATTCCAGTCGTCACGCTCGGTTTCGGCATCGGCATACTCACCTCTATCATGGGTGTGGGCGGCGGTTTCATCATGGTGCCGGCGATGATCTATCTGTTACGCATTCCCACCAGTGTAGTTGTCGGCACCTCACTGTTCCAGATCATTTTCGTCACCGCATACACGACCGTCGTACAGGCAGCGACCAACTACTCCGTCGATGTGGTGCTGGCTTTCATCCTGATGGTGGCTGGCGTCATCGGCGCGCAATATGGTGTACGCGTCGGCCAGAAACTGCGCGGCGAACAGCTGCGTGCGCTGCTGGCGCTTCTTGTCCTCGCCGTCGCCCTTCGCCTTGCGGTATCGCTGGTGGTGCGGCCGGAAGACCTGTTTTCGGTCGCCGTCGGGGGGTTAGGTTATTGACCCGCCATTTGTTGCTTGCCGCCCTTGCCCTGCTCTCCTGTCTTGCCTTCGGGCAAACTGCTTCCGCCCAGACGCCGCCGCTTGCGCTGCCGCCGGGTCCGCAGCAGCGCCCCCTGCAGGAAAACATCGAAATCGGCGCTTCGACGACGGAAATTCCGATAGCCTCGGATTTTCGCGGGGCGGATTTCACCCTCTTCGGCGCACTCAACAATACCGACCAGCTGCTACTGGCCATCGGGCAATATGATATCGTGGTGACGCTGGAAGGGCCGAGCGACTACATGACCGTGCGCAAGAAGGAGCGTGTGGCAGGCATCTGGATCAATACCAGCGCCATCACCTTCACGCCGCTGCCGGAATCCTACTCCATGGCCAGCACCCGCAATATCAGCGATGTCGCCTCCCCCGGAACGCTGCGCGCCATGGGGCTCGGCGTCGACCATCTGTCGCTCAAAAGCGCTGTCTTTTCGGGCGTGCCCGACAATGTCTTCGATTTTCAGGAGGCCTATCGTCGGCTCAAGCTTTCGAGCGGCATCTACCGCAATGATACGACCGGGGTGAGGCTGGAACGCACGGGCCTGTTTTGGGCGACCTTGCGCCTGCCCGCCAACGTGCCGAACGGGGTGCACACGGCGCGCGCCTATCTCTTCAAGAGCGGCAAATTCATCGCCCAGCGCGAATTAAAACTGCGCGTCGTCAAGACCGGCATGGAACAGGCGATCACCGATGCCGCGCATCAGACGCCGCTTGCTTACGGCGCGCTTTGCGTTCTGCTCGCCGTCGTCACCGGCTGGGGCGCCAGCATCATCTTCCGCAAGGACTGAGCGTTTTCAATCGCGCAAAAGAGAGCGTCTGCCACCCGCACTGGCAAAGATAGCATTCGCTTCCTTCCGGGGTTTGCTGTAAAATTCAAGGCGTTACAAACGCACGCAGCTGATGGCGGCAAGTGCGGTTGTAACGGGGATGAAAAGGAGAAATGTCATGTTCAAGCACATTCTCATTCCCACCGATGGTTCGCCGCTGGCGCAGATCGCAATCGACCAAGGGTTCGCTCTCGCCAAGGAGGCAGGCGCAAAGGTGACCGTGGTGACGGTATCGGAACCCTTTCATGTGATTGCCAGCGATGTCGAGGACATTGCCGCCATTGCCGAAGAGGAATTCCACCGTTGCGAAGAGGCGGAGCATCTGCTTCGCGATACGCAGGCGCATGCCACCGCCATGGGGCTGGATTGCGAGGCCCTGCTGGCGCGGGCGGGGCGGCCGGACGAGGCGATCATTGAAATAGCCGACAAGACCGGCTGCGATCTCATCGCCATGGCCTCGCACCGGCGCAGGAGTTTCGTCGAGATGCTGCTCGGCAGTGTGACCGCCAAGGTGCTGAAGAATTCGAAGATACCGGTATTGGTCTACCGCCAATAGGCTGCGCTAAAATCTCAGCCGAGCAGACTGGAAAACCGCACCGAGTAGATGCGATCTCTCCCCATCAGATGCGCGACGAGAGCGGCATGATCGAACAGGCCGCGCATTGCCTTGTGGCGTAAATCCAGCCCGCCGCTCAACACCCCGAATGCCGGCATCAACAGACGCGAACCATCGGTGGCGAAACAGGGCCGCCGCACCGTCTTCTCGCGGCGTCGCACAGTGGCGGAGGGGTGCAGGTGACCGGCGATTTCACCGGCCGCATCGCCCGGCTTAGGCTCGTGGCGGAAAACGAGATTGCCGTAAAACATCTCATCCACCGAAGAACCCGGCAGATCGACCGTGCCATCGGGGTCGTGGTTGCCGTTGATCCATATCCATTCGCGACCGCGGGCCATCTCGCGGATAAGTTCGCGCAACGGCAGCGGCAGGTGCTGGGAGCCGACGCGATCATGAAAATTGTCGCCGAGGCTGACGACGATCTTCGGATCGTAGCGGCTGACGAGGGAAGACAGTATCTTGAGGGTGGCGATGGTGTCATAGGGCGGCAGCATGCGTCCACGCCTTGCAAAAGCCGCACCCTTTTCCAGATGCAGGTCGGAAACGACGAGCAGCGACAGGTCGGGCAGGTAGAGCCCACCCAAAGGGTCGCACCAGGCGGAAACGCCGTTGATGGCGGTCTCGCTGCCCAGGCATTCGAAGCCGTTGGAAAACCTGTCGCTCAATGTCAGCCGGCTCAGCACTTTTATCGTTGTTCCTTCAATGCATACTTCAGCACATGGGCATATTTCAGGACATGGCCTCGGCGATCAGCTCATCAGCAGCTTCCGCCAGCACATCGTCCATCGCTTCGCCCGCCACCGTCTCCCGGCCGATTTCCAGCATGACCGGAACGGCGAGGGGCGAGACGTGCTCCAGCGCGCGATGCGTGGTGTGTCCCTTGATTCGCTTCAGCATATCGCCAAGACGGCCAATATCCAAAAGTCCTGCTGCGGCATCGCGTCGCGTCGCTTCCAGCAGGATATGATCCGGCTCATGGCTGCGAAGAACGTCATAAATAAGATCGGCGGACACCGTGACCTGCCGGCCGGTCTTTTCCTTGCCGGGATGGCGGCGTTCGATCAGCCCGGAAATGACTGCGCAATTGCGGAAGGTGCGTTTCAGCATGAAGGATTCGTCAAGCCATGCTTCCAGATCGTCGCCAAGCATGTCCTCATCGAGAAGGTCGGCCAGCGACAGGCGGCGGGACTTCAGGCGCATGCCGATATCCTCCATGGCCCAGATGGCCAGCGAATAATCGGTGGCGACAAAACCCATCGGTTTTGCTCCGGCCCGTTCCAGCCGTCTCGTCAGAAGCATGCCGAGTGTCTGATGCGCCAGCCGTCCCTCGAAGGGATACATGACCATGAAGAAGCGCTTACGGAAGGGGAAGGTCTCCACCAATAGCTCGTCCCGCTTGGGAATGATCGACTTCTCCTTCTGGATTGCCAGCCAGTCGCGAACCTGATCCGGCAGGGCATGCCACCGTGTCGGGTCTGCCAGCATGGAGCGCACTTGATCTGCCAGGTAGGTGGAAAGCGGAAATTTGCCACCGGCATAGGAGGGTATCTTCGGATCCATGGAAAAGGCCTGTGAGACCAGGCATTCATTCTCCCTGATGCCCTCGAACCGCAGCACCTTGCCGGCAAAGAGAAAAGTATCGCCCTGCACCAGCTGCTCTAGGAAATATTCCTCGACCTTGCCGAGCGACATTCCGCCGCGACCGACCGTGCCCTTGGCATTGCGCTTGACCATGCGGACATTGAGTTCCGCCGCCTCGACGATGGTGCCGAGGTTGAGGCGATATTGCTGCGCTACCGCCGGATTGGACACGCGCCAGCGACCGTCCTTCATCTGGCGGATGCGGGCATAACGTTCATAGGTGCGCAGCGCGTAGCCGCCGGTGGCAGTAAAATCCACCACCCGATCGAAGGCGGCACGCGGCAGGTCGGCATAGGGCGAGGCGCTGGTGACTTCGCGATAAAGTTCATCCGCATCGAAAGGCTCGGCACAGGCCATGCCGAGTACGTGCTGGGCGAGAACATCAAGCGCGCCTTCGGCGATCGGCGGCGTATCCTGCGCGCCGATATAGTTGGCATCCAGCGCTGCCCGGCATTCCATCACCTCGAAGCGGTTGGCGGGAACGAGGATCGCCTTTGACGGCTCATCCATGCGGTGGTTGGCACGGCCGATACGCTGAGCGAGGCGGCTTGCGCCCTTCGGCGCGCCGACATGCACGACAAGGTCAACGTCACCCCAGTCTATGCCGAGATCGAGGGTGGAGGTGGCAACGACGGCACGTAACCTGTTTTCCGCCATGGCCGCTTCCACCCTGCGGCGCTGCCCGGCATCCAGCGAGCCGTGATGCAGTGCGATCGGCAAATTGTCGTCATTGATCGTCCAGAGCTCCTGAAAGACCCTTTCCGCCTGCGAGCGTGTGTTGACAAACACCAGCGTCGTCTGATGCTGCTTCAACGCTTCGTATAAGTCCTTTCCGGCATAACGCGCTGAATGGCCGGACCATGGGATGCGTTCTTCCGTGTGCAAGATGGAAATATCCGGCTTTGCACCGCCTTCGACGGTTATCAAGCCGGCGGGCGGCTTCCCCTGCCCCTGCGGTGCAAGATAACGGCGCAAATCCATCGGCTCCGCCACCGTGGCCGAAAGGCCGATGAAACGGACATCGGGCGCATGCCGGCGCACGCGGGCGAGCGCCAGCGACAGCAGATGGCCGCGTTTGGAGGTAACGAGCGAATGCAGCTCATCCAGCACCACATATTTCAGGTCACGGAAAAAGCGCTCGGCCTCCTTGTTGGCGAGCAGCAGCGAGACCTGTTCCGGTGTGGTCAGCAGGATATCCGGCGGGCGCACCTTCTGGCGCTGGCGTTTCGCCTGGGGCGTGTCGCCGGTGCGGGTTTCGATGACAATCGGCAGACCCATTTCGGAAACGGGCTTGGTGAGATTACGCTCGATATCGACTGCAAGCGCCTTCAGCGGTGAGATGTAGAGGGTGTGCACGCCGACAAAGCCGGAGCCAGACGGTATCTTGCCCCGCTCTGTCAGATCGGTGAGCGAGGCCATGAAGCCGCCCAACGTCTTGCCAGCACCGGTGGGCGCGATCAGCAACATGTTCTCGCCGCCCCGTGCCCGCGCCATAAGCTCCAGCTGATGGGCGCGCGGAGACCACCCTTTTTCGACAAACCATTTCTGGAATGAAAGGGGCAAGGTGCCGACATCTATGCCGGAAATGGGGGACTCGGTGTGTTTCACGCCTTTAACGTAGTGAAAAACCTGAGAAAAAGAAGGGCGGAACAGGGCCGCTTGACAGGAAAACAGAATCATGGATAAATAATATCCATGATAGCGCAACAACAAGACATGGAAAAGACCGATGAAACTCGGGGACGGCGTTGAACAGGCCATTCACAGCGTGGGAATGCTGGCGGGACTTTCCGAAGGCGGCGTGCTGTCCGCGGCCGCGCTCGCGGAATTCCACGGCGTTTCCACCAGCTATCTTCTGAAGCACCTGCAATCATTGTCCAGCGCCGGAATAGTTGCCACGGTGCCGGGGCCGAAGGGCGGCTATCGTCTGGCGCGACCGACTGACAAGATCACCCTGCTGGACATCGTTCTGGCCGTTGAAGGGCCGCAGCCGGCTTTCCGTTGCGCGGAAATCCGGCAACGCGGTCCAAACCCATTGCCGGGCCGGTATTTCACCAAGCCCTGTGGTATCAATGCAGCGATGTTGAAGGCAGAGAAGGTCTATAGGGCCGAACTCGCCAAAACCACCATTGCCGATATTCTGGGCGATCTTGCCGCCACTGACGATGGTGGAATTGCTGCGCGTGGCTGTGCCTTCCTGGAGTTGAACGAGCGCAAGACAGCAGCGCGCTGAGACTGGAAAACAGGCTCCGAAGAAAAACCGATCTACGCTGGAGGGCTTCGTCGCTTTCCGGACTGATGACGCATGACTTCAAACTGACCCAACCAACGGAGAGACCCATGAAAACCCGTATCAACTATGCCAAAGCATCCCCCGAAGCCTTCAAGGCCGTCATGGCGCTTGAAAATTACGTTCAGGGCAGCGGACTTGAACGCCGTTTCGTTCACCTCATCAAGCTGCGTGCCTCGATCATCAATGGCTGCGCCTTCTGCGTGGATATGCATGTAAAGGAAAGCCGCCATGACGGGCTTTCCGAACAATGGATCAACCTGATGAGCGTGTGGCGGGAATCTCCCGTTTATACACAGCAGGAACGCGCATTGCTCGGCTGGGTGGATGCGGTGACGAAGATTGCTGAGACCGGAGCTCCGGACGATGCCTTCGAAACGCTGAAAGCACATTTCTCCGATGAGGAAATCGTGAAGATTACGGTGGCCATCGGCGCCATCAACACCTGGAACCGTATTGCCGTCGGTTTCCGCTCGCAGCATCCGGTTGATGCGGCTGCGAAGGCGGCCTGACCTCGCAAACCCGCGACCGGCGGCCGCTACATGGCAATGTAGCGGTCGTTCCTGTGATTGATAGCAAGCGTGAGGTTCATAACCAGTGCTCCGAGAACGGAGCAGATAATGACAAAAGGTGTGGCAACGAAGAATGAGCAGGCCAGCACCATGCCGTCAAAGGCGAGCTGCACGAGGCCGGCGCGCCAGCCGAAACGATCCTGCAGATAAAGCGCCAGAATGCCGAAACCGCCGAGGCTGGTGCGATGACGAAACAGCGCCAGCATGCCCGCCGCAACCGTCAATCCGCCGAAAAGTGCTGCGGCAACCGGATTGATGCTCTGAAAGGCGAAAAAGCCGGGCATATATTCCGACAGCAGCGCTGTCAAAGCGATGGCGCAGAAGGTCTTGACCGTGAAGGCGAGGCCGAGGCGGCGGAAGGCGAGATAATAAAACGGCAGATTGACGATGAAGAAGACCGTACCAAAGCTGAGGTCGGTACCGTAATGCACGAGGAACGCCAGACCAACCGTGCCACCCGTCAAAAGACCGGCTGCGGAAAACAGCGTGACGCCGAGCGATACCAGCATGCTGCCCGCAAGAACGCCCTGCGCATCTTCCAGCAGCGAATGACGATCCGGCGCGGAGGCCCAAAGATTAAGACGCCTTCGCGCGCTCGTATCGTCCATGCCTTGTCCCCTGAATACCAAGCCCTGCCGAGCTATTGCGCTGAAGTGCGGGAGATTTCAACCACCCTCGCTCAGCGCACGACGATATATCTGTCCGAACGGTGATTGATGGCCAGAAACATGTTGAGGACAAAGGCGCCGACGATCGAATAGACAACCGTGACCGGATCGATGACGAAGAAAGCACAGAGCATGACGAAGGCATCGAAGGCGAGCTGGATCAGGCCGGCGCGGATGCCAAAGCGATCCTGAATATAGATGGCCAGAATGCCGATGCCGCCAAGGCTGGCGCGGTGGCGATAAAGCGCCAGCAATCCGTAACCCAGCAGCAGACCACCGAGCAGCGCCGCCCACAGCGGATTGATGCTGTCGATCACCATCCAGCGCGCTTCCACTTCGGTCAGCACCGAAACAAGGCCGATGGCGATGAATGTCTTGAAGGAAAAGGCAAGGCCGAGCCGACGGAAGGACAAGTAATAGAATGGCAGATTGACGAGGAAGAACAGCAGCCCGAAGCTGATGCCGAAGGCATAATGCAGAAGAAAGGCGACACCGGCGGTCCCGCCCGTCAAAAGGCCGACCTTGTTCAGCAGATAAAAGCCGAGCGCCGAGACAATGGCGCCGGTGACGATGCCCTGCACGTCTTCCACCGGCGCGTGTCTGGCCGGATCGGAACTCCACATGCCGTAAACGCTTCTCGTTCTCAAGCTTTGCCCTCGGTTTCTTTCATATTTTGCACTGCAAAACGAACCCGATCAAGATGGATACGTAAGGAAGGCTGACCTATCGAGAAAATGGAAAGAAATGAGATGTTCAGACCTTGGCGCGGGCAAGAAAAAGAATGCCGGAAAGGGGTTTTCCGGCATCCTTGCGAATGGTGGTCTTGCGAATTTCCATGAGATCAAAACCCGCCCGTTCCAGAAGACCGCTGACATAGGTTTTCGAATGGGCGTAACGAAGGGATTCCCGCAGAACGAAACCATCCTCCCCTGCCGCATCCTCCACCGAAAAGGCAAAGAAGCCGGAGGGCGCCAACAGGGCGGAAACGAGGGGCATGACGGTTTCGAGACTGCCGAGATACATCATTACATCGGCGGCGGCGACGAGATTGGCGCGCTTCGGCGCCAGGGTCGTGGTGAAGAGCCCCGAAGTTTCCGCTTCGAGGGAAAGATCGGCCTGGCCGAGGTGATCGTAGAGATCTTTTTCCTCCGCCTTGGCAAGCATGTTCTGTGAAATATCGAAACCTTCCAGCCGTTTTGCGAAGGCTCTGATTTCAACGCCGAGGAGTCCCGTGCCGCAGCCGATGTCGACGACAGTGTCGAACACCCCGCCATCCGCCGCCTTCTCGATCAGTTCCGCCAGTTTCTGCGGCACGCTGTAATCGAGCTTTTCGACCAGCGAAGTTTCGAAACGATCGGCATAATCGTCGAACAGCCCTTCCACATAACGGCTCGGCGGCTGTTCCGGTGTTTCTGCGGCGCCGAGAACCGCGAGTTTCAGTTCGGCTGCAAACAGACCTTCCTCATCCATCTCGGCGACCTTTTCGTAAGCCGCCACGGCCTTGTCCGTTTCCCCCGCCTTTTCGTGATATTCCCCGAAGCGAAACCAGCCCGCCGTCCACCGTGGCGCTAGTTCCAGCGCCTGTTCCATGAGTTCGGCGGCGGCGGGATAATCACCTCCCTCCGCCAACATGCGGGCATAGTCCGCCCGGCGGTCGGCAATGACGTCACCGGAAGAAAACTGGTTTGGGGCCATTCAAGATTCCTGAGAAGATGCGCGCTGTCATTTATCAAGCCATAAAAAAACTCAAGTCCTATTTCATGGCGCACTCGTGGAATTGGCTGATATGCGCGATATAGTGCGCAAAAACTTGCATCGATGTGGTCCGTTTCATATGTCAGGACAAAACAGGAGACTTGCTGATGGCCGGTGAGGTCAACAAATTGCTGGGCGACACAGTGGCCCGAACGGTGGTGAAGCTGCTCGTGGTTTCACTGCTCGTCGGCTTTCTGATGGCGATCTTCGGCTTGACGCCGTGGAACATCATTTACGGCGCGCGCGACTTCGTCGTCGACCTGTGGCGCAGCGGTTTCCATGCGCTGGGGGCGATCGGCGACTATCTGATCCTGGGCGCCACGATCGTCATTCCCGTCTTCATCATCCTGCGCCTTCTGAGCTATCGCCGCTGACATGACCGACACTTCTCTCCAGACGCTTACACGGCGCGGTTTCGTGCTGCTTTCCGCCGGTTCGGTTCTTTCCGCCTGCGTTTCCGTTCCAACCAACAAGGGCATACCTTCAGGCACCCGCGATGAGACCGCAGCGGCGCTTCCAATGGTCAACGACCTGCGACGCTCGAAAGGACTTTCGCCGCTTTCCATCAATGGTGCAGCCAGCAGCGCCGCCGCCTATCAGGCCGGACGCATGGTCAAGGCGCAGAAGATGGCGCATCTGATCGGACTGACCGACAATTTCCTGATCCGAATGAAGGAGGGGAATGTGCCGCTTCCTGCGGCGGAGAATGTGGCCGCCGGTCAGGATAGCGTGGAGCGGGTGGTGAAGGCCTGGATCGGCTCCAAACACCACCTGGAAAACATGCTTGGGCCTTATAACGGCCTCGGCGTGGCGGTCGCCTACGATGCCACCAGCCGCAACCGGCCCTATTGGGCTATGGTGCTCTGCGCCTGAGGTAAAGGGCGGGAAACCACCCTCTTCCCTCATTTCTGTGCTTGTTACAGGAATCCAGCCGACGCGCCTGCGCGGCGGAGAGAGTTCTTTCAGCCCAAGGACTTGGGCTGGCTGGATCCCTGTGACAAGCACAGGGATGAGGAGGGAGAGCCTCTGAGGAAGCGCTGCCTCGACCTTTCAGGCTCGCTGTCAGCCCAGCTTACGATCCGCCCAGCGGTCAACCGCGCTGTCGCGCAGATCGCGGATCGATTCCACGCCCTCACGGGCAACCAGCTTCGACAGGCCCTTGACGATGGCAGATGGCAGACCGGGGCCTTCATAGACCATGCAGGAGTACAGCTGTACCAGATCCGCACCTGCCCTTACCTTTTCCAAGGCCGTTTCCGGGGACGAAACGCCGCCGACACCGATGATCGGCAAATTGACGCCGACGCGACGGCGCACCTTGGCCAGAACCGTGGTGGAGAGTTCGAAGAGAGGCTTGCCGGAAAGGCCACCCGCCTCACCCTTGTGCGGGCTGGCTCGCAGGCCGTCGCGTGAAAGGGTGGTATTGGCAACGATCAGGCCGTCCAGATCATGGGCAAGCGCTTCTTCAGCAACGTCGTCCAGTCCCTCCTCGGTCAGATCGGGCGCGATCTTGAGGAAGACGGGGATGCGTCTGCCGAAACGTTCAGCTTCCGCCTTGCGGCGTTCCAGCACGGCCGAGAGAAGGGCGGCAAGGCTTTCGCGCGCCTGCAGGTCGCGGAGACCGGGTGTGTTGGGGGACGAAATATTGACGGTGAAATAGGATGCGACCGAATAAAACGCCTCGATGCCCTGCACATAATCGGCGATACGGTCTTCACTGTCCTTGTTGGCGCCGATATTGACGCCGACAATGCCACGCAGATGCGCCTGCTTCAGACGCTCCAGCGCAGCGGCATGGCCTTCATTGTTGAAACCGAGGCGATTGATGACGCCCTCATCTTCCACAAGGCGAAAGATACGCGGCTTCGGATTGCCGGCCTGCGCCCGCGGCGTGACGGTGCCGATTTCGGTGAAGCCGAAACCGAGCTTCAGAAGCGGTCCCGGTACTTCCGCATTCTTGTCGTAACCCGCCGCCATGCCGAGCGGATTGGGGAAGACAAGGCCCGCCACGGTCTGCTGCAGTCGCGGATCGTGCGGCACCATGCAGGTGGGCAGGAAGCCGCTTTTCAGGGCCGCAATGGACAGCCCATGGGCCTTTTCCGGATCGACCAGGAACAGGCCCTTGCGGCCGATCGAGGAAAATAATCCGCTCATCACAAAATCTCCGGAAACTGGTGCTGGCCGTCGTGATCGAGTGCAAGCGGCGTCTCCCAGAGCACGGCGGTCAAGGGAAGAGGCCCATAAAGGTGAGGGAAAAGATCGCCACCTCTTGAGGGTTCATAGACCAGCTTGTCGCCGAGGGCCGCGCCGTCGACTGCAATCAGCAGCAGATCGGCCTGGCCGGAAAAATGCCGCGCGGCTGTTTCCGCCACCTGCCTGGCCGTGGAAAAATGGATGAAGCCATCGGTCAGGTCGATGGCGGCGCCGTCGAAGACACCCTTTGCCCTGGCCTCGTTCCACAACGTCTCCGGCACGATTTTATAGATGATCGCGGGCGTTTCCTGCATGCGCTCTCCATGGCTTTCCAACCATCGCGGTTTGCCGTAAAGCTAGGGGATTGTCCACAGTTTCCACGGTATTTTTATTGCTGAAAGCCTGAAAGACCGCCTGTCCACAAGCTTTTCCTTGTAAAGAGGAACCGATTGGCGCAACCTTTGGCGGAGGAGCCGGGCGTGTTTCGACCACCGGCAAAGGGAGTGAGCCAATAACTGGAAAAGAACCGCATAATGCCCTTGGGAGGGGGCCAGAATGTCGGAACTTGTCATTATCATTGCAGATGATCATCCACTTTTTCGCGGTGCCCTGAAACAGGCCGTATCCGGCCTCGACGGACACCAGACCATCGTTGAAGCCGGTGATTTCGAGGCTGCCAGACGCGCAGCCGCAGCCCGTAACGATGCGGATCTGATGCTGCTTGACCTTGCCATGCCAGGGGTCAGCGGGTTTTCGGGCCTCATGGCGCTACGCGCAGAGTTTTCCAGCCTGCCGATCGTCATCGTATCGGCGACGGATGACGCGACGACCGTCCGCCGCTCAATCGAACTCGGCGCTTCCGGTTTCATTTCAAAATCCTCCGGCATCGATGACATCCGTGATGGCATCCGCGCGGTTCTGGAAGGCGACCTGTGGGTACCGGCCGGCCATCACGGCGAAAAGGAGCACGATCCGGATGTCGCCGATCTCATCGGCAGGCTGCGAACGCTGACGCCGCAGCAGAGCCGTGTTCTCGGCATGCTGGCAGAAGGCCTGCTGAACAAGCAGATCGCCTATGAGCTCAATGTCTCGGAGGCGACGATCAAGGCACATGTCTCCGCGATCCTGTTGAAGCTCAAGGTGGACAGCCGCACGCAGGCGGTCATCCAGCTCGCCAAGATCAACACATCGGCTCTTGTGGCGTAAGCAAGGATTTTATTCCTTTCCTTCCTTTACTCCGGACCGGATATGGTCTAGATTTCGAGGTGTTAACGACAGGAGCTTTTCCGCTATCGGCTCCGTTTGCGGGCTTTCTACCATGCTTTCACATGAGACGATCTGGAGCGCCATCGATACGCTTGCCGAACGCCATCAGCTGACGCCTTCGGCATTGGCGAAGCGTGCCGGTCTCGACCCTACTTCATTCAATAAGTCGAAGCGTTTCGGGCCGGACGGCCGCAAACGCTGGCCCTCGACGGAGTCCGTTTCCAAGGTGCTCGAAGCGACGGGAGCGAGCGTGGATCAGTTTTTCGGTTATGCTTTCGGAAAGGCGCAGACGCGACCTGCCGGTGCGGAAAGTGCCATCCCCCTGCTCGGTTTCGCTCAGGCCGGTTCCGGCGGTTTTTTTGACGACGGCGGCTTTCCGGCAGGTCAGGGCTGGGACGTGGTTGAGTTTCCCTCGTCTCCCGAACGCAAACAGGGAGTCTACGCGCTGGAAGTGCAGGGAGAGAGCATGATGCCGCTTTACCGCGACGGCGACATCCTCATCGTGGAGCCTGGCGCGCAGGTACGGCGCGGCGACCGCGTGGTGTTGAAGAGCCGTGACGGTGAAGTGATGGCCAAGGTGCTGGCGCGGCAAAGCCCCAAGAGCATCGAACTTCTTTCGCTCAATCCTGAGCATCCCAATCGGAGCTTCGAGATGGCCGATGTGGAATGGATCGCCCGCATCATATGGGCCAGCCAGTAGGCCGATAGCCTACACGTCATAATCGCTTTCACCGCGATGGCTAAAAGCGCGCAGCACGGTGCCATGCCTTAGAGGCCGAGTGCCGTCACGGCCGCGTCAACCGTCATGACTTTTGCGCCACGGGATGCCGCCTTACGCACGAAACCCTGAAACCTGTCTTCCGGGCAACCGTAAAAGCTTGGCGCAGACGACACATCATGGGTAAAAATGACGAGCCAGCCGCCGTTTTGCAGGACGTCGTCAAGCCAGCGATCAGCGGCATCGAGATAGTTCGGATCGGGCCGCAATTCGACGGCAGCAAGATTATGCGGATCGATGCTGCCGCGGTTGATGCCGGGCATGATCCCGCGGGCGGTCCTGAACCTGCGCCGCAGCATGGGCTGCATGAGTGGCGAAGCCATGCCGAAGGGGGTGGAGAAATTCCGCCTGTGCCCGTTCTCATCGAACGAGGCCAGCACCTTTTCATTACGATCGAGATCCTCTTCCAGCCCTCGCCGTGAAAAGCTTGAGAGTTTGCGATGGGAATAGGTATGGCAGGCGAGCTCATGACCGGCCGTAGCCAGTTCCGAACAGCCCCTAGCGGAAATCATGTCCTGCGGTTCGTCATGCCTGTCGATGAAGACTCCGGAAATATAAAAGGTCCCGCGAACATTCTCGTTTTCCAGAATGCGGGCACCGCTGGTCCAGGCGCTCGCCGGAACATCGTCGAATGTGAAGGAGACAATCGGTTCGGATGTCTCGATCCGCGCCGTCGGTCCAGGGAAATACCGCACGAGCCGGTTATTGACCCGGTCTGCGATCGTTCCGATTTTCTGCGTCATACTAGCCCCCCGGCCCGCCGTGCAAATTACTGTCCCTGTTCCAGTATGTCGTAAGCCTGATGTCTCAAACAATAGATCGCAATAAGAAGAGAAGACCAGATAGGCCCGGTTCCGGTAAAGAAATTACTCTCAAGACAGGAAGAAAGCAGCGCATATACCCAAATTCGCCCAAAAAGCCGCGTCAGGCCGGGATCCGTGCCTCTGTCCACCGCTGTTCGGAAATCATTTGCGGGGATGATCACGAGCCATATGAGAGTGAGGACGAAGGCGGGCAGTCCGCCATTCAAAAGGCTCTCGACATAGCCATTATGCGCGTGAAAGGCCGTGACCGCCCAAGTCTCGGCAATATCGGCCTGTGACAGAAGCCGGTCGCTTGTCCAAAAGGCCTGGAATCCCTGCCCGAAGATCGGCGATTGCGCAAAGGTGTCGAAAGACAGGCGCCATATATCCGTCCGTCCGGTGAACGTGGAATCGATGCCCAGGCTTTCGACGAGGCTCTGTATGCTCGGGAAATAGGTGGAGCCGATTGCAACGATATTGAGAAACGCCAGAAGGCCACCGATCATCAGCAATGTCCGCCCGGCATGCCGCTCCATGACCCAAACCAGGGCGATGGTGACGGGCAAAAGCATCGCTGCAGTTTTCCCGTTCGTCTTCCAGAGAAAAAAGCCGGCCAGCAGCGTAATCGCTATTCCGCCCAGCGTGGACCAGGCATTGCGCAGATAAAGGCCCACCATGAAAAGAATGATCATTGCCGGCGCGGCGGCGTTCTTATGATTGAATATTCCGCGCCAATCGCCTGCAAGCGCCTTCTCATCGAGATCGTAAGGCTGATGGATTGCGCGCGAACTCAGGAAGATAACCCCGAGATAACAAAGCGCCAGCAGGAGAATGGCGAAAACGGCCATCATCCGGTCGAATTGCCGCCTGTCGCGCGGCATGACGACCAGCACGCTGGTGATAAAACACAGGAGCGCCGTGAAAATCAGGCGCTGCAACGACGTGCCGGGCTCTGCACCAAGGACCGAACAAAGCGCGAGCCAGGAAAAGAGCAGCAGGATTGGCAAGCGGGGCCTCAGCAAAAGCCCCGTCAGACGATGGCGCAGTGCGAAGACACCGAGGATCAGCGCGATCACCAGACCGGTCAGCTGATTGGCGGCGGCGCGCGGCACGGGCGGCGCCGCAAGATTTTCAAAGGGCGCGACAGAAATCCAGATGTAAAGCATCGTGGCGACAAAAAAAATCGCGTCGCGACGGCCGCCCGACAGGGACATGGCACTGCTGTTTTCCGCAGAAATGGACCGCGTATCAGCAAAACGCGGCATGGTGGCCTGCTTCGGGAACGGAAAATCGGATCATGGACCTGCCCTGCAACGAACAACGAAACCCTTCTGAACCGGGCGATGTCCTAATAACCATAAATAGTCATTATCATCATTATTGTGTAATTGCTTTAACCCTCTCTTACCTCAACAGGGCTAAGACAGGAGAAACTGTCATTCATTCAGGTCGTCGGTGTCGAATACCGCCCGGTTGCCGCCCTTTCAGTTCGTAAGACTTTAAAAGGGACAGTCCTTTTGAATTCGCCCGGCAACGCCGGAAAAAACGGAGAATGAGGTGTCGTTGAACACGCCGCGGCTCGGCCATCTTGTCAGACTTGGATTGGCCTATATGGCATCCGGAGGCGCGCTGCTGATGTCCAGCGCCGCCCAGCTCTTGACCTTCGCGCTGCTAGCCCGCCATCTGGGTGTCGAACAATTCGCGCTTTACGCTTCGATCACGGCCGTGACCAATCTGGGCGTTCAGATTTGCGGTATCGGCTCACAGGAATCGCTCATTCGTCGCGTGGCGCAGGATCGCGGCATGTTCCCCGTCATGCTTGGCCACAGTTATCTCCTCAGCGCGGCGACGGGCGTGGTCCTGACGCTCATCGGCATGGTGACGATCCCGGTGTTTTTCCCGACGTCGGAAACGTTGCTGCACACGCTGATCACCACTTTCCTGATCCTGTTCACCAACCTCGTTCTCCTGAAGGTTATTTCGCTTTCCACGCAAAGCTTCATCGCCCATTCCGACTTTGCCTCGGCCAACAAGCTGGAGGTGATGTTTGCCATCGCCCGCACCATTGCCGCCGTGGTTGCCTGCCTCGTCTTCAAGGTGGAAACGGTCGAGGCCTGGGCACTCTGGAACCTCGCCGCCCACACGATTGCAGCCGTGATTTCCGTCAAGGCAATAGGAAGGCTCGGCCGACCGGTCTTTCGGATCGTCCGGGAGGAAATTCGCATCGGCATCCTGTTTTCCACCCAGTTCCTGTTCAAGGCGGTACGCGGCAATGCCGATATTCTCGTCCTTGGAGCCATCGCCAGTGCGGAGGTACTGGGCAGCTATTCCATCGCCCGCCGGATTCTCGACAGCTCCTATCTTTCCGTCGAGGCCCTGAACCGGCTTATCTATCCCGGATCCGCCTCTGCAGCGCTGCAGGGTATCAGCAAAACCATCGAACGCGCCTATAATGTGCTGAAAGCGGCGCTGTTCATCGCGACCGGCAGTGCGCTGGCAATCTTTATCATCGCGCCCTTCCTGCCGCTTTTATTTGGCGACGAATATGTTTCGCTTCCCACCATCACCCGCGTGCTTTGCTGGGCCGTACTGCCGATGGCGGTGGCCGCTACCGCGCTGGAAGCGTTGGGGGCCTCCGGGCGCCAGGATATCCGCGCCAAGATATGGAACAGCGGCAATCTCATAGGCTCCGTCGTCGTTGCCTTCTTCACCTGGTCTTTCAGCATTTCGGGAACGATCGGCAGCTATTTCATCGTCGAAACCGCCATAGCGGCAGCTGTGTGGGTGGCGCTTCTACGGCTGCGGGGGAGCGAAGAGGCTTTCGCTGCGGTCAAATAGAGCGCGCCTCATTCAGTTGAATGGAGTCGGCCCGGGTCTCTCCTAATAGAGCCCGTAGGGAAAATAACGACGATAGATCTCTTCGAGCCGGCCGTTGCGGGAAAGAGCGGCAAGCGCCTGATCGAAGGCCGGCACCAGCACATTATCAGGATCGACCGTCATGATGGAAAGGCCCTCGCCGAGGAACCTGTCCGACATATAAGGCCCTCCAAAAAGAGCGCAGCAGCCTTCGGATGCGCTTCCTGAAACCCAGAACGGCAGGCGCAGGGCATCGGCAAAGATGGCGTCGACCTTACCGGCCTTCAGAGCACCGTACATGGGTTCGTAGCCGTCAAAACCCTCAACCGCCGCCTTGGGAAAAAATGCCTTGAGCATCTGTTCGTGCCGGGAACCGGTCACCACGCCCACTTTCTTGCCGGACAGTGCGTCAGCGCCGGAGCCGGCAAGTTTCGTCGCCTTGTTGACAGCCAGCCGGGCCGGCAACAGAAGATAGGGCCGCGAAAAGGTGAAGCTCTTGCGCAGCTCGGCCGTGACGGCGAGACCGGAAATCACCGCTTCGCCCTCTCCCATCTCCAGAGCCGCCTCCAGCTCGTCAAAGGGTAAGGCCTGTACCTGACATTTGCTCTCCACCTTGAGCTGCGCGCACACCTCGCGGACGAGATCGACATGGAAACCCGCAAGCCGGCCTTCCTGATCGGTAAAATTGAAGGGCGGAAAATCCACCGACATCAAAAACCTGATGCGGGGGACGGAGGAAAGGTCGCCACCGGGAAACCGCTCCTGAGCGTCGAAAAGCACTGGCATGCGGTTCCCGTCCGACAGGCCCTCCGCATGAAGCTTGTCGAAAATACCGACAACTTGCAAAGCGAAAACTAAAGTAAAAACAAGAATTATATTTCGCGTTACAATCGTCATTCTCATCTATACTATCCGCAGCAGGAAGTGGGGCGTTACCATGACGGTGGCGGCAGTGCATGGATTATTTGCGACACTATACACGAGAATCGTTTCGCACGACGCCTGCCGGGCGAAAAATTGTATTTTCCCGCATAGGCGACAATCCACCCCAGACGGTTCCTGATCGGGGTGAAGCCGGACACATGCGCTTCCTTCGGGCGCTGGGATTTGGCAAGCCCTACATCAGCGCGTGCGAACGGCTGGCGCTGGAAAACGGCTCGACGCTGGAAGCGGAACTGCTGGCCGGCGGCCTTGTCGCGTCGGATGCCTATTTTGGCGCTTTCGCCAGATTTTTGCGGTTACCCTTTGTCGCGGAGATCGATCCGGACCGGGTCGCAGATGTCCATCGTCTCGATACGCAGCTAGCCGAGCCGCGCTTGCTACGGCTAACGCCTGCGAACGGTAAACCAGCACTTCTGATCGTGCCCGAGCTGGCGCGGATGGAATTACTGAAAAGCCTGCTGGACCGACATCCGCATCTTCTGGACGAGCTCGTGGTGACGACGCCGCATGCCATGCGCGATGCGGTCTGGAAGGCGGGTGAAACACGCCGCTGTCGTGAGGCTCGCCAGCAACTCTTCAACACCGCGCCGCAGTACTCTGCCAGGATCACGCTTCAAGGTCATCAGGGCTTTTATAGCGGTATCGTCGTCACCCTGCTTACGCTCTCGCTGCTGTTTCACACGCAGACGGCCATGGCCGTCATCCACGTCGCCCTGACGATGCTTTATTTCTTCACACTGCTGTTCAGGCTGTTTGTGCTGATGCAGACTTCAGGAGAGAAAGACACGACGACCGCAGCTGCGCTCGAACCCGACGGAAATCTGCCGGTCTATACCATTCTGGTGGCGCTCTATCGTGAGGACGCCATCGTCAGCCAGCTCATCGGCGCGCTGGAGCGGCTCGACTGGCCGAAATCCCGACTGGATATCAAGCTCGTCTGCGAGGCAGATGACGGGGCCACAATCGACGCCATCCTTAGATTAAATCCCGGACAGCATATTGAGATCGTGAGAGTGCCGCCTTCCCTGCCGAGGACCAAGCCCAAGGCGCTTACCTATGCGCTCTCCGGCGCGCGTGGGGCGTTCGTTGCCATCTATGACGCGGAAGATCGGCCACATCCCCTGCAATTGCGCGAAGCCTATGCGACCTTCCGCGATCAGCCGGAGAACGTGGCCTGCCTGCAGGCGCCGCTTATCATCAGCAATGCGCGCTCTTCCTGGATCAGTGCCTGTTTCGCCCTGGAATATGCCGGTCTGTTCCGTTCAATGTTGCCCGTGCTTGCGGCGCACCGGCTACCGCTGCCGCTTGGCGGCACGTCCAACCATTTCCGCACCGCCGTATTGCGTCGCGTCGGCGCCTGGGATCCTTACAATGTGACTGAGGATGCCGATATTGGTCTCAGGCTGCACCAACTCGGCTATCGATGCGGCGTCATATACCGTCAGACGCTGGAGGATGCGCCCACCACGCTTCCCGTGTGGCTCAACCAGCGGGCGCGCTGGTACAAGGGTTGGCTGCAGAGCTGGCTGGTGATGACCCGCGCGCCTGTTGCGACGGCGCGCCGCATGGGATGGCTCTCCTATATCGTCTTCCAACTGTTGATCGGCGGCATGCTGGTGTCGTCGATGGCTCATCCCCTGCTCTTCGTTTCCGTGGCGTGGATGGCCACGGCTATCGGGGACAGCGGTGCAGACATGCTGTTTTCGTGGCAGGGCGTTCTGTTTCTTACCGATACGCTGAACATCGCCGGCAGTTACGCCATATTCGTGCTGATGGGCAGGAACAGGATGATCGATTACGAGAGGAGGCAGGTGGGAAAACGCTGGCTGGCAATTCCGCTTTATTGGCTGATATTGTCTCTGGCGGCCTGGCGTGCCGTGCTTGAGTTAAAAACCAAGCCTTTCGTCTGGAACAAGACGCCTCACGTACCAAGCGTTAGCAACACTACCTGAAACGGTTGCCGCTTCGATCCTTTACCTGATCGCAGAAGGCGGCTTCTATTTTCTGCCGATATCGTCGCGATTTGCAAAACCGAAGCCGGCCTTACGCAACTCGCCCACCGATGCGCATATAATCGACGTCTGCCGGAGCGCTTCGTCCGGCAGACGTCCCGTTTCATTTCAAGCGCGGTCGATTATCGTGCAACAAGCTTGTTCTTGATCAGGCCGACGATGACCTGGACGATCAAACCGCCGACACCGCCGCCAACGAGCTGGCCAGCAAGGACGCCGATATCCACACCGCCGGCTGCGGCGTCTCCCGCCGCCCCAAGCAGCGATCCGAGCACGGTTCCACCGCCAATACCGCCAATGGCACCGGCAATCAGGTTGCCGAGCGCGCCAAGGTCAGAGTCCTTCAGTATCTTTCCACCGGCTGTCCCACCAGCCGCACCGCCGATGATCTGGGCCAATATCGAAGCAAGATCCATGTCATCCTCCTCACTTGTTTTCCCGACCATTCGGAAAAACAAAGCCTCTTAATCACGTCTGTGCGGGCTGGACGGAGCCGGCATGGCCGACCTTCTCTTCCTCACCGAAAATTTTCCAGATTACAGCGCCAATCGCCCCACCGACGATCGGGGCAAGCCAGAACAGCCACAGCTGCTGCAGAGCCCAACCACCGACAAACAGGGCCTGCCCCGTGGAGCGGGCCGGGTTGACCGACGTGTTGGTGACCGGAATGGAGATCAGATGAATGAGAGTAAGTGCAAGACCGATGGCGATCGGCGCGAAACCGACCGGCACCCTGCCATGCGTCGACCCCAGAATGATGATCAGGAAAAACGCCGTCAGAATAACCTCGATCAGCAACGCCGACAGGAGCGAATATCCCCCCGGCGAATGCTCCCCATAGCCATTGGCAGCAAAACCGCCAATGTCCGCCCCCGCCTTGCCGGTGACGATCACGTAAAGAGCCGCCGCGGCAACGACCGCCCCCAAGACCTGCGCAACGATATAGGGCAGTAGGTTTGCTGCCGGAAATTTACCGGCAACGGACAGGCCGACCGAAACAGCTGGATTGAAATGCCCGCCGGAAATACCGCCAACCGCGTAGGCCATGGTCAGAACCGTCAGGCCGAAGGCGAACGCGACACCCAGGAAGCCAATGCCGAGTTCAGGAAAAGCAGCAGCAAAAACCACGCTGCCACAGCCACCAAAGACCAGCCAGAAGGTTCCCAAAAATTCAGAAAGAAGTTTGCGACTCATAACATTTCCCCATCATGTTACGACTGGATCAACTATTACGTGCAATTTAATCGTAGTCAAGCAAAATCACATAGTCCCGCGGCCACCGACGTGGCAGCAGACAGGGGGCCGATCTTTTTGGCGAGGGGATCAAGGGAGACTGGAGCGGGTGAAGGGAATCGAACCCTCGTATTCAGCTTGGGAAGCTGCTGCTCTACCATTGAGCTACACCCGCACCCACAAACAAGACATCGGATAGTTCGCGGCGGGTGTCAAGCGCCCGCCGCAGCTCATTATGCGGCGCGAAAGTGCTTGGAGAGCTTCAGCCCCTGCGCCTGATAGTTGGAGCCGAGACCGGTGCCATAAAGGCCTTCCGGTTTCTGCAGCATATGCTCATAAACCAACCGGCCGACGATCTGGCCATGCTCGAGGATAAAGGGCACCTCATGGCTGCGCACTTCCAGCACGGCGCGGCTGCCGGTGCCCCCCGCCTGCGCGTGGCCGAAGCCGGGGTCAAAGAAACCGGCATAGTGCACACGGAATTCGCCCACCAGCGGATCGAAGGGCGTCATTTCGGCCGCATAAAGCGGCGGCACGTGGACGGCTTCGCGCGAAACGAGAATATAGAACTCGTCCGGGTCGAGGATCAGTTCGGCGCGGCCGCGCGCATAGAGCGGTTCCCAGAAATCGAGAACATCGTGCTGGGCCTTCTTGTCGACATCCACCACCGCCGTATGGTGTTTGCCGCGATAACCGATCAGCCCGTTTTCGCCAAATCCCTTGAGGTCGATCGAGAGTGCGATACCACCGCCCGTCACGTTCGGGCTTTCGCTGGCGACCAGCGTTTCCGTCTCGTGCAGTTTCAGAAGCTCGCTTTCATTCAGCAGCGAATGGCCAATGCGGAAACGGATCTGCGACAGGCGCGAGCCACGGCGAACCACCACGGGGAAGGTGCGCGGGCTGATTTCCAGATAGAGCGGACCTGTGTATCCCGCCGGTATCTTGTCGAATTCCTGCGCATTGTCGGTCATGACGCGGGTGAAGATATCGAGGCGACCGGTCGAACTCTTAGGATTGGCCGAGGCCGACATGTCCGCCGGCAGCGCAAGGCTTTCCATCAGCGGAACGATATAGACACAGCCGGTTTCCAGCACCGCGCCCTGGCTGAGATCCACCTCGTGCAGGCTGAGACGATTGAGCTTGTCGATGACCTTGGTTCCGGGGCCGGGCATGAAACTTGCGCGAACACGATAGGCCCTGGAGCCAAGCCTGAGGTCGAGGCTGGCGGGCTGCACCTGATCGACATCGAGATCGGCCTCGCTTTTCAGCTTGCCGCCTGCAAACAGCGCGCGGATTGCGCCATCCGCCAAAATGCCCGTGGTTCTCATCATGGTCGTCATTCCTTTTTACGGCGACAAAACCAAAAGGAAAGCATTGACGCAAGCCGGTAACGGCAGTATGGCAAGCTTATCCCGTGGTGATTTGGCCGGTCGGCTTGCAGCCACGTTAAACAAGTGGCTAAAAAGACCGGGTGCTAGGAACCGGTCTGCTTTTGCGGCCGGTTTTTTTGTTTTGAAGGTGATCACATGAGCAATAAATGGCGCCCGGCAACCCAGCTCGTTCACGGCGGTACGCTACGCTCCCCTTACGGTGAAACGTCGGAAGCGATTTATCTGACCCAGGGTTTCGTCTACGAAAACTCTGAAGCAGCCGAAGCGCGCTTCAAGGGTGAAACCGACGGCTTTATCTACGCCCGATACGCCAGCCCGACCAATGACATGTTCGAAAAGCGCATGTGCCTGCTGGAAGGCGCTGAAGACGCCCGCGCACTTGCTTCGGGCATGGCCGCCGTCACCGCCGCCATCATGTGTCAGCTGCGCGCCGGCGACCATATCGTTGCCGCCCGTGCCCTCTTCGGCTCCTGCCGCTGGGTGGTTGAAACGCTCGCGCCGAAATATGGCATCGAATGCACGCTGATCGACGGACGTGATCTCGGCAACTGGGAAAAGGCAATCCAGCCAAACACCAAGCTGTTTTTCCTCGAAAGCCCGACCAATCCGACACTCGAAGTGGTGGATATCGCCGGCGTAGCGAAGCTTGCCAACCAGATCGGTGCGAAAGTGGTCGTTGACAATGTCTTCGCCACACCGCTTTTCCAGAAGCCGCTCGAACTCGGCGCCCATATCGTCGTTTATTCGGCCACCAAACATATTGACGGCCAGGGTCGCTGCCTCGGCGGCGTGATCCTTTCCGACAAGAAATGGATTGAGGAAGAGCTGCAGGATTATTTCCGCCACACCGGCCCGGCCATGTCGCCGTTCAATGCCTGGACGCTTCTGAAGGGCATCGAGACGCTGCCGCTGCGCGTGAAGCAGCAGACGGCCAATGCCTCGAAGATCGCGGATTTCCTGGCCGACAGCGGCAAGGTCGCCAAGGTCATCTATCCCGGGCGCGCCGATCACCCGCAGGCCGACATTATTGCACGGCAGATGTCCGGTGGTTCGACGCTGGTGGCTTTCGAATTGAAGGGCGGCAAGGAAGCGGCCTTCAAGCTGCAGAACGCGCTTGAGATCGTGAAGATTTCCAACAATCTGGGCGACGCCAAGAGCCTCATCACCCATCCCGGCACCACGACGCACAAGAACCTCACAGACGAGGCACGGGCGGAACTCGGTATCTCCGGCGGCACTTTGCGCCTTTCCTGCGGCATCGAGGATACGGACGATCTGCTGGAAGATCTGGCAAAGGGTCTGGCAGCCGTTTCGGCCTGACATTCATTCAATAATCGACATGGCCCGGCCGGAACGCCGGGCCATGTCGCGTTTGATGGCCTCGAAAGCCAGTATCAGGCAACCATTATTTACCTTTTCCGTTATCCCTAACGGTAAAAAACAGCGCAAGGGGAGACAGCTCCTGCCCCTCAAGTCATTCATTTTCTTGACGATAGCCAGAGCCTATAGTGTAGGATAAGCGGGCAGGGAAAATATCGAGGTGTGGCGCGTATGTATCGTGCTCTGACAAGGGATATCGAGGTGACGGTTGATCCGTATTATCTCGAAGAACAATCCGACCCGGATGACGACCGCTACGTCTGGGGCTACAAGGTCGTGATCGCGAATAACTCGGATGTTCCCGTTACTCTCGTCAATCGCTATTGGCATATCACTGACCAGAACGGTCAGGTGGACGAAGTCTACGGACCGGGTGTCGTGGGAGAACAACCGCATCTCAAGCCCGGCGACACCTACGAATATTCCTCCGGCTGCCCGTTGGACACGCCGTCCGGCCTTATGTTCGGACATTACGAGATGGAAACGGAAAGCGGAGAAGTGTTCAACGTCACCATACCCGCTTTTTCGCTGGATTCTCCGGGGCTGATGCGGGTCTTGAACTGACCCGCAGGCCATAAAAAAACCGCGCCTTTGCAGGCGCGGCCCTTATTCAGGCGTTTTCAAATTCGCTGACATCGTAGCGATAAGTGGTCGAGCAGAACTCACAGGTCACGGCAATCGCGCCGTCTTCCTCGCTTGCCTTGATCTCTTCGGCGGTAAAGCCCGAGAGCACGCCCTTGATCTTATCCCGCGAGCAGCTGCAGCGATCGAAAATGGACTGCGGATCATAGATGCGCACGCCGCTTTCATGGAACAGCCTGAAGAGGAGTCGTTCCACCGGCACCTGCGGATCCGTCAGTTCGTCCGTATCCACGGTGTTCAAAAGCGTCACGGCTTCCGTCCAGGCATCGTCCTCCTGCACATCGTGACCGCCTTCATCGCCGTCGCCGCCGTGCAGGTCACGCATACGCAGCCGCTCGGGCGCCTGCGGCAGGAACTGGGCGATAACGCCGCCCGCACGCCAGCCATGACGCGGCTTGCCTTCCCCGTCGCGATCGAAGAATTCGGCCACACCGAGGCGCACACGGGTTGGAAGCTGCTCCGACTGACGGAAATAAACCCCGGCAATGTCTTCCAGCGATGAGCCATCGAGTGGCACGATGCCCTGATAGGGCTGCATGCCCGCGCCCTGATCGATCGTGAAGGCCAGAATACCGTTGCCCAACAATTGTTCCGGCGAAGTCGCCCCTGCCGCAAGGGCCTCCGCCAGCCGCTCCTCATCAAAACGGGCATAAGCGCGCATGCTTTCCGGCGCGGTGAAATCCGCCACCAGCAGGTCCACCGGACCGTCGCCCTTGGTCTGTACCGTCAGCTTGCCGGAAAACTTGAGCGATGTGCCGATCAACGCCGTCAGAACGGTCGCTTCCGCCAGCAGGCGGGCGACCGCAGCCGGGTAATCGTGGCGCTCGAGAATGGCATTCAGCAGCGGACCCACCTGCACGGCGCGGCCGCGCACATCCAGACCTTCGACCTGAAAGGGCACGACCTTGTCGTCGCCAGCAAAATCGAGATCGTCCAGTTCAACCGTTACATCTGCCATGTCATACTCCCTGGCGCAGCCGTGGCGCCGCTACCGTCCAAAAGTCCGGCTTTCGAAATGTGCTTTTTCCGCTTGTCGCACAGAGACCCGGGAAGAGAAACCGCTTCCGGGGAAAAACGTGCAAATCGTGACGAGGGCCCGCCAGAAAACCGACGAGCCTCTTCGAAGTCCAACAGATGGTAATCGCTGCCGAGAAGTTCAAGCACCCGCCCGACGTTGATCAAACGGGTGATATTTTCAGATGACGCCCATGCACCAGGCGATGATGGATTTCTGCGCGTGGAGGCGGTTTTCCGCCTCGTCGAAGACCACCGATTGCGGGCCGTCGATCACCGCATCCGTCACCTCTTCGCCGCGGTGAGCCGGCAGGCAATGCATGAACAGCGCGTCTTTTTCCGCCTTGGCCATCAGGGCTTCATTGACCTGATAGGGCTGAAAGATGTTATGGCCGCGCGCCTTGTGTTCCTGATTCATGGAGACCCAGGTATCGGTGACGACGCAATCGGCGCCCGCCACCGCCTTGTCGGCATCGTGGCACAACATGATATCGCCGCCATTGTTGCGGGCCCAGTTCAGGAACTTGTCATGCGGTTCGGAGCCCATCGGCACTGCCATCGTCATGCGGTAACCGAAACGGGCCGAGCCCTCCACGAAAGAATGCAGGACATTATTGCCGTCCCCTGTCCACGCAATCGTCTTGCCTTTGACCGGACCGCGATGTTCTTCGAAAGTCATGATGTCAGCCATGATCTGGCATGGATGCGTGTCATCCGTCAGGGCGTTGATGACAGGCACTGTCGCATGTTCGGCAAGCTCGAGCAGGCGCGAATGATCTGTCGTGCGGATCATGATGGCGTCAACGTAACGCGACAGCACCTTTGCCGTATCACCGATCGTTTCTGCGCGGCCGAGCTGCATTTCCGTACCAGAGAGGAATAGCGTCTCGCCGCCAAGCTGGCGCATCCCCACATCGAAGGAGACGCGGGTCCGCGTGGATGGCTTTTCGAAGATCATGGCCAGCATCTTGCCGGCAAGCGGTTTTTCTGCCGTTCCGGCCTTGGTGGCCGCCTTGCGTTCGCGGGCATCGTCGAGAATTACCCGCAGGTCCTGCGAGCTGACGGCCGACAGGTCGAGAAAATGTTTAGGTGAAGCCATTTCAAACTGTCCCATGCTTGCGAGCCCCAGGAAAGAGGCCCGCCCTTCAGTGTTTCCTCAGGCGATTTTTGCCTGTTTCGCTGTGAGAGAAGCGGCGGCCGCTTCCACGCGTGCCAGCCCCTCACGGGCTTCTTCCGCCGTGGTGACGAGCGGCGGCAGGAGACGAATGACATTATCGCCCGCTGGTACGCCCAGCAGATGCTCGGCGCGCATGGCCTGCAGCAGCTCACCCGAGGGCACCTTGGCCTTGATGCCGAGAAGCAGGCCTTCGCCACGGATTTCCTCGATAACGTCAGGATAACGGTCCTTCAGCGAAGCAAGGCCCTGGCGGAAAACCAGCGCGACATCACGAACCTTTTCCAGAAAGCCGTCAGAGAGGACGACATCAAGCACGGCATTACCGACTGCCATGGCCAGCGGATTACCGCCATAGGTGGTGCCATGCACGCCCGCCGTCATGCCGGAAGCGGCATCAGCCGTTGCAAGGCATGCGCCCAGCGGAAAACCACCGCCGATGCCCTTGGCAACCGCCATGATATCGGGGGCGACACCAGTGTGTTCATAGGCAAAGAGCTTACCCGTGCGGCCAACGCCCGTCTGCACCTCATCGAAAATCAGCAGCAGACCGTGTTCGTCGCAAAGCGACCGCAGTAACTGCAGGAATTCCTTGCTGGGTGCGCGAATACCGCCCTCACCCTGAATGGGCTCGATCAGAAGCGCTGCCGTCTCGGCCGTGATGGCGGCTTTCAGCGCATCGACATCACCGAAAGGTACCTGGTCAAAGCCTTCGACCTTGGGACCGAAACCTTCGAGATATTTCTGCTGGCCGCCGGCTGCGATCGTTGCAAGCGTACGACCATGGAAGGCGCCTTCGAAGGTGATAATCCGGAACTTTTCCGGGTGGCCCTTGGAATAATGATAACGACGCGCGGTCTTGATTGCACATTCCAGTGCTTCCGCGCCGGAGTTGGTGAAGAAGACCTTGTCTGCAAACGTTTCCTCCGTCAGGCGCTTGGCAAGCTTTTCCTGGCCCGGAACTTCATAGAGGTTCGAGACATGCCAGACCTTTTCGGCCTGCGTCTTGATCGCGTCGACAAGATGCGGGTGGGCATGGCCCAGCGAATTGACGGCAACGCCGGCCGCAAAATCGAGATATCGCTCGCCGCTTTCCGTGTACAGCCAGACGCCCTCGCCTCGCTCGAAGCGGAGGGGGGCTCTTGCAAATGTATCGAACAATGGCGCGGCGGCTTCGGCCATGGCTGTATCACTCCTTGCGCGGATGCGCTGTCAGACGGTTGTCAATAGGCTTCGAGGGTTATCCCTCGCCTGAAAATCAAAAATGCCGCCTCGCGGCGGCAGGGGCACTATTGTCACTTCGCTTGCCGATGTCAACAAAAGTCCGTATTTCCTAGGCTTCTCAAGCCCTAGTAGGTGGCAGGTCGCAAGGCCCAAGGTGTTGCCTTTCTGACTCAACTCGCCAGCAAGTTGGGGAAAACCGGAAAATCGATTCGAGATGATTCCCGCGACTCTTGCCACGGAGTCTGCGTGGCACTAGGTTAATCGCTAATTACTAGACTGCATTGCGGCGGAACTAGTCACCAAAAATCAGGCAGAAACCACGCTCGCGGCATGCCCGCGAGACGGAGAAGGATTCTGTCGAAATACACGCGAAAAGCGGAGAAGCGGCATGAACTGGACAGACGAGCGGGTCGAGAAACTCAAGAAATTGTGGGCCGAAGGACTGAGCGCCAGCCAGATAGCAGCTCAGCTGGGCGGCGTCAGCCGCAATGCCGTGATCGGCAAGGTCCATCGTCTTAATCTGCCCGGACGTGTCAAGGCTGGCGGCCCGGTGACGTCGGCGCGTTCTGCGCCCAAGCGGACTGCTGCACCTGCCCCGCGCACGGCGAATTTCGCTGGCCGCGTCAACGCTGCACCTGCTCGGATCCTGACCCGCTCCAACGCGGCGACCGCTCTTCAGGAAGAGGTCGGCATCGAAACTGCGGAAATTCTCGATTACGTTCCTTCCAGAAACGTCGTTACTCCGATCTCCCGCCGGCTGACGCTGACGGAACTGACGGAGCGCACCTGCAAGTGGCCGGTCGGCGACCCCCTGAAAGACGATTTCCATTTCTGCGGCTGTGAAGCTCTGGAATCTTCACCTTATTGCAAGTTCCATGCGAAACTCGCCTACCAACCGGTCAGCGAGCGCCGCAAGGCTTGAGTGTTGCGGCACACATTTGACACTCAAAAACTACGGGCCTTCGGGCCCGTTTTTTTGTGACAAAATACCGCGCTTCCCGGGCAGCGACAGCAGAACACCAAGGCTTATTCATCGTCGTCGGGTTTCGCCCCTCAATCGAATTTCGGTGGACTCTCAACCGCTCGTCAAAGAAATGAAAATATCGTGCTTGCGGAAGGTTCAAAATAAAAAGGCCCGACACCAGACCGGTTTCGGGCGTTTTCATTTTGGCGGTACGTCATGCTGAGGGGAACCCTCAGTTCGGTTCCGATCAGGCTTCCATCGAATATCCGGCACCGCGCACGGTGCGGATGACATCCTGCATATGGGAAAAGTTGAGCGCCTTGCGCAGACGTCCGACATGCACGTCAACCGTCCGCTCATCCACATAGATATCGTGACCCCAGACGCCGTCCAGCAATTGCGAACGGGAGAACACGCGGCCCGGAGAGGTCATCAGGAATTCCAGCAGGCGGAACTCCGTCGGACCGAGACGCACCTCGCGGCTTTTGCGGTGAACGCGATGCGTCTCGCGATCCAGCTCGATATCGCCGCACTTCAGCACCGAAGACAGAACCTCCGGACGGGCTCGGCGCAGCATGGCCTTGACGCGGGCCATCAGTTCCGGCGTGGAAAACGGCTTGACCACATAATCGTCCGCGCCGGTGGCGAGGCCGCGAACCCGTTCGCTTTCCTCGCCGCGCGCCGTCAGCATGATGATGGGAAGGCGCTCGGTTTCCGGCCGCATCCTGAGCCTACGGCACAGTTCGATACCGGAAACGCCGGGAAGCATCCAATCCAGGATGAGCAGATCCGGAATACGTTCCTGCAGCCTGATCTCTGCCTCGTCTCCACGGGGTATGGTGTCGACGTCATATCCCTCAGCCTCGAGATTGTAACGAAGCAGGACGCTCAGCGCTTCCTCATCTTCCACAACTGCAATCTTGGGCACCATATGCTAACTCCGCAAGCCGCTGCTTGTCTGTTACTCGGTCACCGAACCGAGCGTGTTGGAACTGTCGTCCTTCGGACGCTCGCCCTCCGGCTGGCTGCCGGTGGTCATGTAATAGATCGTCTCGGCGATGTTGGTGGCATGGTCACCGATGCGCTCGATATTCTTGGCGCAGAACAGAAGATGCGTGCAGGTGGTGATGTTGCGCGGATCTTCCATCATGTAGGTCAGAAGCTCGCGGAAGAGCGAGGTATACATGGCGTCGATTTCCTCGTCGCGCTCGCGAATGGCATTGGCCTTTTCTGCGGAACGTGTCGAATAGACGTCAAGGACTTCTTTGAGCTGTACCAGCGCCAGCTCCGACAGGTGCTCTATGCCGCGGGCGAGTTTGCGCGGCACGCCCGTTCCGGCCACCGCGATGACACGCTTGGCAGTATTCTTGCCGAGGTCGCCAACGCGTTCGAGGTCGGCGGCGATACGCAGCGTGCCGATGATTTCACGAAGGTCCGCCGCCATCGGCTGGCGCTTGGCGATGGTGACGATGGCCTTGTCGCCGATCTCTCGCTCGGAATGATCGAGGATAGCGTCATCGGAAATGACCTTCTGGGCAAGCGCGGCGTCGGAATTGACGAGCGCACGCACGGCGTCGGCACACATCTGCTCGGCGAGACCGCCCATCTCGGCGATGCGTCGCGTCAGGAACTTCAGTTCGTCATCATAAGCAGACAGAATATGCGAATGGGTCGTTGTCTGGTTCACGGTCTATTCCTCCGGCTTGGCCTTGCATGCGACCGCCCGAAGCGGGCCGCAGCGGCACCAGTCTTGTTGGGTTGCGATAAAGCGCCGGCCGCGATCAGCCGAAGCGGCCCATGATGTAATCCTGCGTGCGCTGGTCATCCGGATTGGTGAACATCTTGTCGGTTTCATTTTCCTCGACAAGGTGACCGAGATGGAACATGGCCGTACGCTGGGAAACACGTGCCGCCTGCTGCATGGAGTGCGTGACGATAACAATCGTGTAATTGGTGCGCAGTTCGTGGATCAGTTCCTCGACCTTGGCAGTGGCGATCGGATCCAGCGCCGAGCAGGGTTCGTCCATCAGGATCACTTCCGGGCTGACGGCAACGGCGCGTGCAATGCACAGGCGCTGCTGCTGACCGCCGGAAAGACCGGTGCCGGATTCGTGCAGGCGATCCTTAACCTCGTTCCAGAGACCCGCCTTCTGAAGGCTCTGCTCAACGATCTGGTCCATATCCGCCTTGTTGCGGGCGAGACCGTGAATGCGTGGGCCGTAGGAAATGTTTTCGTAGATCGACTTCGGAAAAGGGTTTGGCTTCTGGAACACCATGCCGACGCGGGCGCGCAACTCCACGACGTCAATCGCCTGAT
This sequence comes from Agrobacterium sp. CMT1, assembly GCF_037203725.1. Lineage (NCBI taxonomy): Bacteria > Pseudomonadati > Pseudomonadota > Alphaproteobacteria > Hyphomicrobiales > Rhizobiaceae > Agrobacterium > Agrobacterium sp. CMT1. The sequence continues at coordinate 113,710 of NZ_JBBCAR010000002.1, forward strand.
CATAGATATCGTCGGTGTCGAGCGTGATCTTGCCCGTTACCCGGCAACCGTCGATCGTGTCGTTCATACGGTTCAGGGTACGCAGGAAGGTGGATTTACCGCAGCCGGACGGGCCGATAAGCGCGGTTACCGTATTTTCGCGAACGTTGAGGTTCACGTCGTAAAGCGCGCGCTTTTCGCCGTAATAAACCGAAACGTCCTTGCCGATCATCTTGTATGAGACTTCATTCATTTTCTTGTCCAGCGCCTTTTCAACTGCTGCTTCCGACAACATGTTCATTGCTCAATCTCCCTTTACCAGCGCCGTTCGAAGCGGCGACGCAACAGGATTGCGCCAACATTCATGACGATGAGGAACAAAAGCAGGATGATGATAGCGCCTGAAGTCCTTTCGACAAAGGCGCGCTCCGCTTCATTCGCCCACATGTAAATCTGCACCGGCAGGGCCGTGGACGGGTCCATCGGCGTTGTCGGGTAATTTGCTACGAATGCCACCATGCCGATCAGCAGCAGCGGCGCAGTTTCGCCCAGCGCGTGGGCGAGGCCGATGATGGTGCCGGTGAGGATGCCGGGCATGGCGAGCGGCAGCACGTGGTGGAAGATCGTCTGCATCTTGGAAGCGCCGAGGCCCAGGGCGGCGGCGCGGATTGACGGCGGCACGGCTTTCAGGGCAGCGCGGGTCGCAATGATGATCGTCGGCAGGGTCATCAGCGTCAGGACGAGGCCGCCGACCAGCGAGGCCGAGCGCGGAAAGCCCATGAAGTTGATGAAGACGGAGAGGCCGAGCAGACCATAAACGATCGAGGGAACAGCCGCGAGATTGTTGATGTTCACCTCGATGAGATCAGTCAGACGGTTCTTCGGAGCAAACTCCTCAAGGTAGATCGAAGCTGCAACACCGATCGGCAGCGACAGCACCAGCACGATCAGCATCATGTAGAAGGAGCCGATCAGCGCCACGCCGACACCCGCCGCCTCCGGACGGCTCGAGGCGCCGTTGATGAAGATGCCGGTATTGAAATGCTTGCCAAGCTGCCCGCTTTCGGCGAGCTGGTTCATCCAGCCGAGCTGCTGGTTCGAGATACGGCGATTGGCTTCATCCGCCGTCAGATCGACCTGGCCCTTGAAGGCGCTGTCGACGTCGCCCGAGGCCAGCAGCGTCACCGTGCGGGTGGTGCCGATAACGGCGGGGTCGGCAACGACGATATCGCGAAGCTGCGTACGTACGCTATCGGAGATCAGAAGGTTGACGGCGCGAAGACCGGTGCGGTCCGTTGGCGCGACGCCCAGAACCTTGGCAACCGCATCACGGGCAAGAATGGGATAATTGGCCGTCATAAGCTTGGCCGGATTGGTGGCACGCTCATTCTTGGGATCGATGATCTGTTCGGAGAACTCAACCGGAACGGTGATCATCGTCTGCTGGAACGCGGTGTAACCCTTGGAGACAACCGAGAAAAGCAGAAGGAAGAGAAAGATGAGGCCGAAGGAAATCGCTGCCATGCCATAAGCACGGAAACGGCGTTCGGCGGCATAACGGCGTTTGATGCCGATATCACGACGCGTCGCCTTGACGGCGTTCGCACCAGCTGCGGGAGAGGCGATGTCGGTCATTCATATTGCTCCCGGTATTTGCGCACGATGTAAAGCGCGTAGATATTCAGGCAAAGCGTGATGGCGAAAAGCGTGATGCCAAGCGCAAAGGCAACCAGCGTCTGCGGTGAGGTGAATTCAAGGTCGCCCGTCAACTGGCTGACGATCTTGACCGTCACCGTGGTCATGGGCTCGAAGGGATTAAGCTGCAGTCGAGCAGCGACACCTGCCGCCAGAACCACGATCATGGTTTCGCCGATGGCGCGCGACGCCGTCATCAGCACGGCGCCGACGATGCCGGGAAGAGCAGCCGGAAGAATGACCCTCTTGATGGTTTCGGAGCGCGTGGCGCCAAGTCCGAGCGAACCATCGCGCAGCGAACGCGGCACGGCGGTGATGATGTCATCCGACAGCGACGACACATAGGGGATCAGCATGATACCCATGACGAAGCCGGCGGTGATGACACTCTGCGCCTGGATGAAGTTGGCGTAGTTACCCGTCGCCAGCCCGTTGATCTGCGCAGAAATGTCTCTGAGGAAAGGACCGACCGTCGTCAGCGCGAAAAAGCCGTAGACGATGGTGGGGATGCCGGCGAGCACCTCGAGCAGCGGTTTTGCCACCGAGCGCAGGCGGGGTGACGCATATTCCGACATATAGATCGCCGAAAACAGTCCGACGGGCACGGCAACCAGCATGGCGACGAAGCCGATATAAAGTGTGCCGGCAAGCAGCGGGATCAGGCCGAACTGTCCCGATGAATCGGTCGCACCGGCAGCCGCAAAACGCGGATCCCACACCGTGCCGAAGAAGAACTGGTGAGCCGGAACCATGTTGAAGAACTGGATCGCTTCCGTCAGCATCGACAGAACGATGCCGATCGTTGTCAGGATAGCGATGGAAGATGCGACAAGAAGAGCGCCGAGAATGACCTTTTCGACCTTGTTGCGTGCCCGGAAGCGCGGTGCAATCGCCCGAAGCGCATAGGTGGCGCCGCCAAGCGCGGCCAGCAGCACGACAGCGATCATCGCAAGACGGCTCGTGGCGGTCATGGTGTTCAGCGTTTGGGCGGCGTCAACCATGAACCGTTCCGGATCACCGGCAATCGCCACGCCCTTGGATGCAAGCAGAGGCCTCACCGCGCTTGTGTCCGCATCGACCTGTGCCGTTTCTTCCGGTGTCAGCCGCTGAAGGCCGCGGGCGATGGAGGTTACCATGCCGTAGGTCAGGCTCTGCTGCGCCTCGGATTGCGCCCGGATGTCTTCCGGGAAATCGCCGCGGACCGCTGATGTCACGATGAGCGGGCTGATAATCAGCCAGACGCTGAGAATGAACGCCGCGGGCAGTACCGCCCAGACGACCGCGTATGAACCGTGATAACCGGCTCGGGAATGCATGCTGGAAGGACGCCCACCAGACAGGGCAACGGCACGGCGGCTGCCGAGCAGATAACTGCCGATGCCGATCAGCGCCAGTATCAGCAAAAGGATCGATGTGTTCATTAGAGTTCCCTCGGCGTGCCGCAGGAGCACGGTGCGATATAGGGCAAATCAAAAAGTCATCAAAACGAGACCGCTGGATCATCCCGGAATGCCTGCCAAGTGACTGTATCAAAGTCCGGCAAGCGTCAAGGTTGATACATCCTATCCATCTGTAATCCATAGACAATCATGTGGACGACGATGAATAGGAACTGTCAACCGAAGACATTCGCCCAAGCTGAGAGGCACCGGATGGTATGAGGGGCGCGGCAGGCCGCACCCCTCCTTCTTCATTACATCGTGGAACCGGCCGAGAACTTGGCACGGATTTCTTCGCGCTCTGCGTCCGGAGCGGCAACCAGGCCGTAATTTGCGAGCGGGGAATCCGGGCCGATCATTTCGTCGGAAACGAAGAACTCGACATATTCCTTAAGGCCCGGGATAACGCCCAGGTGAGCCTTCTTCACGTAGAAGAACAGCGGGCGGGAAACCGGGTACTTGCCGCTGGCAACGGTTTCAGTGGACGGAACAACGCCCGAAACGGTAGCGACCTTCAGGCGGTCGGCGTTGTTTTCATAGAAAGCGAGGCCGAAGACGCCGAGGCCTGTCTTGTTGGCGTCGATGCGAGCGAGCGTCTCGGTGTAGTCGCCGTCGATGTCGACTGCAGCGCCGTCCTTACGGACTGCTACGCACTTGGCAGCAGCCTGCTTAGCGTCGGTGATCAGCGTCTTGATGACGTCGGTCGCCTTGGCTTCCTTGCAACCGTCAGCCATGATCTTCTCTTCGAAGACTTCGCGGGTGCCGTGCTTGGAACCCGGGATGTAAGCGGCGATCGCTACATCCGGCAGTTCCTTGTTGATTTCCGACCACTTCTTATAGGGGTTGGCAACGAGCTTGCCGTCCTTGACGATTTCAGCGGCGAGAGCGAGGTAAAGGTCTTTCGGCTCAAGCTTGATGTCCTTGTTGGAAGAATCCATTGCGAAGACGATACCGTCGTAACCGATCTTCACTTCCTGAACGTCGGTAACGCCAGCAGCCTTACAGGCGGCCAGTTCGTCGCTCTTGATCTTGCGCGATGCGTTGGCGACGTCGATGGTGCCTTCGCCCACGCCCGAGCAGAACGCCTTCAGACCACCACCCGTGCCGCCCGACTCGACGACCGGAGCCTTGAAGTTCGGGAAGGTTTCGGCAAAAGTCTCGGCAACGATCTTGGCATAAGGCAGAACCGTGGAGGAACCGGCAACCTGGATCTGGTCGCGAGCAGCGGCGGCGCCAGCGAAGGCGACAGAAGCCACCAGAGCTGCTGCGGAAAATTTAACGAAGTTCATTTGTCTCTCCCGTCGTGGGCTTGTTTGTGGACGCAGCCGATAGCGGCACTCGCTCTTAGCATGCGCTCGGCGACCTCTTCTTAACCACCGTAGCCCCATCCTTTTATGTCACTTCGATGAAAGATTTGTGACAAGCTAAATAATTGATTTAAAATGCAAATTTACGTGATATTTTGTATGTACGGGTATTTATGTCAGAATCTGACGGTAAAATCCGTGCCGCTGCCTAGTTCAGATTTAATGATGAGCCGAGCGCGGTGGCGGGTGAGAATGTGCTTGACGATGGCAAGACCAAGCCCCGTTCCCTTTTTGGAGCGGCTGTCGGCGACGCTGACGCGATAAAACCGTTCCGTCAGCCGCGGCACATGTTCGGCCGGTATGCCCGGCCCCCGGTCGACGACGCTTACCTCTACCGGCTTGCCGGGCTCAGCCCGCAGCCAGACATCAACAATCTTGCCTTCCTGGCCGTATTTGCATGCATTTTCCACGAGGTTCTGGAATACCTGCACCAGTTCGTCGCGATCTCCCTGCACCTCCGCAGGACCATCCGGCAGATGCAGGGTGATATCGACATCGAGTTCGTTGGCAAGCGGCAGAAGCGTATCGCGCACATGGCCTATGACGGGAACGAGATCGACCTTCTGATCCGGCGCGATATTGGCGCGCAGCTCCAGCCTCGAAAGGGACATGAGGTCATCCACGAGCCTGCTCATGCGGGTTGCCTGATCGAGCATGATGGCGAGGAAACGCTCCTGCGCCTTGGGATCGTTGCGCGCCGGCCCCTGCATGGTTTCGATGAAACCGCGCAGGGAAGCCAGCGGAGTGCGCAGTTCATGGCTGGCATTGGCGACGAAATCGCTGCGCATGCGGTCGATGCGGCGAAGTTCCGAGACATCGCGGAATGACAGGATGTAGAAAAGCGGGCCCGCCCCCTCGCCCATATCCGCACGGGCGATACGGACGATGAAGACCCGTTCTGAGGGGAAACGCTCGGAATGTTCGACCTGATTGGGCTCCCCGGTGGCGATGGTTTCGCGAATGACATCCAGCAGGCCCGGCGAGCGCAGCCTTGCGGAAATATGCGCCCCGGCGGGAAGCTGACCAAACGCCCGTTCGGCCGCGCCGTTCTGAAACAGCACGCTGGCATTCTTATCGAGAATGAAAACGGGCGTATCCAGCACGGCAAGACCTGCCCTGACGCCGGAAATGACATTTTCAGCTGGAACATCAGGCTCATCCACCTGTCCGGCCGCATTTTTGGCCTTTTCGGAAAAGGCCGGTTTTTCGCGAACGGCTAGAATGGCGATGACCGCGCAGAGCCAGAGGACGGCCGGCATATAGGGCGTGTGCAACTCGGAAACTGCCACGATGGCGAGCATGCTGACGACGAGCACGGGCAGCCAGTTCCGGCCAAGCTTCTTTGCCAAAAGCCTTAATCCACTATCGCCTTCCATGACTGCCATTTCAGCCTGCTTTCCACTCTCGCTCGACAGCGCATCGAAATCTCATAGGCCAGCTTCATGACAGAGATTCATCACCGCATATTTTCCACAGCGTATATGTGCAAATTCCACGCTGCAATCGTCACACCGCCACAGCTTTCTCAAGCAATCCTCTTTCGCTTGAATTCTGCCGGTCGATGTGAACTCATTGGCGGCGAGTTGCCTTTACACAACAACAGCCGGAGGAAACCATGGCCGATGAAACGAAGAAGCGGACAGTTGAGATCACCGTTGGCGGAAAGCTGCGCAGCTTTGACATCGACGATCCGGTTCTTCCCGACTGGGTGGAGGAAAACAAGCTCTCGGCCGGCAATTTTCCCTATGACAAGAAAATGAAGCGCGAGGAATACGACGCCACGCTGGAGGCGCTGCAGATCGAGCTTGTGAAGGTCCAGTTTTGGCTCCAGGCCACAGGCAAGCGGGTCATGGCAGTTTTCGAGGGCCGCGATGCGGCCGGCAAGGGCGGCGCCATCTTCGCGATCCGGTCTTATCTCAACCCACGCTATGCCCGCGTCGTGGCGCTGACCAAGCCGACGGAAACCGAGCGTGGGCAATGGTATTTCCAGCGCTATATCTCGCATTTTCCCACGGCAGGCGAACTGGTTCTGTTCGATCGCTCCTGGTACAATCGGGCCGGAGTGGAACCGGTGATGGGTTTCTGCACCCCCGAGGAACATAAACGCTTCCTCAAGGAAACGCCGCGCCTGGAAAAGATGCTCGCCCATGAGGACATCCACTTTTTCAAGTTCTGGCTCGATATCGGACGGGAAACGCAGATCGACCGTTTCCACGATCGCCGCCATAGCCCGCTGAAGTGCTGGAAACTTTCGGACATGGACATAGCCGCGCTGACGAAGTGGGACGACTACACGCAAAAGCGCGACGAGATGCTGGAAAAGACCCATACCGATGTCGCGCCCTGGACGGTGGTACGCGCCAATGACAAGCGCCGGGCCCGGGTCAATCTCATCCGCCACATTCTCAATTCGCTGGACTATGAAGGCAAGGACAAGAAGGCGATCGGCGAGATCGACAATAAGATATTGGGGGCGGGCCCGAATTTTCTCGGAAAAGCCGAAGAGAAATAAGGAGAGCCGCCTTTGGCGGCTGCTCGTACCCTTTTACTGACCCGGCAGGATGCGCACGGAATAAAGGTTGACCGGGCGGCCACTGCCATCGATATCGCTGTTGATGAAAATCCTGCCCGGCGCGTTGGGGGCCAGCGAACGCTCGAATGTCGCGTTCAGCAGCATGTCGGCGCGCTCGGCCGTGGCCGTAAAGCGGTGGCGCGAACAATCGCCCAAGGTAGCGAAATCGCATGCGACGGACACCTGTGTCTGCCGGTCACTGGAGGATTGCAGGGTAATGGATATGGTCGAGGATTTCCCGGCCATGTCCCGCATCACTTCGACTGGAACCTCGATGCTGACGGCGCCATCCTGCGCCACGCTTCTCGACGTCACCCGAATTGCCTTGCCGGCGGGCGTTGCGATATTTTCGACATTGGCGCGTGGACCTGCCGAAACTCCGGAATTACCGCGCTCGGCATTAAAAACCTCGACCCAGTCGTCCGAAAAGCCACGCCCGGCCGATAGGCTCGGGGCGGGTTCGGCGCCATTAAAGTCCTCTGCCTGCACCTGCGCCGGCGGATTGGGCACGCTGGTATCCCGCTGTTCCGGAGAGAGCAGGACGCCCGAGGAATAGGCCCACCAGGCGCCGAAACCGACAAAGGCCAGAAGCGTGACATAGATGAAAAGCCGGGCAAAAAGCCCGCGGCGCTTGCGGCGACCAACAGCACCTTCGGGGCGGAAGGCAAGCGATGCGTCAGCCGCACTGGAACCTCTTCTCGATGGTTTTCCGCCGCGCCGGCCTGGTCGGGGGGATTCCGGAGCCGTGGCGGCACCGGGTCGCGCATCGCGCGTTTCACCGCGCAGTTCCGGCTCGACAGACACTTCATCCCGATGGGGCGGCTGCGAAACGGGATCGACGGAACCATCATCCTGCGCCGCGCTTTCCTGCACGGGCGGCCGCAATTGCTGCTCCACCCTGTCCAGAAGCCGGTTGCGTTCCTCGTTCTCGATGAGGTGGATCAGGCTTTCAAGCCGCTGGCGCTGCTGGGCAACAATCTGCGGGTCGTCGATGCCCTGCTTGCGCAGGCCCGCTTCCAGTGCCTGACGGGACGATTGATAAATACGTGCACGAACTTCGGCGTTCGATCTGTCCGATTTTTCCAGAGCATTTCTGATTGCCGTTTCCAGTCCGCTCACGACCGATCCTTGTTCTAATGCGCTTTGCAAAATATGCGGCGCTGCGCCATGGGTTCACGATTCGGTAACGGCTATGCCGCCCCTCCGCAAGCATCGTTTGTGATAAAGACCGGATTGTCTTGGGGAAAATCGATCTATTGTGGCGCTACGAACGCAGGTTCGGCGACGCCTCGCGGTACTGTTTTCGCTTCCAATCCAACACCGAACACGATAATGACTTACGTGCGCGTAAACGTAATCTGGGGGAGGAGCCATGCTACCGTCCGTGCTGAAAGACAATCTGCGTCTTCCGGTCATAGCGTCACCATTATTCATCATTTCGCACCCGCAACTGACGCTGGCGCAATGCAAGGCGGGCGTCATCGGCGCTTTCCCGGCGCTGAATGCGCGGCCGGAAAGCCAGCTCGATGAGTGGCTGGCGATGATCACCGAAGAGCTTGACGCGCACAACCAGGCCAACCCGGATCGTCCGGCCGCGCCGTTCGCGGTCAATCAGATCGTGCATATGTCCAACCGGCGACTGGAACATGATCTCGGCCTTTGCGTGAAATATAAGGTCCCGGTGGTTATTTCCTCGCTCGGTGCCGTGCCGGAAGTCAATGCGGCCGTGCATTCCTACGGCGGCATCGTCCTGCACGATGTCATCAACGATCGCCATGCAAGGTCGGCCATCCGCAAGGGCGCGGATGGGCTGATCGCCGTCGCGACGGGCGCCGGCGGCCATGCGGGCACACTTTCTCCCTTCGCCCTCGTGCAGGAAATCCGCGAGTGGTTCGATGGCCCGCTGCTGCTTGCCGGCGCCATTGCCAATGGCGGCTCTATCCTCGCGGCACAGGCGATGGGCGCGGACATGGCCTATATCGGCTCCCCCTTCATCGCCACTCAGGAGGCCCGCGCCTCCGAAGCCTACAAGCAGGCAATCGTCGATGCGCATGCCAAAGACATCGTCTATTCGAACTATTTCACCGGTGTTCACGGCAATTATCTGAAAAGTTCGATCGTCGCCTCCGGCCTCGACCCCGACAAGCTGCCGGAAGCGGATCCCTCAAACATGGATTTCGAATCGGCTTCCGGCGGCGCAAAAGCCTGGAAGGACATATGGGGCGCGGGCCAGGGTATTGGCGCGGTCAAGGCGGTGGAGCCGGTAGCGGCTCTGGTTGATCGGCTGGCCCAGGAATACGAGGTTGCGAGGGGCCGCATCTGCGCCGGAGCCTGATACGCCCTTAAACATTGGACAGGCAAAGCTTTTTGCGGAAATTTCAAAAGCCACGCATTCAAGGCTTGAAATCCGTCGGCATTGCCTGTATCAGCCCGCCATGAAGCTGATCCGTGACAGACGGATCACAACCGGGCCGCTTTAGCTCAGTCGGTAGAGCACATCATTCGTAATGATGGGGTCACGTGTTCGAGTCACGTAAGCGGCACCATTTTCAAACAAAAATCCATCTCAAAAAGCACGTCCGTGCTTAAGTGAAACCAAACCGCCCCACACACGTTCTCCGGCTGGTCAACAGTCAACCGGAAAGCCTGTCATCGTGGACGTCATTCGTATTCTCATCGCCATCATCCTGCCGCCGGTTGGTGTATTTCTCCAGGTCGGACTGGGGCTGCACTTCTGGCTCAACATTCTTCTGACGCTGTGCGGTTATGTGCCCGGCATCATACACGCGATCTGGGTGATCGTGCGGAGGTGACGTTCCGCATCGCGTGACGATGGAATGTCCGCAATTTTTTAGCACGTGATTAAATTATCATGTGCTTCTGGAACCGCATCTTCTCCTTCACGTTATGGTGATGACATAGACAAGGAGAAAATCATGAACCAGATCATCTACATCGTCGGCCTCGTCGTTATCGTCCTGGCGATCCTTTCGTTTTTCGGCTTCCGCTGATCACCGTTGTCAATTCCATTGCTTGCGCTTATCCTAGGCGGTAGTGACACAGGACAGCGTTCATGGGTTGCTCCGCTGTCGGGTTTGTTTCGGGATCGCGTTGCTCTGGGAGGTGCACGATGAAGAACGAGAGATGGACAGAGCCTGTTGAGGTCAATCTGGATGCGAACGGCAAGAGTGTCGTCGCCGGCCCATTCGAAGCACTGACATTGTTGACCGAAGGCTGGCCAAATCGGCGCGGATTGAGTTTCGTGAGAGCCAGAAGTGCCTGCCGCGCTGCACTTGACGGGCGAAAATCGCCGGAGGAAGCGCGTAAGTGCTTCACAGATGCGGTTTCCGACATGCAGAAGAACCCACATTAATGCAGAAAAAACGGCTCCTTCAGGAGCCGTTTTTGTCAGGCGTTTCCGGCTGAAAATCAGCTGAAAACGCCACAATGCCCGTTGGCAAGATTATTCGCCTTACATCCAGTAAGGGGCGACGCCGTAATAGTCGTAGACCTTACGATCCCTTGCGTTCAGCAATTCGTCATCATCGAGATTGGCGAAATGCGGGGCATTTTCGATCTGTTCCTTTGTCAGGTCGATGCGGTAGCCGTCGAGCTCTTCGTCGTAATGCAGCTTTTCCCATGGCAACGGATAATAATCGTCGCCAATGCCGAGAAAACCGCCGAAGCTCAATACCGCATAGGCCACGCGGCCGCCGCGCTTCTCAAGAATGATGCGCTGGATCGAGCCGATATGCTTGCTGTTGGCGCCGTAAACGCGGGTGCCTTCAACCTTGTCGCTGGCGATGAGGCTGGGCGTGTCCTTCACATAGGGGTCCTGGCCGGCGCGGGGTTCCTGATGCAACATGATAGTTTCCTCCTTGATTTCCGCAATGGGTCACGTCTGTAAACCCGTCGCCGGAGAAATCGTTCCGGTGCGTTTCAGATGCCGTCAGGGAATTTTTTGGAGAAAGAACGGAACAAAAAGTAGTTACTGGCGGCTCCTCTGCCAGACCGAGGGGGACACCCCCACCATCTTTCGAAAGACGCGGGAGAAGTGCGCCTGATCGGAAAATCCGGCTGCGATGGCAATGTCGGTAAGCGCCATCTCGGTTCGCATCATCAGATCCTTGACCCGATCAATACGCGCCTGCATCTGCCACTGGTGCGGCGGGACGCCGGTGGAGGCCTTGAAGGCATGGCTGAAATGGGATTGCGACAGGTTTGTAAGTTCCGCAAGTTCCTCAAGCCGGATCGACCGAAGGCAATGTTCGCGAATATAATCCGTCGCCGCCCTCAATTGCCAGGCGGCGAGCTTGCTGCGCTTTTTGACCGGCTCCCGCCTCACTTTCAGAAAATCCGTCAGCAGCGCCAGCACGAGGCTCTCGCCATAGAGATCGTGCAGCGGATCGGGATTGTCGCATTCGGCTGCGATCAACCGCGCCAGCGCCAGCAGGCGCTCATCCTCGAACATCAGATGCGGGTCGAGCAAACCGTGCGGATCGAAACCCTGCACCAACCGAGCCCCCAGCAGTCCAGCGTCGAAGTGCAGATCGAGGTGGCGGAGGAAGGAAACGTTGCTCAACTCCGCATGCACATCCAGATCGGCAGGCACGAAGGAAATACGGTTCACCTCGGAGGCAATATACTTGTCGCGGCGGCAGCCGTTCATGACGAACCTGCCATCATCCTTTCCATCCATCTCCAGCAGAAAAACAAAACGCGGGTCCTTGCCGACATAACGTCCACCTGCTTTCGGTGCACAACGCACGTCCCAGAGATCGGCAACGATGCCGTTCCAGACCCTTGAGCGCGGGCCGCCTATAACGGCAAAACCGTCGATCTCATTTTCCATCCGCACTCGGAAAGCCATGGCTTCTCGATCCCGCAGGGCGCGCCATGGCGCCACTATAACATGATAAGTTTATTCATGTTTATAGTGGCAAACCAATTTTCCCGCAACTGCGGCCTTTGACCAGGCCTTACCACTTCTTGGAAAGCTTGAAGGTGATGGTTCGGCTGTCACCCCAGCCGCAGACGGAGACACCGGCGCAGCCCTTGACGTATTCCTTGTCGAAGACATTGGCGACGTTGATGGATGCGGTCCAGTCGTCCTTCTGGTAACGGACCGCGGCATCGAAAACAGCGGCGTCAGGAACGCGCAATGTATTCGCCGCATCCGCCCAGGATTTGCCCTGATACCGCACACCACCGCCGATGCTCAATCCGTCAAGTGTATCCGTGGTGAAAGCATAGTCCAGCCACAGCGAAGCGCTATGGGCGGGCACGATCCATGGCGATTTGCCAATGAGATTTGGATTGGCATCGCGGGTAATGTCGATATCGGTGTAGGAATAGGAGGCAAGTGCCTTCCAGTTTTCATTGAGATTGGCTTTGGCCTCCAGCTCGAAGCCGGTGGATTCGACCTGTCCGAACTGGCCGCTGGTGGTCACCCCACCCGCCGTATACGACACGATAGCATTATCCTTGACCAGTTTGAAGACCGAGGCGGTGATGCTGCCATCGAAGAACGTCGGCTCGTATTTGATGCCGGCTTCGAACTGGTGGCCTTCTTCCGGCACGGCGGGTGTGCCGTCTGCAAGCGTATCGATAAGCGGATTAAAGAAGGTGGCGGCGGAGACGTAGGGCGTCAGGCCATTGTCGAACTCGTAGGCAAGGCCGGCGCGGCCGCTCAGCGCGTCGTCACTGGAGCGGCGGGACAGGCCCGTCGGCAATCTGTTGTTCAGCTCCGTATCGACATAGTCGTAACGGCCATTCAGCGTCACAAGCCAGCCATCTCCGAACCGCAGCTGGTCCTGCGCATAAATGCCGATCTGCTGTTGGGTCACGATGTTATCGGCATAAACGAAATTCGTTCCCTGCGCCGAACCGTAAACCGGATTGAGCGCGCCGATCGCATTCGACCCGCAGCAGGCCTGCACCTGATCCAGCCGGTAATATTTATAGTCCAGACCAAAGAGCAGTGAATGGCTGACGGCACCGGTATCGAACTGGCCTTCCACTCGGTTATCCACACCGAAGCTATCGACCTTCGACACGCCGTCGTAACCGAAGCGGGTCAGCATATAGTCCTTGGTGATCGGATCGAGTCTCGGCTGGCCGTTGGCATCGGCATTTGCCCAGCCGCCGGGATAGGGCCCGGTCTCGTGCTTGTACAGATGCCCATAACGGGCGTTCTGACTGATCTTCCAGCCATTGTCGAATTCATGGCTGACCTCGTAGCCCGCCATCGATTGATAGACGCGGCCGTTATCAAGGTCCGGCTCACCATAAAAGGCTTCACGGTTGAGCTTGCCGAAGGGCGCGTCGGCCACGGTGCCGACATAAGGAAGGAAACCGTTGCCCACATGCACCTGGTCAAGCGCCGAAAAATACCCATAGAGCGTGGCGCTTGTCTGCGCATCCGGCTCGAAAGTGACTTGCGGCATGATGAAGCCGCGCAAATCCTCGGAGTAATTCGTATAGTTGTCGCCGCCCGAGACCTTGCCGGTAACGCGGTATTTCCATACGCCCTCATCATCCACCTTGTCGCCGAGATCGAAACCGAAGAAAGCGTTGCCGAAATTATTGATGCCGATTTCCGTTTCGCGAACGCGTTCCTCCTGGGTGCGCTTGCGGATCATCTCAACGATGCCACCGGGATTGGCGCCGCCGTAGAGCACCGACGCAGGCCCCTTCAGGACTTCAACCCGCTCCAGACCATAGGCATCCATCTGGAAACCGCCGAAACCGTAACTGAACAGGTTCAGCCCATCCAAAAACACCCCAGTCTGGGTGGCCTGAAAACCGCGAATGTAAAACCAGTCCGTATCCGGATCCGTGCCAAAGGGCTCCGCCGTCACGCCTGGGGTATACCGCAGCACCTCGTCGATCTTCGTCACCGCGCCGCGGTCGTTCATTTCCTGGCGGCCGACGACCGATACGGATTGCGGAATATCTCTGGTTTCCGTCTCGGTTTTTGAACCCGTCGCGCTTTTCTTCGCGACGTAGCCCCCGACGGGGCCAGTTGCGTTTTCCGCGCCCTGCCCGTCAACGGTAATCTGCTGAAGGACGGTTGTGTCCTGCGCGTGCACCATCGCGGGCGCCAGCAAAACTACGGCAGCCGTTCCCAAAGCCAGATGGCGCAAAAACATCCCATGCAAATTTTTCAAGATATGCCCCGAAAACATCGCGACCGTATTGATATCCCAAGGGTCGCAGCACCTCAATTAAGCTGAGTATTTACATCAGGATTAAGGCGCGATGCTTGTCGTTTTCTGGGTGGATTTGAAGCTTATTGGCCTCTCGCACAATTTTGCGCCCGCAATTTATCAGGCGGAGCTTCGATGTCAGCTCTTGCGCCGGCCGATCCTTGCAAGTTGCATGACCGGAAGCATGCCGATGACGACGATTGCCAAGGCTGCGATGGCCGCCTCCTCGTAGGTGCCACGCGCCGCTTCGCCATAAAGATGGGTGGCAAAGGTTTCGAAATTGAGCGGCCTCAACAGGAGCGTAGCGGGAAGCTCCTTGACGCAATCCACGAAGATCAGCAATGCCGCAGCCGCAAGTGAGGCCTTGGAAAGCGGAAGATGGACGTGTCGGAATGTCTGCGTTGCGGATCGCCCGAGCGTTCGCGAGGCGTGATCGAAGGACTGCGGGATGCGGCTGAGGCCAGCATCCACCCCACCAGCGGCAATGGTAAGGAAACGTGCGGAATAGGCGTAGATCAGCGCGGCGCCACTGCCGATGAAGATGAGGCCTGTCGATATGCCGAACCAGTCGCGCATGGTCTCGTCGACAAAGCGGTCAAAGCCGCCGAGCGCGATCAGGACGCCGATGGCGATGACCGTTCCGGGGGCGGCATATCCCACCGTCGAAAGACGATAGGACCAGAGCGACAGGCGGCCCGGCGCAAGGCGCATGGCGTAAGCGACGACAAGGCCGAGAATGAGGGTGATCACCGTCGCCACCCCGGAAAAGACGATGGTGTTCAGGGCCTCATCGGCAAAACGGGGGGACAATCCGTTGAAACGAAACCGTTTCCATGCCTCGGTGACGAGATAGCTGGCTGGCGCCATAAAACCGATCAGGACCGGCAAGCTGCCCAACAAGAAAGCGGCCCAACCCTTCAGGCCATTGAGCCGCAGCGGCTCCAGTTGCCTGCTTTTCTGCGCAGAGACCGCGTAGCGCTGCTTGCGTCGCGCCCAGCGCTCAAGCGCCACGAGGGCGACAACGATGAACAGCATGGAAAGCGCAATCTGCGCCGCACCCGGCAGGTCGGATTTCGTGACCCAGGTGGTGTAGACGGAGACGGTGAGTGTGCGGACGCCAAGAAATTCGGACGCGCCGATATCGTTCAGCGCTTCCATCAAGGCAAGGCTGACGCCGACCGCAATCGCCGGGCGCGCCAGCGGCACCGCTACCTTGAAGAAAGCCGCACGTCTGGAGACTCCGAGCGTGCGCGCCGCTTCCAGCAGGTTGCCTGCCTGCGTGAGGAACATGGCGCGCACGGGAATATAGACATAGGGAAACAGCACGAAGCCGAGAAGGACGATGCATCCGGTCATGGACCTTATGTCCGGAAGACGGAATTCACGCGGGCTGGAATAGCCGAGCAGCCAGCGGATCGCGCCCTGCACAGGCCCGATGGGATGCAGAATATCCAGATAGGCGTAAGCGACGATATAGGTGGGCATGGCCAGCGGCAGTAGCAGCGCCCATTCCAATATTTTGCGGCCGGGAAAATCATAGGCGGTGACCAGCCAGGCGGCACAGGTTCCGACGATACCTGCCAGCAGCCCGACACCGGCAAGAAGGATCGCCGTATCCGGAAGCGCCGTCCAGAGCACGGTTGAGCCCAGATGCGACCAAAGGCCATCAGAACCCTGCAACGCCTGCGAGACAAGCGCCATAACCGGAACCATGGCGCTGCAAACCGCCAGCACTGAAAGGCACAGCCACCAGAAGGAGGATGAAAATCTGACTCGGGCACGAGGTGACAATGGCTGGGTGGCGTCTGGGTTCATGTGCTTCTGGAAAATACGCGGAAAGGCGCCCGCAATTGCGAACGCCTTTCACATGTTATCGCTGATTGGCCTTTACTTGTCGAAACCGACCTTGTCGACCAGCTCGCTCGCCTGCTTGCGATGCGATACGATTTCCGTCAGCGGCTTGTTATCGATCTTCAGCGTGCCGAACGAAGCGACGATCTCGTTGAGAGCCGCGCCCTGCTTGACCGGATATTCGTAGTTGGCCTCGGCATAGATCTTCTGGGCTTCGTCGGAAACGAGATATTCCAGAAGCTTGACGGCTTCCGCCTTGTTCGGCGCATTTTTCGCCACGGCTGCGCCGCTGATATTGACCTGCGTGCCGCCATTCTTGAAGGTCGGCAGAACCACGTTGATGGCGTCGCCCCACTTCACCTGCTCCTCGCCGCCCTTGCCCGAGCGCATCAGGCCGACATAATAGGAGTTGGCGATACCGATATCGCAAATGCCGCCGAGGATGTCCTTGGCGACATCGCGGTCACCGCCACCTGCCTTGCGGGCGAGGTTTTCCTTGACTCCGGCAAGCCACTTCTCGGTGTCTTCAGCGCCATAATGGGCGATGTAGTCGGCAAACAGCGCCGTATTGTAGGGATGCTGTCCGGCGCGAATGCAGACCTTGCCCTTCCACTTCGCATCAGCGAGATCTTCATAATTGAAGGAAGCGAGATCGAGGTCCTTGGCTGCATACAGAACGCGGGCTCGCATGGAAAGCGCGAACCAGTGACCCTTGGCATCGCGCAGTTCAGCGGGGATCGCCTTGCTCAGGGTCTCGGATTCGACCGCCTGCGTTACGCCCTTTTCAGCGAGATCGACAAGATTGCCGGCGTCCACCGTCATCAGAACGTCAGCCGGCGAACTCGCGCCTTCGCTCAGAACACGCTCCGCAAGGCCGTCCTTCAAAAACACGGTATTGACCTTCACGCCGCTCGAAGCGGTGAAGGAGTCCAGGAGGGGCTGAATGAGGCCCGGCTCGCGGGTGGTATAGATATTGAGTTCAGCGGCATTGGCTGCGCCGGCTGCAAAGGCAACCGTGCTAGCAAGCAGGGCGAACCCGGTAAATTTCTTCATGTTTTGTCTCCCTCTCCGATAACGGCAATAGGGGGAGCAGACATCATACATGATGATACAAATCAAGTTTTATTTCGCCATTTTCCGCCGCCTTTTGATCACCAAGAGTTGAAAATGGGCAGAAAATGAACATGCAAATGCGCTCATTCAACTTCAGGTAAATATCAGCACACCCTTCGGATCAATTCCGAAGCGTATCGCCCGCGTCTTGGCGGCTGTACGCTGCATTGTTCTGACGCGAAGATCAGCTGGTAATCCGGGCACCGCGATGCCGAGCTGTTCGATCTCCCCCAGGAAGACCCGGCTCGATATTTCTCCGGCAATACCTTCTTTCGCGGCGTCTTCGATAATCGAAATCGCATTGGGCCGAACATAGGCAACCGCCGCGAGGCCATCGGGCAGATCGGAGGCATCCCCCAGCATGCCAAGCGGCGTTTCCACGCGACCCTGCCTTACCCGTCCTTCAATCTTGTTGAAGGCGCAGAAAAAATCAGCGGCATAGCGGGTCTTGGGATGGTCGTGGATTTCGTAACCCGTGCCGCTTTGCACGATACGTCCGCGCTGCATCAGAACCACGCGATCGCCCGCCGAAAGCGCTTCTTCGGGATCGTGGGTAACCATGATTGCCGTTGTGCCCAGCTGGCGTAGAAGACCGAGCGTCTCTTCGCGCACATTGTCGCGCAATCCCCTGTCCAGATTGGAAAAAGGCTCGTCCATCAGCAGAAGGCCAGGCTGCGGGGCGAGTGCACGTGCAAGCGCGACGCGCTGCTGCTCACCGCCCGACAGCGTATGCGGATAACGTTTCGCAAGTTCCTTGAGATGCACGTGTTCGATCATCTCGGCAGTGCGCGCCCGGGCCTGCGCTTTCGGCAGCGAGCGGAGGCCGAACATGACGTTCTGCTCGACGGTAAGATGCGGGAAGAGCGCATAATCCTGAAATACGAAACCGATATTGCGCTTTTCGGGCTCGATGAAAGCTCCAGACCCGGCCACGACAGCGCCGCTCAGGGAAACGCTGCCTTTATCGGGTGTCTCCACGCCTGCGATGATACGCAGCAAGGTTGATTTTCCGCAGCCGGAGCGCCCTACAAGACAAATGATCTCACCGCTTTCGACGGACAGATCGATGTCGGACAATACATCCGTATCACCGAATTTCTTGCCCACCGATTTCAGTTCTAGCGCTGCGCTGCCTGCCATTTTTAATCCTGCCCTGCTTTGCGAATTATGTTGATCGCTCAAATCAGGATTAAAGTCAAAAAAGACCGGGAAAATGCGTTTTCCATCACGAGTTGGCGAGATGTGCGGCAGCAATATTGACGTTTACGTTAGAGTTAAATAGGTTTCGCCGATAAGATGGACGTCAAGGGATTACGCGTCTATCATTCGTCACCGGGGAGCGGGAGGAGCAGTCGATCCGGTGACGTCACAAGTGGTTCCCTCACGCCGGCAGATGTCGACCGGTGCGGGAGCCTCGTGAACATCAGGCAGCCGAAAGCGCTGTTCACGCGTTCCACAGAATGCGCGGCGCGAAGAGACTCTGGGAGGAGCAGCATGAGTGAATTGTCCCTGGGACACCCGCAGAACGCCGTCATTGGGAAGCGCTGGCTGTCTTCCTATCCGCCGGGCGTTCCTTCCGAAATTCCCGTATCGACCAATGCCTCCCTCGTCGATCTTCTCGAAAAGAGCTGTGTGCAGTTTGCCGACCGGAAGGCCTTTTCCAGCATGGGAAAGTCGCTGACCTACCGGGAACTGGACGCTGAAACCCGAGCCGTCGCCGCCTGGCTGCAGGCCAGAGGACTGGAAAAGGGCGACCGGGTTGCCGTGATGATGCCGAACATCCTCCAAAATCCGGTTGCGGTTTATGGAATCCTGCGGGCAGGCATGGTGGTGGTCAATGTCAATCCGCTTTACACACCGCGCGAGCTGGAACATCAGCTGAAGGATTCCGGCGCGAAGGCGCTTTTCGTGCTGGAGAACTTTGCACATGTGGCGCAGCAGGCGGTGCCGAAAACCGCGGTGCGGCACGTGGTCGTCGCGGCGATGGGCGATCTTCTCGGCCTCAAGGGACATATCGTCAACCTGGTCGTCCGCAAGGTCAAGAAACTGGTGCCCGCCTATACCATTCCCGGCTCCATCAGCTTCAAGGCGATGCTGAAGGAAGGTCAGGGATTTTCGCTGAAGCCGGTCAGCCTCACGGCGCAGGACATTGCTTTCCTTCAATATACCGGGGGCACGACTGGTGTATCCAAGGGTGCGGTTCTCACGCATGCCAACCTTCTGGCCAACAAGCTTCAGATCAGCCTGTGGCTGGACGCCGCCTTCAACGGCCAGAAGGATCGCCCTGAAGTTCTCAACTTCATCTGCGCGCTGCCGCTCTGCCACATCTTCGCCTTGACGGTGAATTCGCTGATGGGCATTGCGCTTGGCGGCCACAATCTGCTGATTGCCAATCCGCGCGATATTCCCGGTTTTGTGAAAGAATTGTCGCATTATCAGCCGCATATTTTCCCCGGCATCAACACGCTTTTCAACGCGCTGATGAACAACGAGGATTTCCGCAAGCTCGATCTGTCGTCGCTCATTCTGGTTCTCGGCGGCGGCATGGCGGTGCAAAGGCCTGTCGCGGAACGCTGGCTTTCCATCGTCGGCTGCCCCATTGCGGAGGGTTACGGCCTCTCCGAGACATCGCCGGTTGCCACCGTCAACCGCCTCGATTCCACGGAGTTCAGCGGAACCATCGGCCTGCCGATCTCTTCCACCGAAATCGATATTCGCGACGAGGACGGCAACAGCCTGCCCACCGGAGAGGTCGGAGAAATCTGCATTCGTGGGCCGCAGGTGATGGCGGGTTATTGGCAGCGGCCGGACGAGACGGCAAAGGCGATGACATCAGACGGCTTCTTCCGTTCCGGCGACATGGGCTTCATGGATGAACGCGGTTATACCAAGATCGTCGACCGCAAGAAGGACATGATCCTCGTCTCCGGCTTCAACGTCTATCCGAACGAGGTGGAGGAAGTGGCCGCCAGCCATCCAGGCGTCCTGGAATGCGCCGCCATCGGCGTTCCGGACGAGCACTCCGGCGAAACCGTCAAGCTTTTTGTGGTCAAGAAGGACCAGTCGCTCACGGAAGCGGAACTCAAGGCGTTCTGCGCCAAGAACCTGACAAACTACAAGCGGCCGAAGATCATCGAGTTCCGTACCGAGCTGCCGAAATCGAATGTCGGCAAGATCCTGCGGCGCGAATTGCGCAATCTGAACTGAACGAAATCGAGCCGGGTGACCGGCTCTTTTCTTTTATCGAAGCCGCCTTGATTTGGCCGCCTGAAAAAGAATAGTTTCCTCATCCTTCCACGGAAGCCGAGGAGCACGAGATGCAGGCCACCATCGAAAAACTGAAAGCAACGGCGAGCAGCACAGCCGCAACCGATCTTCGCGCCGCCTTTGCGGCCGATGACAAGAGATTCAGCCGTTTCAGCGCCAAGTTCGATGACCTGCTGATGGATTATTCCAAGTGCGCCGTGAATGAAGAGATCGTCACGCTTCTCGAACAGCTTGCACAAGAAGGCGGCGTCGAGGCCAAGCGCGAGGAGATGTTCTCCGGCAAGGCGATCAATTTCACCGAAGACCGTGCCGTCCTGCATACCGCGTTGCGCAATCGCGCCAACACGCCGGTTCTCGTTGACGGCAAGGACGTGATGCCCGATGTGAACGCGGTTCTGTCTGCCATGGGCAAGTTTGCCGATGCCATCCGTTCCGGTTCGCTGAAGGGCGCGACCGGTAAAAAGATTACCGATGTCATCAATATCGGCATTGGCGGTTCCGACCTCGGCCCGGTCATGGCAACGCTGGCGCTGGCACCTTTCCATGACGGCCCGCGGGCGCATTTCGTCTCGAACATTGATGGCGCGCATATCGCCGATACGCTGAAGCTCATCGACCCCGAGACGTCGCTCTTCATCGTGGCGTCGAAGACCTTCACCACCATCGAGACGATGACGAACGCCGCCACGGCGCGCCGCTTCATCGCCGAAAAGCTGGGTGAAGACGCCGTCAAGCATCACTTTGCCGCGGTTTCCACAGCGCTGGACAAGGTTACCGCCTTCGGCATCGAAAGCGACCGCATCTTCGGTTTCTGGGACTGGGTTGGCGGCCGTTACTCGATCTGGTCTGCCATCGGGCTGCCGCTGATGATCGCCATCGGTCCGGATAATTTCGGCAAGTTCCTGGATGGCGCCCACGCCATGGATCGCCACTTCCGCGAAGCGCCGGTCCGTGAAAATCTGCCGATGTTGCTCGGCCTGATCGGTTTTTATCACCGCAACGTACTGAATTACCCGACGCGGGCAATCCTGCCCTATGACCAGCGGCTGTCGCGTTTCCCGGCTTATCTGCAGCAGCTGGACATGGAATCGAACGGCAAGGGTGTGACCATCGACGGCACGCCGGTCGAAGGCCAGTCTGGCCCGGTTGTCTGGGGCGAGCCCGGCACGAATGGTCAGCACGCCTTCTATCAGCTGATCCACCAGGGCACGAGCGTCATCCCGGCGGAATTCATGATCGCAGCCAACGGTTTCGAGCCCGAACTGCGCCACCAGCACCAGCTTCTCATCGCCAATTGCCTGGCGCAGTCGGAAGCGCTGATGAAGGGACGGACGCTGGCTGAGGCAAAAGCCCAGCTCACCTCCAAGGGCGTGGATGACAGACATGCGGATTTCATTGCGCCGCACCGTGTCTTCACCGGCAATCGTCCGTCCATCACCTTCGTCTACGACAAGCTGACGCCATTCGCGCTTGGCCGCCTGATCGCGCTTTACGAACATCGCGTCTTCGTTGAAGGCGTGCTGTTCCGCATCAACTCCTTCGACCAATGGGGCGTGGAGCTTGGCAAGGAACTGGCGACCGGCCTGCTTCCGGTCGTCGAAGGAAAGGAAAGCGCCGCTGGCCATGACAGCTCTACGCAGGGCCTGGTGAAGGCGCTGGCGGGTCTGGCGGGGTAAATCCAGGCACTGCAATTTACGAAAGCCGGAGGGCGACTTCCGGCTTTTTTCAATGCAGCGTTGATCGAATGTCATTTGGAGGTGCATATGTCGTTCCGGCCGGGCAGAGACTTTCTGGAGTTTCACAACCTGAGTGCGGACGCGATCTTCTCGATCATCGACCGCGCGTGCGCTCTGGCCGAGGACTGGTTACAGGGCACGATGCCACAGACGCTCAAGGGAAAACGTGTCGGGCTGATCGTTGACGACACCGGCTGGCGCAATACCGCCGCCTTTGATCTCGGTATCCAGGCGATGGGCGGCACCTGCGTTACCGTTCCGATCAACTTTAACGGCCGAGAAGAGATTGCCGATCTGGCTGGTTATCTCGACAATTGGTTCGATCTTTTGATTATCCGCACGAAGGAACTCTCGACACTCCGGGCACTTGCAGCCGACATGCGCGCACCTGTCATCAACGCGCGGACAAAATTCAATCATCCATGTGAAACGCTTGGTGATTTGGCCTATGTGAAAAGCCTGAGGGGCCAGAAAGCCGGCCTCAAAATCGTCGGCGTAGCACCGGACGCCAATATTTTACGCTCTTGGATCGAAGCCTCGATTTCCCTGCCCATTCAGGTCACGCAGGTTTACCCGGATCAATGGCACGTCACGGATGCCGCGCTCATCAATCCGAACTTCCGGGCAAGCACGGACATGGACGAGCTACTGGATGCGGATGTGGTCATTACCGATTCCTGGCCGTCCGACGCCAATCATTATCTGGCCGATTATCGTATATCCGCGTCCCTTCTCGACAGGATGCGGCCTGATGTGATTTTTTTGCCCTGTCCGCCAGTCTCGCGTGGCCAAGAGGTGACCGCGGACGCAATGGCCCATCCGGCCTATCAGAGCCGGTCGGCAAAAGCTTTTCTTCTACATGCCCAGAATGCCCTGATGGAATTTCTTCTCGCCTGAGGCGGGGCTCCAGCCTCAAATATAAAGGGCCGCCATCTTGCGCCACGCACCCGCCCGATGCGCGCGGCCTTCCCATACATGCATCTGGTGCCCCACCTGCTTGCCTGAAAGCACGCGGCTTAAGTGGTGATTGTTGTCCAGAAAGGGGTCTGCATCGCCAATGGTGAAGACCATGTCGATGCGGCGCAGGTGATCGAGCCGCCATGGGCAGTTTAACCCGGGAAGAAAGTGGCTCGGCATGTGGAAATAGACGTCATCGTCATAATAGCCGTCGAATAGATCACCGAAAGACTCCACCTCCATCGTCAGGTCATAGCGGCCGGAAAAAGCGACGAGTTTGGTGAAGAGATGCGGGTGACGGAAGACGAGGCTGGCGGCCTGAAAGGCACCGAGGCTGCAGCCCTGCACGATGGTGCTGCCGTGCGGATTTTTCTCTGACATCAGCGGCAGCACTTCGCCCAGAATATAGGCCTCGAGTGCGGCGTGACGTCGGAGACGGTCGGCGGGATGGTTGTGGCCCGCGTAGAAACTTTCCCGTGCCAGACCCTCGATACAATAAAGCTGGAGGTGGCCGGCCTCCAGCTTGTGGGAAAGACTTCCGACGACGCCCAACTCCTCATATTCGAAGAAGCGCCCGTCGCGTGTCGGGAACATCAGCACCTTCGCGCCGGCATGACCGAATATCAGGAGTTCCATATCGCGATGGAGCCTGTGACTATACCAGCGGAGATATTCGCGTTTCATGGCACCTTGAAAAACCGTCTGACCTTGTCCTTATGGACCGCATCTTGCGATGCGCTGTCAGGGTAATCGAAATGCCCGGCGTCGAGGATGAAGATTTCATTAAATTTTGACGGCGGCAAAGCGTTGGCCACCGCGAACTGGCAGGGCGGCGCCACGGCTGGATCAAAAAGCGCAGGCGCAATCAGCATGGGCACGCTTATGCGGGCGGCCGCGCAGGCCGCATCGAAGAGGCGCAACGTTTCAAGAACATGGGCGTGCGTCTTCGCATAGGTCTGGACGGCGTCCGCGCTGCCGACCGTTGGCAGCGTCAGCCAGAACGGTCGGTGGCCGAAGGTCGGCACGACGAGATGGCCGCGGTCGATACGCTTATCATAAGGGATCGCAAGAGCGCCGATACCACCCCCGAAGCTGATTCCGCTATAACCCACCTGCCCTTCCAGCCAGGGATAAAGGCTGACGAGCGTCGAGACCGCGATCCAAAGGTCATCGACACAGCCTCCGATAATATAATCGTCTTTCCGCTCGATATTATAGAGAACGTGAAGGGCCGGATCGGATGAAATCGGCGGACAGGCACTCAGCGACAGTCCACGAAAGCAGGGAAACAGCACGGCTGTCTCTTCCACCGACACATCGAAATCAGGCTCGCCGCGCCCGCCATAACCGTGGCCGACGACCAGGCCGCGGCGGACCTGTCCTTCGCGCGGCAACAGCAGCCATCCACCGATACGGAAACCGTCGGTGGAGGTGTAGGTCAGATCGAGGACCTGCCAACGGGGATCGCTCAGCTTGCTCCGGCGCAGCACCGGGCGCGGATCAGTGGCGAGCGCGCGGCGATAGCGCTTCTCCCAGAAGTCATCGAAACCGGGTGGCGCTTCCGGGGGCGTGATGGCAAGCAACTGCTCGCGTTGCATGCCGTAGGTCGGGTCGAAATCAAAGGGATGGGCTGTTGAAACACTCATGCGACGCTTGTTTCTCGAAAAAACAGCAGACACAAGCTTGATAATACCGAAATAACGGTTTTTCACGATTTTGGCGGCGTGATGCGTGTTGAACCATCTTTTCAAAATGGTTCAACCCTAACCCATCACAAGCCGATTTCGTGCGCAAAAGGCGGATTGGCGCCAGCGCGCGAAACGGTGACTGCCGCCGCCTTTGCACCGAGCGCAAGCGCCTTTCTGATCTGCTCTTCCGTCAGTGACGCCACCTGCGCCTTGGTCAGCAGGCCCTGCATTTTCAGCGACGCAAGAATGCCGGCATCAAAGGTGTCGCCCGCACCGACGGTGTCCACCACCTCCACGCGTTCAGAAGCAACTTCGACCTTCAGGCCGGTCGTATAGCCAACGGCACCTTTCGCACCGCGGGTGACGACGACCAGCTTTGCGCCATGGTGCAGCCAGTGGCGGGCAAGCGTGTCCTCATCCCCTTCCAGACCGAACCAGGCAAGGTCCTCATCCGAGAACTTGACGATATCGGACATGGCGGCCATGCGGCGGATGCGGGCCATATGCGACTGCTTGTCCTTGATGAAGCCAGGGCGGATATTGGGATCGAGCGAGATGACACGGCTTTCATGCTCGCGCGTCATCAGCGCTTCATAGGTGCTGCCGCAGGGCTCGGGGATGAGGCTGATGGCTCCGAAATGCAGCGCTTCGCAATCGGCACCCAGCGCCGGAAGCTCGGCTTCGGTAATCATCCGGCCGGCGGTGTTCTCGTCATAGAAGGCATAGGTCGCGTGGCCGTCGACCAGCTTTACGAAGGCGATGGTGGTGGGGCGCGAAAGAGTGGCGCAATAGCTGAAATCCACGTTGCTGGCGCGCAGGGTTTCCCGCAGGATATCGCCCATCATGTCATCTGAAAGACCAGTGAAAAAGGCGGAGGGAACGCCGAGACGTCCCAGCGCGATGGCCGTGTTGAAGACCGCACCGCCTGCATAAGGGGCAAAACCCGCCTCTCCCAGCGTTGTCTGCCGGGGCAGCATGTCGATCAGGGCTTCACCACAACACAGGATCATTACGGTCCTCCTCAAAACAGCAAATCAAATGGACTTAAATCGATTTAGACGAAGATGGATCGGAAGGCCAGCCACAAGCTGGCCACCCGCATCCGAAATCAAGATTGCGGCAATTCGCTGACACCGCCGCGCTTTGCCGACCAGGGCAGCGGGTTATCGAGGAAGGCTTCAACCTCGGAGAGGGTCTTTTCATCGAACAGTTTTTCAGCCCGGGCAACGGCTAGAACATCGCGCCAGGTCGTCAGGTAATGCAGCTTAACATTGCCGTTGGCAAAGCGTGCTTCCGCCTCCTGGAAGATGCCGTAATAGAAGAGTGCGATGCCGTGATCGACGATGCCGCCCGCCGCACGGATGGCGTCGATAAAGGTAAACATCGAGCCACCTGCGGTCGTCAGATCCTCGATGACGAGAACGCGGGCACCCTCGGGCATATGTCCTTCGATCTGGGCATTGCGGCCATGGCCTTTCGGCTTCTTTCGGCAATAGATCATCGGCAGGCCGAGGCGCTCGGCAAGGAAAGCGGCGAAGGGAATGCCCGCAGTTTCGCCGCCGGCCACACAGTCAAACTTCTCGAAACCGGCCTCACGCAGGACAGCCGCCGCCGCAAAATCCATGGCTGCGGAGCGAATGCGCGGGAAGGAGATGAGCTTGCGCATGTCGATATAGACAGGGCTCTTCATGCCTGACGCGAAGGTGTATGGGCTTTCGGAATTAAAATGGACCGCCTTGATTTCCCACAACATTTTCGCAACCAGTTCCGCAACGACGGCGCGATCGGTGAATGTGAAGTGGTTCATAGGCGTTCTCCTTTTAGGCCTTGGTTTCTCGCTCCGAAAACCCGGATCGGTGTTCGGAAAGTACGCGTCTTTGTTCGGTATTTCGTGCGCCAGCCGAGGTGCCGGCGGACCATAACAAAACCGCCGGCAGTGCCGGCGGTCATAAAATCAGTTTACATCCCAATGAAGCGGGAACATCGGATCGAATACGGTCACCGGCCCGGCGCCCGTTTCGATCTTGGCGGGGAATGACACTGGCTCGTCGCGCTTGACCAGCGTGATCGTCTCCTCATTCGGCGCCAGACCATACCAGGCCGGGCCGTTGAGCGAAGCGAAAGCTTCCAGCTTGTCGAGAGCGTTTTCGTCCTCGAAGACATGGGCAAGGCAGCTCATCGTATTGATGGACGTGTAAATGCCCGCGCAACCGCAGGCGCATTCCTTCAGCGGGTCCACGTGCGGAGCGGAATCCGTGCCAAGGAAAAAGCGCGCGTCACCCGAGGTCGCGGCAGCCCGCAGCGCCAGCCTGTGCTCCTCGCGCTTGGCGACGGGCAGACAGTAATAATGTGGCTTGATGCCGCCAACCAGAATGGCGTTGCGGTTGATGATGAGATGATGCGTGGTGATCGAGCCGGCCAGATTGGCCTTGGAAGACTTGATATAGTCAACGCCATCGCGGGTGGTGATGTGCTCCATCGTCACCTTGAGCTCCGGCAGGCGCTGGCGCAGCGGTTCCAGAACCGTCTCGATGAAGACCTTCTCGCGGTCAAAAATATCAACTTCCGGCGTTGTTACTTCTCCATGCACGCAGAGGGGCAGGCCGATCTTCGCCATGCGCTCCAGAACAGGCATGGCCTTGTTAAAATCGCGCACACCGCCGTGGGAATTGGTTGTGGCACCGGCGGGATAAAGCTTTACAGCGGTAATCAGGCCGCTTTTCTTGCCCTCTTCCACGTCGTCGGCCTGCGTGTCCTCGGTCAGATAGAGCGTCATCAAGGGCTCAAAGCTGTCGCCCGCGGGAATGGCCTTGACGATGCGGTCGCGATAGGCGCGGGCATCTGCGGTGGTGACAACCGGCGGCACCAGGTTCGGCATGATGATGGCGCGGGCGAAATGACGGCTCGTATCCCCGATCACCCCCTCCAGCATGGCGCCATCACGAAGATGCAGGTGCCAGTCATCAGGGCGGCGCAGGGTGAGCGACTTCATCGGGATACCTCGGAGCATGATGGAATTGCGCCCGCTTAGCATCTTTTGTCGCGGGAAAACAGCCGCCCGACATGATCAGGCAGCCGTAAATGTCATTTTTTTGAAGCGCGCTTCAGATGTTGCCCGCTTCCGGACCCCAAACGTCGGTCATGGCAAAACCATCGGCCAACGGGTCGAAGGGGTCGAGGCCGACCTGATGCAGACCAAAGGTAAAGCCGCGCCCGGCAATCGTGGGAATGACGGCCGGACGGCCCGCAACTTCGGTGACGGCGGAAAGGCCGACATCAAATTCCGAACCGATGATCGAGCGGGATTTATACTCGTCGCCCACCTTCACCTTGCCGCGCGCATAAAGCGTGGCGAGATTGGCGGAATTGCCGGTGCCGCAGGGCGAACGATCCGCCCGGCCCGGCCACATGGTGGTGCAGGTGCGGATGGAGCCATCAGCGTCCACATCGCGGAACATCACATAGGCCACGCCCGATATGGCGGCAATTTCGGGATGCACAACGGTCATTTCGCGGTTGACCAGATCCTTAAGGATCATGCCCGCAGAGACCAGCTTCGCGGCATTGGCTTTTTCGATCGTTAGACCAATCTGACGCACATCCACCAGCGCATAAAAAATGCCGCCATAGGAGATGTCCATCGTTACCTTGCCCCATTGGGGCGTGTCGATGCTGACATCAAGCGCATGCACGAAAGACGGCACCATGGTCAGCTTGACCTTTTCGCAGCGCCCGTCGCAGCAGGTGGCCGTTGCCTTCACCAGACCAGCCGCCGTTTCCAGAATGATGACGGTTTCCGGTTCGTGCATCTCCACCATGCCGCTTTCCAGAAGCGCAGTCGTCGCGCATATGGAATTCGATCCGGAGCTGGCATGCGCCTGGTCCGGCTGAAGGATGACGAAGGCGGCGTGCGCATCCGGATGCTTCGGCGGCAGAAGCAGATTGACCGAGCCCATGGGCGTGCCGCGCGGCTCCAGCGTCAGGAAGCGACGAAGCGCCTCTCCCTTTGGGTCGGTATTCATCCAGTGAAGCTGTTCAGCCACTGTATTGCCGGGAATTTTCGGCGCGCCGCCGGTGACGACACGGCCGATTTCGCCTTCGCAATGAACATCGAGAAGCTGAAGGGTGCGTTTCCAACGCATGGGGTCTTACTCCGAAAAGGGTTGTCGACCGACCATATAGATAAAAATACAAGCTGTATACAAATCTGCGCCGCTCTGTGACAAAAAGCGCCTAGCGTTCCCGCTGCCCCTAACGCATCGCAGTTTAGCGATTGCGGCATTCCGCCCGGTTTCGATTGGCAGCGGCATCGCAGTTGATCCTTGACGACTGAAGCGCCTGATCGTCCACCACGGAGCCGGCCGTATCACCCACCGATCCCACGGTATTTTCCACCGAGCGGCCAAGCCGCTCCACCTGCCTGCCGTAGTTTTCCCGCGTGCGGGGATCGAACACAGCAATTGGCGCGCTGACCACAACGCTCGCTGCTGTTCCCACCGTCTGCGCGGCACCGATGCTGACGGCGCCCAAGGCTTCGCCCAGGCCGACATCGGAATCCGTCACGGTCTGGCCCGCGATGAGGCGGTCGCCGATCAGACGCACGACCTCCGGGCTTTCGGCAAACTTGCCGTGGTTCAGGCGGTCACCCGATTGCAGCTTCGTCAAATCGAGAACCGTGATACCGGCCTTCTCCAGCTGGCTGCTGTAAGGCTCAACGGAAGGATCGATCTGGCCAAGACGGTCAACATTGCCGGAAATGCGGCGCGACAGGCTGAGCGCGCGGTCATCCTGCGAAACGAAGAGCGTGAATTTCGGTGGTGTCTTGCCGAGGCTCGCGAACTGGCGGCTGAAGACATCCACGTCGAGATCAGGTGCTGCCAGAATAACGTTGCCGATCTTCGGATCGACGCGCCCATTGCGGATGGCCATCTGCCGCAACGCCTCCACCGCAAGCCAGGTGCCCATGGAGTGCGCCATGACCGTGACTTCACGGATGGATTTGTCTTTCGCCAGCCGCGTCAGCATCTCTTCCAGCGCGTCACGGGAATAGTTGGTGCTTTCCTTGTCGTAATTATAGTCGAAGATGCTGGCGCGTGACGGCCAGGTGAAGACGACGGGCACGACATCGGTTCTGGAATCATGGACGATCTGGGCAAATCGATAGACGGATTCCTCGTAGCGGTTGTTGAAACCATGCACGAAGACCAGCACGCGGCGGTCCTTTTCAATATGCCGGCCGATCCAGCTTCGCGTCTCGGCTTCGGAGCGAATGGGCTCGACCGCAACGGTAGTGAAATCCTTCAGCGGATTGGGCGGCAGCTTCTTCGGCCACTGCACCTGTCCGACCTTGCGGTTGGCGTCTGGCGGTATCGAGACGGTGACCGCGTCGACCTTCAGCCCCGTACCCCGCTCGCCGCCGAAAAGAACCGCAGGATTGTCAGACGGCGCGCGTGTCGTCGCGACAAGGAGATTCACCGGCGTCGTACCGGCCACTGTTTGTCCCGTTGGCGTCATCACTCCGATCGGCCGCCCGCCGCAACCGGCAAGCAGGGCAACAATCGCGATCATGGCGACGAAGCGAATGGGCATTACATCACTCTCCTGCAACCCTGAGGCAGCCGGGTCGCTGCCGAGAGAGAGGATTTTCTACCGGAGGCGGAACTGACGCGCCAGCAACCACAGCGAAGTGGCGGATGATTTCCATCCCGGTGTGTCCAAACGGACCCAATTTCGCGTGGGCGCGTCCGATACCTCAGGCTGGATTCCTGATCCGCCGCTATTTCTGCGGCAGCATGGTGCCCCTTTCACGCAGGGCGCCATGCCACGAAAGCGCTTCTTCCATGAGATGCGGCGTGTGCCCTCCCCGCGAGACTGCCCGCTGGAAATAGTCCGTTAGCGCATCACGATAGGCCGGATGCACGCAGTTCTCGATGATGACCGCCGCGCGTTCACGAGGCGCAAGGCCACGAAGGTCGGCAAGGCCCGTCTCGGTCACGAGGATATCGACATCATGTTCGGTGTGATCGACATGGCTGACCATGGGAACGACGCTCGATATGGCGCCGCCTTTGGCGATAGACTTGGTGACAAAGATGGACATATAGGCATTTCGGGCAAAATCCCCCGAGCCGCCGATGCCGTTCATCATATGCGTTCCCCCGACATGGGTCGAATTGACGTTTCCGTAAATATCGAATTCCAGCGCCGTGTTGATGCCGATGATACCGAGGCGACGGATAACTTCGGGATGATTGCTGACCTCCTGCGGGCGCAGAATGAGCCTGCTTTTATATTCGGCCAGACGCGGCATGACCCGCTCATTCATGGCGGAGGACAAGGTGATCGACGAACCCGACGCGAAAGTCAGCTTGCCCGCATCGAAAAGTTCGAATGTGGAGTCCTGCAGTACCTCCGAATACATTTTGAGATCGTGAAACGGCGTATCAATGAAACCGTGCATCACAGCATTGGCGATCGTGCCGATGCCGGCCTGAAGCGGCTGAAGTTCGTGGGTCATACGGCCTTGACGCACCTCGTTCAGCAAGAATTCAGTGAGGTGGCCGGCAATGGCCCTGGTTTCATCATCCGGCGGCAGCACTGTCGAGAAGCTGTCGCTCTTGTCACTCAGGACAATAGCGGCGATTTTTTCCGGCGGCACCGGAATGAAGGGCAGTCCAACACGGCTATCCGTCGCCACCACCGGGATGGGCATGCGGGTCGGACGTTTTGCGGGAATGAAGATGTCGTGCAGCCCCTCCAGCACCTCGGGCTGGGACAGGTTGATCTCGACGATCACCTTATCGGCCAGGATGGCGAAGCTCGCGGAATTGCCAACGGAGGTGGTGGGCACGATGCCACCTTCAGCCGTGATCGCCACGGCTTCAACGATGGCGATATCGGCGCCGTGAATCTGACCGCCGCGCAATTGCTCGACGGTCTCGGAGAGATGCTGGTCAATGAACATGACCTTGCCGTCATTGATCGCCTTGCGCAAAGCCGGATCGGACTGGAACGGCATGCGACGCGCCAGCATGCCCGCCTCGACCATGGTCTTGTCGAGATCATTGCCCAGCGATGCCCCCGTCATCAGGGTGATTTTCATGGGATGCAGCTTGGCATGCTCCGCCAGCGCCAGCGGCACCGCCTTGGCCTCGCCGGCACGCGTGAAGCCACTCATGCCCACAGTCATGCCATCCCGAATGAGACTGGCGGCCTCTTCGGCACTGACGATCCGGTTCAAAAGGGACGCGTTGCGAATACGCTTTTCGAGCATGCACTTCTCCATGATCTGCAATCACGATGGCACGGCATTCGGCTGGCCACCTATTCGGCGACTATGGCGTGCAGTTTCATCGATGAAACTGACATAGATCAAGGGCAAGAAGGGAACCATCACTTCTGCGTATCAAATCCCGTTCAGCGACAATAAGTGACGCATCGGCGCGACAGGCTGGCAGGCCCTCACACCATGCCGGCCCTGCGATCGGCAGGAGACTTCCGTTACGCCGTGATCGGCGAGGAGTGACGAGGCCTTGTTCGCGTCATCGCAGTGAGGAAAAAGCAACTCGTCAGGGGCCTTCGCAGACAGGCGCCCGCCCAAGCACGACCTGCCCCACTTCCACATCATAGGCACGCAGGCCGAACGCGCCGAGGCTTATGACCCGGTAACAGGGATTGCCGCCCGTCCACAGGGGATCGACAACGTCAATATCAGTGATAAAGCGATGCGCGCAGGCCTGACCGGAACTATAAGCGATGCCTTCGGCCGTCGTGCCTGCCATTGGCACATGGATATGGCCAAAGATGATGTGACGCACACCGGCCGGGTGAGCGACGAGCCGGCGCATGACAGCCCCGTCATCATGCATGCCGATATGTTCAAAATGGCGGATGCCACAATCCATCGGCGGGTGGTGAATGAAAACCGTCACGGGCAACTCGCCCGCGCTTTCCAGCGTGCTCTCCAGCCATGCCAGACGATCCTCACCATACATGCCGCCTATGACATCGGCTTCATGGCTGTCCAGAAACAGCAAACGACCAAAATCGGTGTCGATGAAGGACTGGATGTAACCGTTATCGTCGCGCGGCTGTTCGGGAAAGGCGGCCACGAATTCCGGGCGGCGATCGTGATTGCCGAGCATCAGCCGCACCGGCATGGAGGCCGACGCGAGGATGCCGCGGAGCAGCCCGTAGGCTTCCGGCTCACCGTAATTGCAAAGATCGCCCGTCATGACAAGAAGATCGGCGTCGGCGTGTTTTTCAACGATATCAGCGATTGCCGCGCGCAGCTGCTTTTCCGGGTCGACGCCATTTATGGCGACGCCGGGCAGCAGAAGATGGGTATCGGTGATCTGGATAATCTTCATTTGGGGCTTCCTGCGCAAAATGGCTGCGGGAACGGATTTCCCGCAGCCTCTCGATGGTGCTGATTATTTCAGCAGGGCGTTGGTCTGCTCGACGATCTGCTTGAGACCGGCTTCCGGCGTCACCTCACCGCGCATGACGGTGCCAATGATGTCACGCTGGGTGCGCCAGATGCGGACGGAATCGCCACCGGGGTAACCGGCCCAGGGCAGAGAACGGTCAGCCTGAAGCGAAGCGGTTTTCACATTCGGGTTCTCGACGTAATAAGGAGCGAGGAAGTCCGGGCCGGTTGCCAGCTTGTTGGTCGGCAGGTAACCGGTGATGCGAACGATGGTGTTCTGCGCTTCCGGACCGGTGATCCACTTCAGGTATTTCCAGGCAGCATCCTGCTTGGCCTTGTCCTGCGTCAGGATAACGGCAGAGTTACCGCCGGTCGGAACGCCGCCCTTTTCCTTGTTGTCCAGCGGAAAGGTCGCCGTCTTCAGCTTGAAGCGATCGCCAACCAGACCCTGGATCGTCTGAACGTGAGCGGGCGTCGAGAAGATGAAGCCGGTGAGGCCTGCACCGAACTGCTGGCGCGACTGATCCCAGTCGAGCAGGTTCTGGCCACCTTCGGTGACGAACTGGCGGGTCATCTTCAGGGCGTTGAGGCCGATCTCGTTGTCGAAGGCAACGGTCTTGGTCTTCTCGTCAACGAGCTTGCCGCCCTGCTCGACAATGAGCGCCTGCCACAGCCAGTCATCCGGCCAGCCGTTGATGTCGT
Source organism: Agrobacterium sp. CMT1 (assembly GCF_037203725.1). NCBI lineage: Bacteria > Pseudomonadati > Pseudomonadota > Alphaproteobacteria > Hyphomicrobiales > Rhizobiaceae > Agrobacterium > Agrobacterium sp. CMT1. Next base: position 147,712 of record NZ_JBBCAR010000002.1, read on the forward strand.
AGCTCATGCCAGCGAACTTGGGGTCGAGAGCCTTGATCTTCTTGGCAAGAGCGATGAGCTCCGCAAAGGTCGTCGGCATCTTGTCCGGGTCGCCGCCGGCCTTGGTGACGAGGTCCGAGTTGATGTAGATGATCGGCGAGGAAGCGTTGACCGGCAGACCATACTGCTTGCCGTCGATCTGGCCGAGTGCCGCCATCTTCGGGCTGTAGTTCTTGTCGAGGAAAGCCTGACCGCCTTCGGCCTGAATGAACGGGCCGAGATCGGTGATCTGGTTGCGCGGTGCGAGCGTGTGCACCAGTTCCGCCGTCAGATTGTAGCCCGAGAAATAAACGTCGGGCAGATTACCGGTAACGGCAGAGCGCAGAACCTGCTGCTGGCCTTCGTTATAACCGGCGGCCGGAGCGAGGAAGTTTATCTTCACGTCCGGGTTCTTCTTCATGAATTCATCGGCCAGCGGCTGATGGAATTTCGTGAAGCCCGGCAGGTTGTAGAGAACATTGAGCGTGATTTCGTTGGCGAAAACCGGCTGAGCGAGGCCCGCAAGAGCCATGCCAAGGGCCAGACCGCCCATCACAGCGCGTCGGTTTAGTTTCATGTCAGTCTCCAGAGAGGTTGGGAGGAGGAAGTCTGAACGGCGTCACTTGACGCCGGTCATGGTAATACCGGCGATGAAATGCCGCCGTGCCAGGAGGAAGCACAGCACCATCGGCGCGGTAATCAGTGTCGCGCCCGCCATCAGCGCGCCGTAATTTGCGCCGGATTCAACATCGGCGAAAAACATCATGCCAAGCGGCGGTGGCGCGAGATTGGTGTCAGAGATAACGATCATCGGCCAATAAAGGTCGTTCCAGTGGGCGACGAGCGAAAAGACCGAGAAGGCGGCGAGTGAAGGCAGCGAACCACGCAGCACAAGCCCCCAGCAGATCTCCATTTCAGAGAAGCCGTCCATGCGTGCCGCTTCGATGATTTCATCCGGATAGCTGCGGAAGGACTGATTGAACAGGAAGATGGCGAAGACGGAGAGAAAGAAGGGCATCATCATCGCGAAATAGGTGTTCAGCAGCTCCGTCTTTGCCAGACCGACGAAAAGCGGCAGGGCAAGGGCCTGGATGGGAACGCAGAGCGCGGCGACGACCAGGCCAAGAAGCAGCTTGCGGCCCGGGAACCGCAGTTTCGCCAGAGCGTAGGCCGCCGGCACAGATGTCAGTATCTGGACGACGAGAATACCGACGCAGACGATGACGCCATTGAGCATGAAGCGTGCCATGGGCACTTGCCCGGCTGCACGGGTGTAATTATCGGCCGCGTCGAATTTCTCAGGGATCGGCCAGAGCGAAACGTTGAATATTTCCGCCGGCGAACGGATTGACGTCAGCACCATCCAGTAGAACGGCAGGAGCATCAGGAAAGCGCCGAGCGCCAACACAAGATGCGGAAGATATTTGCGGAGTGCGGCCATCAATAATGCACCTTCCGGTCCATATGCAGCGTCTGGCCGATCGAAAGCACCAGTACGATTGCGAGGAAGATCACCGTCAGCGCGGCGGCATAACCGGTGTTGGAATACTCAAAACCTTCGAGATAGAGATCGAACAGCAACGTCTCTGATCCGAAACGGCCCTTGGTCAGCACTGCCACCGTCTCGAACACCTTGAAGGCAGAGATGGAGGTGGTGACCACAACGAACATGGTCGTCGGTCCGAGCATCGGCCATGTCACCGTCAGGAAGCGGTCCACCGGGTTCTTCGCGCCATCGAGACGCGCCGCCTCGTGCAAATCCTTCGAAATGGCGGTGAGACCGGCAAGGAACAGCACCATGTTGAAGCCGAGTATCTGCCAGACGCCCATCAGCGCCATGGTAGGGATAAGGAGAACGGGGTTGGAGAGGAAAGCGACGGGTTCGAAGCCCATCCACTTGATCGCCGCATTCACCGGGCCGAGCGATGGATGGAGCAGGAATTGCCAAACGGTCGCCATGGCCACCAGCGTTGCGGTGACCGGAAGGAAGTAAGCTACTTCCCAGAAGGCGCGGCTGCGCTTGCGATTATAGACAAGCAAGGCTACGCCGAGCGCCAGAAACACGCCGAAGGGAATGACGATGGCAGCGTAGATGGCCGTATTCGTCAAAGCACGCAGGAAAACCGGATCCTGAAACGCCTTGACGAAATTTCCCAGTCCCACAAAGCGCGTGGACAGCGCGCCAAGCTGATAATCCGTGACGGAAAACCCGGCGAGAACGAGCATCGGCACGATATAGATTGCCAGAAGCAGCAAGCTTGCGGGTGCCGCAAAGATCAGGCCGCGCCGGATCATCCGCCGGTCGGCCTTTGAAAGCCGCGGGCGAGCGCTGGCACGCGCCGCGCCAGAAAAATCAACCGCCGTCATGCCGGCACCTGCTCGCGAACGGTCACCTTGCGGCGGAGACCATCGGCGGCGAAAAGATGCGCGCGCTCCGGCACAAAACCGAGGGTCATGACGCCATTCGCATCAGCGCCAAGCGTTTCGCCGGCACCCTGTCGCAGGGTTATGGCCACCGTCTCATCACTTAAAAGACGGCAACTCACGAAGCGGTCTGCGCCATGGGTTTCGCTGCGGACCACGCGCACGGCCAAACCTTCCGCGCCGGGACGCAGATCCTCTGCGCGAACACCAAGCGTTGCGGGACCGGCGTCGCGGCCCGCGGCTTCGAGACCAAGATCCCGGGCGAAAGCCGTCACCTTGCCGCTGGCGGCGATTTCGACCGGCAGCAGATTGATGGAGGGCGTGCCGATGAAGCGCGCGACGGTGAGCGTGGCGGGCTTGCGGTAGAGTTCATCCGGCGTGCCAAGCTGCTCGATACGACCTTCAGACATCAACGCGACACGGTCGGACATCGTCATGGCTTCGATCTGGTCATGGGTGACATAGATGAAAGTCGCGCCGAGCCGCCGGTGCAGGCCTGCCAGCTCTTCGCGCATGTGGGCGCGAAGCTTCGCATCAAGATTGGAGAGCGGTTCGTCCATGAGGAAGGCGGCCGGCGAACGCACCAGTGCCCGGGCAAGCGCAACACGCTGACGCTGGCCGCCGGAAAGCTGCGCCGGCTTGCGATCCAGCAGATGCGCGATCTGCAGCGTCTCGGCCGCCTGCTCGACGGCTGCTTCGATCTCTCTCACCGTTTCGGCCGGCGCCGCAAACCGCCCGATCAGCGGTAGCCGCGCGGCAAAGGGCAAACGCCGCATCCTAAGCGGCGTCGCGATGTTCTGGCGCACGCTCATATGCGGATAAAGGGCGTAGGACTGGAACACCATCGCGAGATTACGGTCGCTCGGATCGATCTCGGTCACGTCCTGTCCGCCGATGGACACCGAACCGCGATCCGGCGTTTCGAGCCCCGCTATGATGCGCAGCAGCGTGGACTTGCCACAGCCCGACATGCCCACCAGGGACAAAAACTCTCCGGGGCGGATGGAAAGATCGATCTCTTTCAGAACATCGTCGGCGCCGAAGCCTTTGCCGATGCCCGAAAGTTCAAGTGATTGTGGCGTCATTCTGCGCTCCTTTTCTGAAGCGCATATGCTTATATTGTATGACAATATGACGAAGGTTTGAGGAAAGTTCGATGACACGCGAAAGCCCGGAAATCTTGGACAATCGGAAACCGCGATGAATGGGCCTTTACTCAAAACCACTAATATTGATGGTATTTCCGCGCTTGTCCGTGAACCGAAAATCGCTGGGGGCGCAGACTTATAATGCGGCGAGAATCACATGCGCCTGAATTTTGCCGGTAACCTCACCGCTGCCATGGCGGGCTTCAATGGCTGCGGTGACGTAATCTGTCGCAGCATCCAGTGTTCCGGGGGCCCTTGCCTCGATTTCCGTGCGCAGAACCGTTCCCTGGCAATAAGCGACCGCCGGAACACGGGGCGAAGCGGCCCGACTTTGCGCCGCCACCGTCTCGATCGTCACCCGGGAAAACCCCGCGTCCTCCAGTTCGCGGCGGATCGCGGCCACATCATGATAACCATGCGGGGTGCGTGCCAGGAAGCGGGGTGGATCATCGGGAAACAGGCGCGCCAACGCGTTTGTCACTTCATCTGCGAAGTGGTTTTCCCCGATGCGATCCCAGACATTGAATAAATAATGCCCGCCGGGCTTCAGCACCCGCTTTGCCTCACGATAGGCCGACGGCCGATCACCGAAGAACATTGCGCCGAACTGACAGAAGACAAGATCAAAGACAGCGCTTGCAAAAGGCAGGAGCTGGGCATCGGCCTGTTGCCATTTTATGCGGTGATCCGGTGCCTGCTGCGACGCGGCGAAGTCGAGCATAGGTTGATTGAGATCGGTCACCACATAGCTGGCGGCAGGCAATAGTCGGGACGTGAGTTCGCGCGTGACGGCGCCGGTTCCTGCAGCGACCTCCAGAATATCAACCGGCATCAATGCCGCCGCCCGCCGCGCCAGATCAGTGGCGAAAGGTGCGAAAATCAACGGCACCATATAGCGGTCGTAATTTTCCGGAATCGACCCCGCAAATACCTTATCCGCTTCCAGCATGGCTTTCACCCCGAGCCATCTCACGATCGGATGATTTTAACATATATTCGGGATGTGTGGAATTCGTTCGGTCCTGCCGCGTGCCAGAGGGGCCGAGGAATCTGGCGGAATGGACTTGCTCATCCAAGCCGCATACGAGGCTAGAAATATCGCGTGTTTCAATGCTTGTTTTTAAGAAGGAAATGGCGCACCCGAAGAGATTCGAACTCCTGACCCCCAGATTCGTAGTCTGGTGCTCTATCCAGCTGAGCTACGGGTGCGTGCCGTTCCGGTCGTTTCCGGTGGCGTGGCGATCCTCTAAAACGTCCTCATTCCGATTGCAAGCGATTTTGCTTCGAAATTGTCATTTTTCCGCAGCAATTCAATTATCGCGTTGAAAATAAACGACATTCCTAAACGTGCGTTTTCGAGAGCGCGTGAGCCGCATATCATCCAGCGGGTATGAAGGCTGCGCTGGACGATCCGGGTGGGGGCCTTTCAGGCGGTTCTTGCCGCCTGCACCGTCGTGGCGCGATCGGCGATTTCGATGCGGAACTGCGTGCCGGGGCCCGGCTTCTCGACAAGCGCGATGGTGCCGCCGTGGGCCAGCACCAGTTCGCGGGCGATGACCAGGCCGAGCCCTGTGCCGCCGGAACGGGCCGAGCCCCTGAAGGCGGAAAACAGGTTCTCCTTGGCCTTCCGCGGCATACCCGGACCGTTATCGTCGATCACGATGCTGACAACGCTGCCGGCCCTCTGACCCGAGATTGAAAGATACCTCGGCGCGGCATTGGCGGCATCGGATTGCAGGGCCTGGACGGCATTGCGACACAGATTGTGGATTACCCGGAATAGCTGCTCCGAATCCGCATCCACCGTCAACTCCGCGGGCACGCTGTCGCGGAATTCAATACCGCTGTCCGGCTCCAGCGCCAGGATATCGCGCACGTCCCGCACCAGAAGGCTCAACTGCACCATCTTGCGTTTCGGCGCACCTTCCGTCGCCTGGCCATAGGCCAGAACTTCGCCGGTGTAGGCAACGGCACGGTCGATGGTACGCAGCAGTTTCGGCGCGAAGCTTCGCACCATCGGGTCCTTTGCGTCCACCAGACGGTCAGACATCAACTGCGCGGATGAGAGGATGTTGCGCATGTCGTGGTTTATCTTCGAGACGGCGAGGCCGAGATCCACGAGGTTTTTCTGTTGCCGCAGCGTTTTCTGCAGTTCCGTCTGCATATCGGCGAGATGACGCCCGGCAACGGCCAGCTCGTCCGTTCCCTCCTCCGGCACGAAAATCCGCTCCGGGTTGCCAGGATCTTCCGAAAAATTCTGCATGCCGAGCGTCAGCCGGCGTATCGGCCGTATCATGATGCGGTTGATGGAGATGAAAATGAGGCCGGCGGTGATCAGCGACAGAACGATGGAAATGAGGAACACATTGCGGGCATAGGCCAGCATGGCAGCCCTGAGCTTGTTCTCGCCCAGCACCAGTTCGATGATGGTGTCGCTGTCGCCAACGACATCGAAAACGCGAATGACGCGGTTACCGCCAAACAGCAGGGTGGAAAAGGCATCGCGTACTGCGGCCACCTGCGACACATCGGAAAGATCATATTGCTCATCGACGCCGGGCGGGGTTTCCGCAGCCGCCAGCAGCCGCGACGTACCGTCCTTGCGCAGGGCTATCAGTTTTGCCCCTGTCGCCATCAGGGTATCGTTCTGCACACTTCGCGGCAATTCGGCCTGCAGTCCGTCAATCACCGCGCCGGCCGCGGCAGCCGTATTCAGACGATCCCTTAACCAGGACAGGCGCATATTGGCGACGGAAGGCACGAAGATGAGCACTTCCGCGATCATGACAAAAATGACCGTGAGCAACAGCAGCCGCCCGGAAAGACCGGCAGTCAATCCCGGCATGCCGTGCGCCGGATTGTCTTCCGTGCGGTCCAAGCTGTCTACGCCTTTAGAAAACACCGGGCCCTGATCCTGTATGCGCGCCGCCGCTTCGGTTGAACGGCTCGGTTTATATGCACCAACGATAATAGGACCTAACGGATTTTTTTCCAATGCGCTGCGACGCAAGGTTTTCATCGCAATAAAACAAACGCCGCCACAAGGCGGCGTCTGAAGCAAGAAGCGGCTTAGTTATCAGGTAACCCCGTCAGAATTCCTGCCAGTCCCCCTGCGCCGGCGCTACGGCTGGCTGAGCGCTGAGTGCCCGGCTGACGCTGTTCATCAATTTGCGCGCCGGAGAAGCCACCGCCGTCGTTCTGTCTGACACTGCAACGGGCCGCATGGGCTGCGCGGCGCGGGCCGGACGCGACACGGTCTCGGCGCGAAGGTTCCGCTGAACACCATCCGCGCCGACATTGAAGCGGGTCACCAGCGTGACAAGATGGTCCGCCTCGCTGCTGAGCTTATGGGTTGCGGCCGAGGTTTCCTCCACCATGGCGGCATTACGCTGTGTAACCTGATCCATCTGGTTAATGGCCGTATTCACCTCGTGCAGGCCTGTGGACTGTTCCTTCGCCGCGGTAGCTATGGAGTGGATATGCTCGTTGATCGCCAGGACGCGCGTTTCGATCTCACTCAAAGCGCTGCCGGTTCTCTGGACCAGCGATACCCCGCGCCCGACTTCCTCACCGGACTTGGTGATCAGCGCCTTGATGTCCTTGGCCGCCGTTGCCGAGCGCTGTGCGAGCTCACGCACTTCCTGAGCGACGACTGCAAAACCCTTGCCTGCCTCGCCGGCCCTGGCCGCTTCCACGCCCGCATTCAGGGCAAGGAGATTGGTCTGGAAGGCGATTTCATCAATAACATTGATGATCTGGCTGATTTCCCGCGACGCATGCTCTATACGGTCCATCGCCGAAACGGCATCGCGTACGACATTGGCGGATTCTTCGGTCTTCTGCTTGGTTTCAGCCACCATGGCGCTGGCTTCCTGGGCGCGGTCGGTGGAATTTCGGACGACGGCAGTGATCTCGTCCAGAGCGGCGGATGTTTCCTCGAGCGCCGCGGCCTGTTGTTCCGTTCGCCTGGAAAGATCATCGGCGGCCGAGCGCAATTCGCCGGCATTACCGCTGATACCCTCCGTGCTGCTGCGCACTTCGCGCATTGTTTCCCGCAGCTTGGCCAGCGTCTGGTTGACGTTCGACTGGAGTTCGGCGAACACGCCGCGGAACTCGCCATCCATCTTCTCCGTCAGATCGCCCCGCGCCAGACCTTCGATGACGCGGCTGGTCTCGGAGACACCATTGTCCACGCCGATGAGCAGGGCGTTGATCGTGGCTGCGAAACGGTTGAGGTTGTCGTCGCCATAATCCTTGTTGATACGGCGGCTGAAATCCCCCGCGGCGGCGGCATCGACGACAACGGCCATGCCGGCCTGCAGGTCGTCACTCTTGGCCCGCATGGCGGATTCCTGAGCGTTCATGCGGCGCACTTCGCGGCCATTGGTCTTGAAGACCTCGACGGCCGCGGCCATTTCGCCGATCTCGTCCTTGCGCCCAAGGTAGGGAACTGCCGCATCCAGATTTCCGTCGGCCACCTCGCTCATGACCTGGGATACCCGGCGGATCGGCGCACTCAGTTGACGCGTTCCGATATAGAGGCCGAAAGCAGCCCCCGCCCCCACGCCGGCGACAGTCACCGCGACAATTACCCAGAATATGGCAGTGCTGAAAGCGTCGACCCCCGCCTTGACGACTTCAAGCTCGGCAATGTCGTTTTTCACGATACTGTCGATCTCCGCCTGATAGGCCTTGCGATTGGCACGGTTTGCTTCGTTGTTGCCCTGCTGGCTCGCCGCCTGCGGCCCGCTTTCCTTAGCCAGCCGGACGGTCTCCAGGCGGAAAGTCCGGAATTCCTTCGAGCGGCCGGCAAGCTTGTCGAAACCAGCCTTCTGTTCCGCCGGCACGAGCGGTGCCCAGCTGGTAATGAGCTTGTCCATGGCGTCGAGGTTCTTGACCATGCCGTCGGCAAAGGGTGCGGCCGCAGCAATGTCCGCCGCTGCATAGATGCCACGCGCCTCCATGACGACTGCCGTTACCAGACGGTTGAGCGCCTCGCCCTTGTAAGCCCGTTCGGCCGCTTGTTCGAAATGGTGCGACCGAACCCAGAATTCGTTGATCGCATAGATGGACAGCCCGCCGATGGTACAGGCAACAAGGCTCATCAGCCCGACAAGTAGATTGATACGACCGCGAATTCTCAATTTCGTTCCCCCAACAAAAACCAGCTGCGCTATGAAAATGGGAAGCTGGCATAACTTTTCGCGTCACAAGATTTATCAATGCGGCCTTAAGAAAGAATTTCAGATTTTATCGATTGCGGATGGGAATCGGCCCTCATCGGCCGTAGACGAGAGAAATCGCGGTGCGTTTTCCGCAAAAGGTGAAGGGCGAAAACCCCTTCGGCAATTGACTTTGCTTGGCCTATGCCCTTATAAGCCGCGCACGCTCGGCCATTGAAAGCTCGCCCAGGCGGGTTTAGCCGTGCAAAAAACGAAACGCTCTTGCAAATAATTGCAAATTCAAGAAGGGCCGCACACCGCGGTATTAAATAAATGTCGAAGCGTACCTACCAACCGTCCAAGCTTGTTCGCAAGCGTCGTCATGGTTTCCGTGCCCGCATGGCTACTGCCGGCGGCCGCAAGGTTCTCGCAGCCCGCCGTGCGCGCGGCCGCGCTCGTCTGTCGGCTTAATTGCCGATCTGTGGCCCGATGAAAGTCGTGGGCACATGAGCGAGACTAAGAAAAGCCCCGGCCGGCTTAAAAACCGGTCGGAGTTTCTTGCCGTTCAGGCAGGTGAAAAACGGCGGGGAAGCACCTTTCTTCTGGAAGTGCTTGATCGGAAATCCCCGGAAACCGAGCCTCGCGTCGGTTTCACCGTAACAAAAAGACAAGGCAACGCGGTCGAGCGAAATCGCATGCGCCGCCGTCTGAAGGAAGCCGTCAGGCTTTCTGCCGGGGTCGCAATGAAGCCCGGTCATGACTATGTGATTGTCGCCCGCAGGGATGTGCTTGATACGGCCTTCCCGAAACTTCAGTCTCTCCTTGCCGAGCGCATTGAAGGAACGGCGAAACCGAAACGGTCCCAGGAGACCCGCTCCAGGAAAGAATGATGGAAAAGAACCGCAATTACTTCATCGCGATAGCCCTTTCGGTTGTCATCGTCCTCGCCTGGCAATTCCTTTACATGAATCCGCGTATCGAGCAGCAGCGCCGCGCCGAAGAGGCCCGCCAGGCGCAGCAGCAGACCACGCAGCAACAGCAGCCGGCGCCGGGCGCCGCACCAGGTGCTGCCGTTGAAGGCGCACCGCCCGCCTCCTCACCGCAGACTGCCGCAACGGCGACCCGCGAAGAGTCGATTGCAAGAACCCAGCGTGTGGCCATCGACACCAATGCCATCGCCGGCTCGATCAATCTCACCGGCGCCCGCTTCGACGACATCCGGCTCAAGGACTACCATGAGACCGTCGATGACTCGAGCCCGATCATCACGCTGTTCTCGCCCGCTGACACCAAGGACGGTTACTTCACCGAGCTCGGTTACGTTGCAGCGCAGGAAGTCGGCGGCGTTCCAGGTCCGACCACCGTCTGGACGCTCGCAAGCGGCGACAAGCTGACGGAAAACACGCCCGTCACCCTCACCTACACCAATGCCAAGGGTGTGATTTTCTCCCGTACGGTTTCGATCGACGAGCATTACATGATCTCGGTCGCCGACAAGGTTGAGAACCCCGGCCAGGCGGCCATCTCCTTCGCCACCTATGGCCGCGTGACGCGTAACAACAAGCCCGCAGTTCCCCCGGTCTTCGTCATCCATGAAGGTTTTCTCGGCGTTTCGGGCAAAGATGGCAGCCTGACGGAAGAAAAGTACAAGGACGTCGAAGAAGCACCGGTAACGGTTGCAAAGGCGACCGGCGGCTGGCTCGGCATCACTGACAAATATTGGGCTGCGGCCATCGTTCCGCCCCAGACGACGCCATTCGAAACCCGTTATTCGCACATCACCGGCAATCAGCCGAGCTATCAGGCAGATTTCAAGAGCGACCCGATGACGGTCGAGCCCGGCCAGTCGATCGAGCTGAAGAGCCTTGTTTTCGCTGGCGCCAAGGAAGTGCCGCTGGTTGACCGTTACGAGACGACCTACGCAATTCCGAAGTTCGACCTTCTGATCGACTGGGGCTGGTTCTACTTCATCACCAAGCCGATGTTCAAAATGATGGATTTCTTCTTCCGTTATTTTGGTAACTTCGGCGTAGCGATCCTGCTCACCACCATCGTCGTCAAGGCCCTCTTCTTCCCGCTCGCCAGCAAGCAATATGCTTCCATGGCGAATATGAAGCGCGTGCAGCCGAAGATGGAAGAGCTGAAGGCCAAGCACGGCGATGACCGCATGGCCATGCAGCAAGCGATGATGCAGCTCTACAAGGAAGAAAAGATCAATCCTGTTGCCGGCTGCTGGCCGATGCTGCTGCAGATCCCGGTCTTCTTCGCGCTCTACAAGGTCATCTACGTCACCATCGAAATGCGGCACGCGCCGTTCTTCGGCTGGATCCACGACCTTTCCGCGCCGGACCCGACATCGCTGTTCAACCTCTTCGGCCTTCTGCCTTACGACGTGCCGCACTTCCTGATGATCGGTGTCTGGCCGCTTGTCATGGGCATCACCATGTTCCTGCAGATGCGCATGAACCCAACGCCGCCCGATCCGACACAAGCGATGATCTTCAACTGGATGCCGCTGATCTTCACCTTCATGCTGGCCTCCTTCCCGGCCGGTCTGGTCATCTACTGGGCATGGAACAATACGCTCTCCATCACCCAGCAGGCGGTCATCATGAAGCGCCAGGGCGCCAAGATCGAGCTGTTCGATAACATCAAAGGGCTGTTCAAGCGAAAGCCGGTGCAATCGAAATGAGTGAAACCGGCGCGGCAACCGAAAAGCCACTATTCGGACGACCCTGGATTTTCATTCGCGGCGTCCCCGCGATGAAATTCCTGCCGCCTGAAGGGCCGCCGGAAATTGCCTTCGCCGGTCGTTCGAATGTCGGCAAGTCCTCGCTCATCAATGCGCTGGTGGGCCACAAAGGGCTTGCCCGCACCTCCAACACGCCGGGACGCACCCAGGAACTGAATTATTTCGTTCCCGATGGTTACTCCGGTGCTGAGGGCGATCTTCCGCCTATGGCGTTGGTCGACATGCCCGGTTATGGTTATGCGCAGGCCCCCAAGGATCAGGTCGATGCCTGGACGAAGCTCGTCTTCGATTACCTCCGCGGCCGTGCGACGCTGAAGCGCGTCTACGTGCTGATCGATTCCCGCCACGGCGTGAAAAAGAATGACGAGGAGGTTCTGACCCTCCTCGACAAGGCGGCTGTGTCCTACCAGATCGTGCTGACGAAGACGGACAAGATCAAGGATGCCGGCGTGCCGCGGCTGATTGGCGAAACGCTTGAGAAAATCCGCAAGCGCCCTGCCGCCTATCCGGAAGTTCTCGCCACGTCCTCGGAAAAATCAGTCGGGCTGGATAACCTGCGGGCCGAGATCATCAGAACGATCTCTCTTTGAGAGGCGTGCCTCTCAGGCGATGGTGAAAAGCAGAACGGCGGTCCAGAGCATCGCCGTCAAAGCCAGAAGGCGCCAGAAGCGCACGGAATGCCAGATCTCCGAGAGCATGGCTGCGAATATGCTGCCACTCCGCAACGGCTGGCTCCTGAATGGCAGACCGGATCGGCGGGGGTCCCGTTCCAGCAACGCAGCGACGGTCGCATTTTCGCGATATTCGGTTTCCGCCAGATTGTCACGCCAGCGCCTGACCATGGCCGCGAACTGCCTGTCGCGTTTTACGCGCTTGGCAAGCTCCGCCATGCTTTCCGGCGGCAGGGCACCCAGCACATATTCGCCCGCGAGCACTTCGTCCCGTAAACCGCTTTGCTTGTCTCGATCGGGTGCCGTCATGTGTTCAATCACTCCTCGGTCGTTCAGGTGCACCATTTCCACGGCGCGAGACATCTTCATCACCCTGAATTAACCCCTCCCCTTCATCAGCAAGGCTGGTCCCATTGGCCCTTTATGTCAATCTCATTACAGGGCCGGAACAGGCAAAAAAAAGAAATTTCACCGCAGCCGACACAATAAGGCCAGGAGGTTATTTCATCCGTCAAAGACTTGCTTTAGAGCGGTGACAGGCTTCAACGGCCGCAACCACAGACCGAGGTTTTTAGATGACGTCTTCCGAAAGCGAAACTCAGGCGCGGCTGCTCGCACAGGCTCTGCCTTTCATGCAGAAATACGAGAACAAGACCATCGTGGTGAAATATGGTGGCCACGCCATGGGCGATTCCACGCTTGGCAAGGCATTCGCGGAAGACATCGCCTTGTTGAAGCAGTCGGGAATCAACCCCATCGTCGTGCATGGCGGCGGCCCGCAGATCGGCGCCATGCTGAGCAAGATGGGCATTGAGTCAAAATTCGAGGGCGGCCTGCGCGTCACCGACGCCAAGACGGTCGAGATCGTTGAAATGGTTCTGGCCGGCTCGATCAACAAGGAAATCGTCGCCCTCATAAACCAGACGGGCGAATGGGCCATCGGCCTGTGCGGCAAGGATGGCAACATGGTCTTCGCCGAGAAGGCGAAAAAGACCGTGATCGACCCCGACAGCAACATCGAGCGCGTGCTCGACCTCGGCTTCGTCGGCGAAGTCGTGGAAGTCGACCGCACACTGCTCGACCTGCTCGCTAAATCGGAAATGATTCCGGTCATCGCACCGGTCGCCCCTGGCCGCGATGGCGCGACATACAACATCAATGCCGATACCTTCGCCGGCGCGATTGCGGGTGCACTTCACGCTTCGCGTCTGCTGTTCCTCACCGACGTTCCCGGCGTTCTCGACAAGAATAAGGAACTCATCAAGGAGCTCACCGTCTCGCAGGCACGCGCCCTCATCAAGGACGGCACGATTTCCGGCGGCATGATCCCGAAGGTCGAGACCTGCATCGACGCCATCAAGGCTGGTGTTCAGGGTGTGGTGATCCTCAATGGCAAGACGCCGCACTCCGTCCTTCTGGAAATCTTTACCGAAGGCGCCGGCACGCTCATCGTGCCCTGATGTGCTTCAGGGTGGCGGACGGCAAACCTGTCCGCCACATCAGGCATTCACCCGAATGCCAGGAGCGACAGCACACCGACCACAATCAGCAGGCAGCCGGACAGTTCAAGCCGGTTGATCTTCTCCTTGAAGAAAAGCACTGTTGAAGCGAAGGCAAACAGCATCTCCACCTGCGCCAGTGCCTTCACCACGGCGGCCTGCTGCAGGGTCATTGCCGTGAACCAGCCGAACGAGGCCGTGGCACCCACGAAACCGACCGCAAGCGACGGTTTCCACACCCTGGCGATGCGCCGCAGTTCTTCCCTTTCCCGCCAGATGATCCACAGGAACATCGATACCGTCTGCATGACGATGACGATGACGAGGGTGAAGCCCGCCTGCATCATCGCATCCGGGGCAGGCAAGCTCGGTGCTAGCGCCAGCGATGCCGACCGATAGGCAACAGACGACAGTCCGAAGAACGCACCCGAGGCGAGGCCGATACCCGCCGTTCGGCTGAAGATCGAGGTGAGGAAGGAAGCGGGCGTTACTTCCGTGCGCGCCACGGAAATCAGCATGACGCCGGCGACCGAAATCGCTATCGCCGCCAATGTACCGCCCGTGACGCTCTCGCCTATGAAAATGAGAGCAAACAGCGCCGCCTGTGCCGGCTCCGTGCGGGAATAGGCCGTGCCGACAGCGAAATTGCGGAAAGAGAACAGGTGCACCAGAAGGAATGTGGCGGCGATCTGCGCCATGGCCCCGACCGTTGCCCACACGGCGAAGGCCATGTTCGGCACCGGCAGCGGACGGCCAAGCCCAAGATGCAGGAATGCAAGATAAGCGAGAGCGAAGGGCATGCCGAACACGAAGCGCACAAACGTTGCACCCGTGGTGCCCATCATGCCCTTGAGGTGTTTTTGCAAAGTCGAGCGCAGGTTCTGCAAAAACGCGCTTGCGAAAGTAATGCCTATCCAGAGTTCCATGCCCTTGGCGGTATCATGCGCGCGAGGCCGCAGCCAAGCCCGAATTTCTGATCAATCGTCCTCTTTTCGATTTTCTTCCGCATTCGAAACAGGCATAAAGCTGCCCATGGACACAAAGCCGAAAAACCTGCCAGACGCCGCCGATTTCGCCCATGTCAGCGAATGGATCTTCGATCTCGACAACACGCTCTATCCGCACCACGTCAATCTGTTTTCCCAGATCGACCGCAACATGACGGCGTATGTGGCGGAGCTTCTGAAGCTCGACCCCGACGAAGCGCGCGCCTTGCAGAAGCGTTATTATCACGACCACGGCACGACGCTGCAGGGCCTGATGATCCATTACGGCATCAGCCCGGACGAGTTTCTGGAACGCGCCCATGCAATCGACTACTCGACGCTGAAACCGCATCCGGAACTGGGTGAGGCCATCAAGGCTTTGCCGGGTCGGAAGTTCATCCTTACCAATGGCAGCGTCAAGCATGCGCAGGCTGCCGCCGGAGCGCTCGGCATTCTCGATCAGTTCGAGGATATTTTCGATATCGTCGCCGCGGGTTATCTGCCGAAACCTGCCAGCGCAACCTACGAGAAGTTTGCAGCACTTGCAAAACTCGATACGAAAAAGGCTGCGATGTTCGAGGATTTGCCGCGCAATCTCGCGGCCCCGAAAGCGCTGGGCATGAAGACCGTGCTACTCGTGCCATCAAATCTTGAGGGCGTCATCATGGAACGATGGGAAATCCCTGATGTGACGGATGAGCATATCGACTACGTTACCGACGATCTGACCGGGTTCCTGACAAAAACCATCGCCCGCTGACTAGCGAACATTACCGAAGCTTCATGCACCTTACGGATGTTTAAGTGGTGGGGCTTGCTGGACGTCACTATCTTTTCTTCAGGGACACCAAAGAAAGGTAATGACGATGACCACACGCAAAATCGCCCTGTCTGCTCTTGGCGCAGCCCTTGTGCTCAGCACGGCCGCAACGGCCAGTTTCGCCGCACCCGGTAAAGGCCATAAGGATCGCATGCCGATCCGCCAGGAGGCTGCCTTCGTTCACCTGCTGAAGGTGGCCGACACGAACAAGGATGGCAAGATTTCCAAGGAGGAATTCACCGCCCGTCAGGATGCCCTGTTCGCTGAGATCGACAAGGACAAGGACGGCTCGATCACGCCAAAGGAAATGCGCGAATATCGTCAGGCAAAGATGGAGGCCTTCCGGGCCGCTCACCCGCGCCCCGAGCGGGAAGAGGCCAAGGCGGATGAAGCGAAAGCGCCTGAGGGCAAGCGTGCCGAGCGTGACCATGGTGGTCGTTTCGGCCATCAGGGCTGGGGCAAGCACGGCGGTAAAGGTGGCGGCTTCGCGCTGATCCGCTGGGCCGATACTGACGAGAACGGCCAGGTCAGCAAGGCCGAATTCGCCGCCGCCGGAGAAAAGATGTTCGAACGACTGGACAAGAACAAGGACGGCGTCATCTCCATCGACGACATGCCGGACCGGCCGTTCCTCTAAGCCAAAAAAGCAGAAAGCCCGCTCAACCGGCGGGCTTTTTCTTAATGCAGGCTGACGGTTTTAAGATCGTCTTCCGCCGCCTTGAAGAAGGTGCTCGAACGATTGTCTGTCAGGAGAATTGGCGTTCCGTCCGCGCCGAACAATGCCCAAAGGTCCAATTGCGGATCGAGATCGGGCGCCTCCGGGAAACAGCGGCTGACGTCTTCCGCTCGGATCTTGCGGATATATCCCACTTCTCCTTCGCCGATATGGGCGAGCTGGGATTGGGTGAGACGCGCATGCGCTTCTTTCAAAAGCATATTTCAGCCTCCTTCTTCACGCCGAGCGATTCATGTCCGATTCCGGCGTTCATGGTCTACTCTGAGACGGAAATATTAATTTTCTTTACCACGTTTGAAATTTCGGGCCGGACCAGATCGATGGAAAGAAGGCCGTTGCGCAGGCGCGCCTCCCTGACCTGCATGCCATCGGCAAGCACGAAGACCCGCTGGAACTGGCGTGCCGCGATGCCTCGATAGAGAAAATCGCGCTTCTCCTGTTCCTGCTGGCGTCCGCGAATGACGAGCTGATTATCAGCCGTCGTCACGTCGAGATCATCCTCGGAGAACCCCGCCACGGCAATGGTGATGCGCAGGCGTTCCGGTACGTCATCGCTGCCGGGCAGGCGCTCAATATTGTAGGGAGGATAGCCGTCATTGGCCTTCGCCATGCGCTCCAGCGTCTTTTCCATAGCATCGAAACCCAGCAAAAGCGGGTGGGTGAATGGCGTCATGCGGCTCATATCTGTTCTGTCCTTGCAACCAAGCGACGTTTAGCGGCCCCGCTTCCGGCAACCTCGCCGGTCAATCGCACCGGCCCCTGCAATATGGGAAGCCGAACCGCGATGCGCAAGTCAAAGTGACCGGTGAGCGGCGGCAGGAATGAGGCTTGACAAGTGAGCACCCGCGGCTCGAAAAAAGCGCTCATCTCAACGGCGGGCAAGACATGGCAGAACGCAGAAAAATCATTATCGACACCGATCCCGGACAGGACGACGCAGCCGCGATCATGCTGGCCTTCGGCAGCCCGGAAGACATCGAAATTCTGGGGTTGTGCGCAGTTGCCGGCAATGTTCCCCTGAAGCTGACAAGCCGTAACATTCGCATCATCTGCGAATTGTGCGGTCGCACCGACATTCCCGTTTACGAGGGCGCCGAAAAGCCGCTGGTGCGCAGGCCCATCACCGCCGAACATGTTCACGGCAGTACAGGTCTCAACGGCCCGGTTCTCGACGAACCGACCATGGAGGCAGAAAAGCAGCACGCGGTCGATTTCATCATCGAGACGGTGATGCGGGAGCCTGAGGGCACCGTTACCCTCTGCACCCTCGGGGCCTTGACCAACGTGGCGCTGGCGCTCCTGAAGGCGCCGGAGATCGCTGATCGCGTCAAAGAACTGGTGATGATGGGCGGCGGCTTCTTCGAGGGCGGCAACATCACGCCCGCGGCGGAATTCAACATCTATGTGGATCCGCAGGCTGCCGACATCGTCTTCCGCTCCGGCATGCCCATCGTCATGATGCCGCTCGATGTCACGCATCAGTTGCTGACGACCAAGGCACGCGTCAATCGCATTCGGGAGATCGGCACGAGGCCGGCGATCGCCATGGCGGAAATGCTGGAATTCTTCGAGCGGTTCGACATCGAGAAGTACGGTTCGGATGGCGGTCCGCTGCATGACCCAAGCGTTATCGCCTATCTCATCAAGCCCGAACTGTTCGAGGGCCGCGAATGCAATGTCGAGATCGAGGTCCATTCCGAACTGACCATGGGCATGACCGTGGTGGACTGGTGGCGCGTGACGGATCGCCCCGCCAATGCCCGCGTGATGCGGAAGGTGGATGCAGATGGTTTCTTCGAGTTGCTGACGGAGCGTTTCGCGCGTCTTTGACGGACGCTGATGCTAAAAAAGGCCGCTGGCGATACCAGCGGCCCTTTATATTTCAAAACGGAAAACCGCATCAGAATTCCGTCCAGTCATCCTGAGCCAGCGCATTTGCGCCGCTGGTTCTCGGACGCGCGCGGGGCGCAGCTGGACGGGCGGACGTCGGGGCGGCAGCAGCGGGAGCGCGCATGGCCGCAGCGGCGGCACGCAATTGCTGGCTGGGCTGACCGCCGGAAACTACGAAACCGGCGACAAGCGATTTGAGCGTTTCGGCCTCGCTGTTGAGCGTCACGCTGGCCGCAGTGGTTTCCTCCACCATCGCCGCATTTTGCTGGGTGACCTGATCCATCTGCGTAACGGCGGAGTTGATTTCCTTCAGGCCCACCGCCTGCTCACTGGCTGAGGCCGAAATCTGCCGTATAAGCTGGTTGATCTGCAGAACTTGATCGGCGATCTTTTTCATCGTGTCGCCGGCCTTGCCGACCAGCTGAACACCCTCGCCCACCTGCGTGGCCGAGGTATTGATCAGACCCTTGATCTCCTTGGCAGCAGTTG
Organism: Agrobacterium sp. CMT1; assembly: GCF_037203725.1. Classification (NCBI taxonomy): domain Bacteria; kingdom Pseudomonadati; phylum Pseudomonadota; class Alphaproteobacteria; order Hyphomicrobiales; family Rhizobiaceae; genus Agrobacterium; species Agrobacterium sp. CMT1. The sequence continues at coordinate 166,307 of NZ_JBBCAR010000002.1, forward strand.
CAGAGCGCTGCGCGAGTTCGCGCACTTCCTGTGCGACAACGGCAAAGCCCTTGCCGGCATCACCCGCGCGGGCCGCTTCCACCCCGGCATTCAGCGCCAGAAGATTGGTCTGGAAGGCGATCTCGTCGATGACGCCGATGATGCGGGAGATTTCCGCCGAAGATTGCGCAATGCCCTGCATGGAGTTCACGGCCTGCTGCACGACCTCGCCAGACTTGCCGGCGTCTTCACAGGCATGGCTGACGGCACCGGCCGCCTCTGCGGCATTTTCGGCGCTGGAATTGACCTGGGCGGTCAGCTCGTTAAGCGCAGCGGCAGTTTCTTCAAGGCTGGCGGCCTGCTGTTCCGTGCGATGCGAGAGATCGCTGGCGGCGCGGGTGATCTCACCGGTGCCATTGCCGATGCTGACGACGGTTGCGTTGACGGTGGAAACCGTTTCCTCGAGGCTGGCAAGCGCCGAGTTGAAGTCGTCGCGCAGCTTTGCATATTCGCCCGGGAACTCGTCCTGAATGCGGTAGGTCAGATTGCCCTGCGACAGGGCATTCAGGCCGGAACCGAGAACGCTGACAATGTGCTGCTGCATGCGGCTGTTTTCATTGCGCTCGAATTCAGAGCGCTGGCGCTCCGTTTCGGCGTGACCACGCTGGGCGTCGGCTTCGGCCTCCATCTCACGGATGCCGGCAAGCTTGGCGCGGAAACCTTCAAGCGCTGTCGCAACCGAACCGGTCTCATCCTGCCGGTCTTGACCGGAGACGGGCACGTCGTAGCGACCGTCGCTCAGCGTCCTGACGTCGGTAACTAGCGATGCAAGCGGGTTGCGAACGAAATAACGGACTGCAAAATAAAGCGCTGCAATGACGGCGGCAAGAATGACGATCGCACCGATGATCATCAGATAGGTCTGCTCCTGAACCGGAGCGTTCAAGGCCTGATGGGGAATATCAACAAGGACGACCCAGGTTGCGTTGAGCCCTGGAACGGCGAAGGGATAAACGAGACGGTTATACGGCGCGTCGGTATCAAGGCCGAGGTCTTCGATGAGGCCCTGCTTACCCGAAGCGATCGCGGTCTGGACAGTGGCTGCGCCCTCTCCGTCATAGGCTTTCATGTTCTGCTCGGGCGTCGGCGGCACCAGCCACTGGCCACCCTGGGAGACGAGCGTCACACGGCCGGTCTCGAAAGGATGCAGAGCCTGCAGCTTCTGGGTGAGAGACGCGAGCGAAATATCGACACCCGCCACGCCGATCATCTTGCCATCCGACATGACGGGATAGGCAAGCGAGGTCATGGTGGTCGGCACTTCCGTGCCTTCGGCGAGATAAGGTTGGGTAATCGCTCCCTTGCCGGTCTTGGCGGCCAGCGCATACCACTCCGCTGCGTAATCGTTCTTAAAGGTCGAGAACTGGATATCGCCCTTCTGGGTCTTGGACCAGTAAGGTGCGAAGGCGCCGGTCGCGTTGGTGCCGAGATCGAGCCTGTTGGCGATCTCTGTCGTCTGACCATCGAAAAGACCGAGCTGTTCGCAGAACCAGCTGCCGAATGCAAAAGTATTCTGCTCCACATTGGCCTTGAGGATGTTGACGATGCCAGGGCGATCCATCGACTTCGCCTGATGCGCCCGACCGATGACGCCAGCCATCGAGCGGGCAGCGCTGCCGAGTTCACCGACATCGGCGGCGATGACGTTGGCGATGGCGCGGGCTTCCGTATTGGCCTGATCCATGGTCAACGCGTGCACGCGCTCACTGGTCTGGGAGATGAGGAAAGAATTGGATGCAACGAGAACCGTGGTGATGGCACAGCCGGTTACGAGGATCAGCTTGGTCGCAAGCGACTTCACTTTGAGATTGAACATTTAGGCCCCAATGGAAATCGTCAACCCGAAGGAGCTGACGTCAACGGATGACAATCTCCGTCATGGAGGCCCGTCCGCATGGGACAGTGCGCTGCAGCGCGACAGGGCGAAGTTAGAATATGATTGCTAATTAAGCCCTAATATTACTTCGCCGCGCCGTGCATCTTCAGTGTTCGTAGTAGTCGGAGATGATCTTCCAGGCATCGTCCGCCGTTTCGGCAAAGTGCAGGAGATTCATATCCTCGGGAGCGATGGTGCCGAAATCCGCCAGGAACTCGAAATTGACGACGGATCGCCAGAACTTTTCTCCAAAAAGAATGAGAGGGATCGGGGCCATGCGCTTGGTCTGGATCAGCGTCAAGGCTTCAAAAAGCTCATCGAGCGTGCCAAAACCGCCGGGGAAAACCACCACGGCCTTTGCCCGCATCAGGAAGTGCATTTTCCGGATCGCGAAGTAGTGGAAATTGAAGCTCAGTTCCGGCGTTACATAAGGGTTGGGCGCCTGCTCGTGCGGCAGGACGATATTGAGGCCGATGGAAGGACCGCCGGCATCCATGGCACCCCGGTTACCCGCCTCCATGACGCCGGGACCTCCGCCGGTGACCACCACATATTCCAGGTGACCGGATTTCGCGCCGTAGTCGGTGCAAAGGCGGGCGAATTTGCGCGCTTCGTCGTAATAAACCGAGGACTGCTCGAGATTGCGCTTCTGCGTTTCATTGCGCGCCGCCCAGGCCTCTCCTCCCGGTTCGGGAATGCGGGCGCCGCCAAACATGACGACGGTGGAATTGATCCCGCGTTCGGTGAGCGCCATTTCCGTCTTCAGAAGTTCCAGCTGCAGCCTGACGGGTCGCAATTCCTCGCGGCAGAGAAAGTCCGTATCCACATAGGCCAGCCGGTAGGACGGGGAGTCCGACTGCGGCGTCTTGACAACGACCTCGGCCTGCTGCTTGTCCACAGCGCTGCGCTTCAAGGGGTCCCATACCCCGTCCTTGCGCCGCAATTTGCCGTTTTTCAGTCGTGTCATTTCCATGCCTTTCGTCTGCGGCGCCAAATCACCCAAATCGCATTGACGCCTTTCCAACACTCCCTTAGATCAAATGGCCAAAGCCTTCCAGCGGCACGGAACCCGCCGTGACCACGAACACACGCGACTTTAAGGAATTTTCCATGAGCCTCACGGATCTCTCTTCCCTCGAAACGATCATCGAAACCGCCTTCGACAACCGCGACAGCGTGAATGTATCGACGAAGGGCGAGGTTCGCGACGCCGTGGACACATCTCTTCAACTTCTCGACAGCGGCGAGGCACGCGTTGCTGAAAAGCAGGCGGATGGAAACTGGAAGGTGAACCAGTGGCTGAAAAAGGCCGTGCTTCTCTCCTTCCGTCTCAATGACATGGAAATCGTGACCGGTGGTCCGGGCGAAGCCACCTGGTGGGACAAGGTTCCGTCGAAGTTTGAAAACTGGGGTGAAAACCAGTTCCGCGCCGCCGGTTTCCGCGCCGTGCCGAACGCCGTCGTGCGCCGCTCGGCTTACGTGGCCAAGAACGTCGTTCTGATGCCCTCCTTCGTCAATCTCGGCGCCTATGTCGACGAAGGCACGATGGTCGATACATGGGCGACCGTCGGCTCCTGCGCGCAGATCGGCAAGAACGTGCATCTCTCCGGCGGCGTCGGCATCGGCGGCGTTCTGGAGCCGCTGCAGGCAGGGCCCACCATCATCGAAGACAATTGCTTCATCGGTGCGCGTTCGGAAGTCGTGGAAGGCTGCATCGTGCGCGAGGGTGCTGTTCTCGGCATGGGCGTCTTCATCGGCAAATCGACCAAGATCGTTGATCGCGCCACCGGCGAGATCACCTACGGCGAAGTCCCGCCCTATTCCGTCGTCGTTGCCGGCACCATGCCGGGCAAACCGTTCCCGAATGGCGAGCCGGGCCCCAGCCTCTATTGCGCCGTGATCGTCAAGCGCGTCGATGAAAAGACCCGCTCCAAGACCGGCATCAACGAGCTTCTGCGCGACTGATATAAAGCTGATACCATGACCACGACCGATCCCGTTGCCAATCTCGCCGCCCTCATCCGTTGCCCTTCGGTGACGCCTGCGGAAGGCGGCGCGCTTACTCTGCTCGACAACCTGCTTTCGCCGCTCGGTTTCGTGGGGGAAAAAATGGTGGCGAGCGAGGCGGGAACACCCGATGTAGAGAACCTCTATGCCCGTCTCGGCAACGAGGGGCCACATCTGATGTTTGCGGGCCATACGGATGTGGTTCCCGTTGGGGATGAGGCCGCGTGGAGTCACCCGCCTTTTGCCGCAGAGATTGCCGGTGGCGAAATGTTCGGTCGCGGTGCGGTGGACATGAAGGGCGGTATTGCCTGTTTTGTTGCCGCCATTGCCCGCCATATTGAAAAACACGGCAAGCCGCAGGGCTCCGTCTCTTTCCTTATCACCGGTGACGAGGAAGGCCCATCAATCAACGGCACTTCCAAGCTGCTGGAATGGGCTGCTGCAAAGGGCGAGACGTGGGACGCCTGTGTCGTCGGGGAACCGACCAATCCCGACCAGCTGGGCGACATGATCAAGATCGGCCGCCGTGGATCGCTCTCCGGTCGCATCACGGTCCATGGCGTGCAAGGCCACGCCGCCTATCCGCATCTCGCCGACAACCCAATTCGCGGTCTGCTGCAGTTGACGCATGCGCTGATGCATCCGGCCTTCGATCACGGCACAGATGATTTCCAGCCATCGAATCTGGAAGTGACGACCGTCGATACCGGCAATGCCGCCACCAATGTGATCCCGGCGCGGGCGACAGCCGCCTTCAACATCCGTTTCAACGACACCTGGACCGCGGAGAGCCTTCGGGCGGAAATCATCCGCCGCCTGGATGCCGCTGCGGCAGACGGCGAGCTTCGCCCCGACCGCACACCGGTAAAGTACGAGATCGTCTGGGCGGACCGACCGGCCCATGTCTTTTTGACCCGGAACAATGCCCTCATTTCGTCGCTGTCAGGCGCGGTGGAGGCCGTGACCGGCAAGGAGCCGAAGCTTTCAACCACCGGCGGCACGTCGGATGCGCGCTTCATCAAGGACTATTGCCCTGTCGTGGAGTTCGGCCTTGTCGGGCAGACCATGCACATGGTCGATGAGCGGGTAGCCATTGCCGATCTTGAGACGCTGACGCGCATTTACGAAACCTTTATCGAGCGCTGGTTCGCCCATGCCGACGGCAAGTGAAGTCAGGCTCTATCTGACGGGCCTGTGGCTGTTGCTGCTCGGCGACCATAATGGCGCACGTTACTTGGACCTGACCGAACGCGGCATGTGGCGGTCCTTCTATTCCGTCCTTTGGTGCCTGCCCGCCATGCTGGTTTCCTGGCTGTGGCTGCGGGCAGCGTTTCTCGCCAGCTATCCGCCGGGAACAGGAACGGGGTTCATCTTCTTCTTTCGCCTGGCGATGGTGGAGGCCATTTGCTGGATCGTGCCGCTGCTTTTGATCGGCATGTTGCTCTTTGCCTTTGGCGCACGTGAAAAATTCACGCCTCTCGTTACCACCATGAACTGGCTGTCGCTGCCCTTCTCATACGCCTACGCCGTTCTGATCCTGATTGCGTTCTTCCTGCCACCGTTGCAGGGGCTGATCGCGATTTTGTGGCTGGCGCTGCTTCTGTCGCTGGTCTTTGCCTTTTCACGGATCGTGCGGTTTTTTATCCGCGACCAGTCGCTGCTCGTCTCCGCCATCGTCATGACGCTACTGGTGCCCGGCATGCTTCTGTCGGAAGCGTTGCAGCGCTTTCTCGGTGTCTATCCGGCCTGAGAGAATTAGACGTCAATCCGTATCCTGCATCACCTCGGCTTCGGGGTGGCGGCGCGGCGGAATGACGTCGGGATAATCGACCTGCATGAAATAAAGACCGTCCGGCGGTGCGACCGGGCCACAGGCTTTTCGATCGCGTGCCTCCAGTGCGGCACGCACGTCCTCTGGCGTCATCGTGCCCTCGCCTGCCAGTTTCAGCGTGCCGGCGAAAGAGCGAATCTGGTTATGAAGGAAGCTCTGCGCCGTCGCGCGTATCTCGATGAGATCGCCATTGCGCGTCACATCCAGCCGGTCGAGCGTGCGCACGGGACTGTTCGCCTGGCAGTGCACGGAGCGGAAGGTGGTGAAATCATGCCGGCCGACGAGCATCTGGGCGGCTTCATGCATGCACTCGTGATCGAGGTCCTTCGACACCCACCACGCCCGCTTGTGCTCCAGCGCCAGCCGGGCTTTGCGGCAGATGATGCGGTAGAGATAGTGCCGACGAAGGGCGGAAAAACGGGCGTCGAAATCCTCAGTCACGGAAGCGGCATCGAGCACGGCCACCGCTTCACCCGCCATGGCGAGATGCGCATTGAGGGCATTGCGAAGCTTGTAGGGCTCCCAGTCTCGCGAGAGATCGACATGGACAACCTGCCCAACGGCATGCACGCCGGAATCGGTGCGGCCAGCGCCGCGAATGGAAACGCTCTCGCCGGTCAGCGACCGAACCGCAGCCTCCAGCGCACCCTGAACCGAGGGGCCGTTTTCCTGTCTCTGCCAGCCATAATAGGGCGTACCGTCATATTCGACGGTCATGCGGAAGCGTGGCATCAGCCGAGCCTCGTAGTGGCCGGAACCGGGGTACCGCGCACGAAATCGGCCGCCGACATCGGCTTGCCGCCCGCCTTCTGCAAACGGGTGAGCCGTACGGCGCCGCTGCCGCAGGCAATGGTGAGAACATCATCCAGTGCGCTGCCTGCCTCGCCCATTCCGCTGGCGAGCTCGGACGCCAGTACCTTGACGCGCTCGGGCTTGCCGCCGATCTCCATCTCCAGCCATGCGCCGGGAAATGGCGAAAGGCCGCGAATATGATTGTGCACATCCTGCGCCGGCCTTGAAAAATCGATACGGGTCTCGCTCTTGTCGATTTTTGCCGCGTATAGAACGCCCTCTTCCGCTTGCGGGACGAGGGGCAGGTCATCTGCTTCCAGCTTGTCCATCGCCTGACGCATCAACCGAGCGCCTGTCAGCATCAGGCTGTCATGCAGCTCGCCGGCCGTCATGTTCTCGCCGATCGTGACCTTTGCCGTAAGTGCAACAGGGCCGGTATCCAGACCCTTTTCCATTTTCATGACCATCATGCCGGTTTCGGTGTCACCCGCCATGATCGCCCGCTGGATGGGAGCCGCGCCGCGCCAGCGCGGCAGCAGCGAAGCGTGACCATTGTAACAGCCAAGCCGCGTGCCGGAGAGGACCGCTTCAGGCAGCAGCAGCCCGTAAGCCACGACGACCGCGACATCGGCATTGAAATCCCGAAACTGCTGGCGATCTTCCTCCGCCTTGAAATTCGAGGGTGTCAGTACCGGTAAGCCCAGCAGTTCCGCAGCCTGATGCACCGGCGATTTCTGCAGATCAAGGCCGCGACGGCCGCCTGGACGCGGTGGCTGGGTATAGACGGCAGCAATCTCGTGGCCCGCTTCCACCAGTGCACGCAACGTCGGAACGGAAAAATCCGGCGTGCCCATGAATATGATGCGAAGAGCCATGATTGCCCCCTGCCCTGTCTTCCGCTCCGTCAGCTGTGCGACGGATCAGACTTTTGCGCGGGCTGCTTTCGTAAATTTCTTGATGACCATGTCCCGCTTCAACCGCGAGATATGGTCGATGAACAGAACACCATTCAGGTGATCGATCTCATGCTGCAGGCAGGTTGCCAGCAGACCATCCGCCTCGACCGTCTGCTGCTTGCCGTCACGACCGACATATTGCACCGTGAGCGACGCAGGGCGCTCCACCTCGGCATAATAATCGGGAATCGAGAGACAGCCTTCCTCATAGGTGGAAATATCATCCGAAACCTTGAGGATTTCCGGATTGATGAAGACGATCGGGGTCTTTTCTTCGCCTTCACGCGCAACATCGATCACCAGCAACCGGCGCGGCACACCTATCTGGATGGCGGCAAGGCCGATGCCGGGGGCATCATACATCGTTTCCAGCATGTCGTCCGCCAAACGCAGCACCTCGGCATCCACCTTTTCGATGGGCTTCGATTGCTGGCGCAGCACGGGATCGGGCAAAATGATAAGCGGTTTGATGGTCATGGCTTCCCATAACGTATCTCTCGCGCGGAGGAAATAAAAAACACGACGATGAAAACGGCTCGCGGCATCCGTTCTGCCGGACTCATTTCCGCCGCAGGAATGTTCTTGTTTTGATCTTCCGAATCGATCGAAATCTGCTAGATTTAGTCATGAACACAGACTTCTCCGTTCTCCTTCAACCCGCGCTGCGGGCCGGCTCAGTCGATATCAGCTTCGGCGCGCTTCTCGCTGCCGCGATTTTCGGCCTTGTCGTTACATGGCTTGTGACGGCAAACCGGTCGAAGAAAGCTGGGGCCGATGGCGAGATCTCCGACCTGCTCAAAACCCAGTCTGAACTGCATGGCCGGATCGCGGCCATGGCGGAAACGCTTGGCACGCGTCAGACGGAGATGAGCCAGACGCTGAATCAGCGTCTTGATGGCATGTCGCAGCGGCTGGGCGAAACGCTGACGGAGCAGACCCGGTCTACCCATGAAAATCTGAGCCGCCTTCAGGAGCGCCTGGCGGTCATCGATGCCGCACAGGGCAATATTCAGGATCTGGCCAAGGACGTGGTCGGGCTTCAGGCGATACTTTCCAACAAGCAGACACGCGGAGCCTTCGGACAGGCGCGCATGGAGACGCTGATCGCCGACGCCCTGCCGCCGGGTTCCTTCCAGCTGCAGCCGACACTTTCCAACGGTTACCGGCCGGACTGCACCATCAAGATGCCGAACAATGCGCCGCCGCTCGTCATCGATGCCAAGTTTCCGCTGGAAGCCTGGAACGCCATCAAGGCGGACGAGACGCCGGAAACCAAACGTGCCGCCGTGCAGCAGTTCCGCCGCGATATGGAGGTGCATATTCGCGATGTCGCCGAGAAATACCTCATTCGTGGCGAGACACAGGATACAGCCTTCATCTTCGTGCCGTCGGAATCGATTTTCGCCGATATCCACCAGCATTTCGAATATCTGGTGCAGCGCGCCCATCGCGCCCGGGTGGTCATCGTTTCGCCATCGCTGCTGATGCTCTCTGTGCAGGTCATCCAGTCCGTGCTCAAAGACCAGCGCATGCGCGAACAGGCGCATCTCATTCAGGGTGAAGTGGCGCTGCTCATGGACGATGTGCGGCGGCTGGACGATCGGACGCGGAAGCTACAGGCCCATTTCGGGCTGGCGCAGAAGGACGTCGACATGATGCTTATCTCCTCCGACAAGGTACTGGCGCGCGGACAGAAAATCGAGGGGCTCGATTTCTCACCAACGGAAAAAGACGCGCCGCACGGAGAAATCGAGCAGGCCCGGCGCTTTGCCGAAAACCGAGCCGGTGCGGCCAAATTGCGGGTGGTTGACGACGAGTGATCGTCTCGGGCAAAGTCGCCGCCTTGCTTAAATTTCATACGGACCCAGCGCCCCATGATTACTGTTTTCGGCTCCATCAACATGGACCTCGTCGCCACCGCCAAACGTCTGCCCAAGCCCGGTGAAACCGTAACGGGAGAGACATTCTCCACGGCCGCCGGCGGCAAGGGCGCCAATCAGGCGCTGGCCGCACGGCGTGCGGGCGCCACGGTCAAGATGGCGGGCGCTGCGGGTGATGACACCTTTGCCGCACCAGCGCTGACCTTGCTACGCGACGCGGGAACCGATCTGTCATTGGTCAAAACCGCGCCCGGCCCGACTGGAACGGCGGTTATCCTGATCGGCGAAGGCGGAGAGAACATGATCTCGGTCATTCCCGCTGCGAATGGTGAGGTCTCGGCATCCGACGCGGCAAAGACCATATCCGAAATGGCTGCAAGCGATATTCTCATGCTGCAGTTCGAGATACCGGCACCCGCCATCGAAGCTGCACTGACGGCCGCAAAGGCGAAACGCGTCACCACCGTCATCAACACAGCACCGCTGACCGCGGACGGACCGCGTCTCGCCGGCCTTGCCGATATCGTCATCGCCAATGAAACCGAGTTCGAGCTGCTGATCGGCAAGAATGGCCTCTCCAGCGACGAGCGGGAAAACGAACTCAAGGCCCTTCACGAGAGGACCGGCCAGACTTTGATCGTCACGCTTGGTGCGGATGGCGTGATCGCCATTCGTAATGGCAAGCTCTACAGGGCTTCCGGCCTGAAGATCGAGCCGGTCGATACGGTTGGTGCGGGCGATACCTTCTGCGGATATCTCGCCGCGAGCCTCGATCAGGGAATGGATTTCGAAAGGGCTCTGAAGCGCGCCGCGGTTGCGGGCTCGCTCGCCTGCACGCGTGCCGGCGCGCAGCCTTCCATTCCGCAGGCAGCGGAAGTTGACGCGGCCCTTTAAGGGGTCTTGCCGTTAGCGCATTTTCCAGACGTGAAACCGCTGCGCACTTTTACTGGAAATGCTTTAGCGACGGATGAAGGTGAGATAGGCCGAGCTGCGGCCTTCTCTTTTCGCCTTGTTCTCGTAACGCGTGCCCGGCCAGTTGGCATAGGGCGTGCGCCAGTCATCAGCGCTTGTCGCCGTCCATTCAAAGCCGCCATGCCGGGCGCAATGCTGCAGCGTCCAGTTGACGTAAGTGTCGATGTCAGACGCAAAGCAGAACCTGCCGCCGGGTTTCAACACACGATGGAAACGGGCGAGATTGACGTCTGACACGAAACGCCGCTTCCAGTGCTTCTTTTTCGGCCATGGATCGGGATAAAGCAGATCGATGTGATCGATCGATCCCTCAGGCAGCCAGTCGAGCAACTGTGTCGCATCATCGTCGTAAAGGCGGATATTCATCAGTTCACGTTCGCGAACCGTGGCGAGCAGCTTGGCCATGGAATTGACGAAGGGTTCGACACCGATGAAACCCGTCTCGGGATTTTCGACCGCGCGGTGGGCGAGATGTTCGCCACCGCCGAAACCGATCTCAAGACGGATCGATCGCACATCTGCCGGAAAGAGCGCGGCGAGATTTTGCGGGGGCACGCTTTCCAGATCGATTTTCAGCAAAGGCAGCAGATTTTCGATCGTATCGACCTGCTGATTGCGCAGGGGCTTGCCCTTGCGCCTGCCAAAAAACGCTTCCGTCGCGCGCGAACGCCGTTCTTCCGTCATCTCATACTCTCAAGACCAAATAGACTTAACCCGCACAGCACCCCGTGAGGCACTGTGCGGGTTACAAAACTCGGTGACGGTATCTCTCAATCGCCGCCAAATAACAAGCGCGATATCTAGTTGACGCATTTTCCGGACGTAAAACCGCTACGCACTTTTACTGGAAATGCTTAAGCGCTCAAAGCTTCCTTGAGCGGCTTCACCAGATCGAGCTTCTCCCAGGAGAAGGAGCCGTCACGGCCAGCCTTGCGGCCGAAATGGCCATAGGAAGACGTCTTGGCGTAGATCGGCTTGTTGAGATCGAGATGACGGCGAATGCCCGATGGCGAAAGGTCCATGACCTTGCGGATCGCAGCCTCGACCTGATCTTCGCTGACCTTGCCCGTGCCATGCAGATCGACATAGATCGACAGCGGCTGGGCAATGCCGATTGCATAGGAAATCTGAATGGTGCAGCGCTCGGCGAGGCCGGCAGCCACGACGTTCTTGGCGAGGTAGCGGGCGGCATAGGCGGCGGAACGGTCGACCTTGGTCGTGTCCTTGCCCGAGAATGCGCCACCACCGTGCGGGGCAGCACCGCCATAGGTGTCAACGATGATCTTGCGGCCGGTCAGGCCGGCATCACCATCGGGACCGCCGATGACGAACTTGCCGGTCGGGTTGATATACCACTGGCAATCGTCGGCGATCTTCAGGTCGCCAAGCGCTTCGCGGATATAGGGTTCGACAACGGCACGAACCTTCTTCGAATCCCAGCTTGCATCGAGATGCTGCGTGGACAGCACGATGGAGACGGCTTCGGAAGCCTTGCCGTCGACGTAACGAACCGTCACCTGGCTCTTGGCGTCGGGGCCGAGCTTGGCCGCCTCGCCTTCGCCGCTTTTACGGGCGGTGGCCAGCAGCTGCAGGATACGGTGGGAATAATAGATCGGCGCCGGCATGAGGTCAGGCGTTTCCTTGCAGGCGTAACCGAACATGATGCCCTGGTCGCCGGCACCCTCGTCGCCCTGCTTGTCGGAAGCGTTGTCCACACCCTGCGCGATATCAGCCGACTGCGGATGCAGGAGAACGTCGATCTTGGCGGTCTTCCAGTGGAAACCATCCTGCTCGTAGCCAATATCGCGGATAGCCTTGCGGGCGGCGGATTTGAACTTCGAGGGATTGATAACCGGATGGCCGGCTGCGTCCTTGAGGACCTTGCCGTCCTTGTCCTTCTTCAGCAGCGTATCGGGAACCCGAACTTCACCCGCAATCACGACGCGGTTGGTCGTTGCAAGCGTTTCGCAGGCGATGCGCACGGTCCACGGGTCCACGCCCGTCTTGGCCGCTTCACGGTAAATGAGATCCACGATTTCATCGGAAATACGATCACAAACCTTGTCCGGATGACCCTCGGCCACGGACTCGCTGGTGAACAGATAATTGGCACGCATGCGGGATTCCCCTCAAAGAACGGTCTCCGAGTTTGTTAGTCATTTCGGCCGCGAAAAACAAGGACACAACCACATAAATATATCTTTATGTGAGAATTCCTTTCTAATCTGGCACAAAAAAACGGTCCCTGCGGACCGTTGAGTGCCCGGCATACCATGCCGGAAATTTTCTGCGCTGCAGGGGCCAGGCCCTACTCGGCATCGCCCTCGGCGGCGAGCGCCTTGACGAGATCGACCAGACGGCGACGGACCTTCGGGTCGGCGATCTTCACGAAGGCGCGGTTCAACTGCAAACCTTCAGCCGAAGACAGGAAGTCGACGACGTAATTGGAGCTTGAGGCTTCCGCCATGCCGGATGTGCCGCCAGCCTGATCGCCGGGTGCATCTTCGAAAAAAAAGGAAACCGGTACATTGAGGATCGCCGATATATTCTGCAGGCGGCTGGCGCCAACACGGTTCGTGCCCTTTTCGTACTTCTGAATTTGCTGAAAGGTAATTCCGAGACTTTCACCCAGTTTTTCCTGGCTCATGCCGAGCATGGTTCTGCGAAGACGAATTCGGCTTCCGACATGAATGTCGATGGGGTTAGGCTTTTTCTTATTTTCGGTCATCATGCGGTCCTGACACTCGGATGGGTTGATATATCGCTTCATTACTATTCGAAGAAATGAGCCGGTATTTCGACAGCAGCTAAACTTGTTTTACGACTGACGTATTCACTATGCAATTGCAGGAGTTCCCGGTCAATTATGGCGCCGGGCAAAACTCCAGGCAGGAAATACCGCAGCGATCATCATCACGGAAAAAATCAACCAGAAATACGTCCGATGTGTGTCGTAAGTAAATGCGTCGTTTGACCCACCACTCAAAGTGGCGTCAACAATGCCCACCCGACCGTAATCCAATCCGGCAATAATGCGGCCATAAGGGTCTATAACCGCCGAGATACCCGTATTGGCACCGCGAATCACCGGCACACCCGTCTCAACCGCCCGCACCCTGGCCTGAAGAAAGTGCTGATACGGCCCAGGCGTATCACCAAACCAGCCGTCATTCGTCACGTTGAGGATCGCCGCCGAGCCAGCGAGAGCCGGAGTCATCTCACCGGGAAAAATGATCTCGTAACAGATCAGCGGATAAAAGGTCTTTCCGGATGGAAGCGTCAGGGGCGTGCGCGAAGAGGCTGCTGAAAAGCCCCCGGGCAGGGCGATGACATTATCAATGCCAAACTCCCGCAGGATACCCTCGAAGGGAACATATTCTCCAAAGGGGGTCAGATGGACCTTGTCCGTCGCGCCGATGATTTCTCCCTGACTGTCGATGGCGTAGACCGAGTTATAATAACGCGGCGGCCTGCCAGCACCCGCATCTTCCATCCTGACGGCTCCGGTGAAGAGCACCTGCCCGTCTTGCAGCGTCTTTGCGATCTCGGCCAGCGCGTCAGGATTTTGCGTCAGGATGAACGGCACCGAGGTTTCGGGCCAGACAATGATGTCGGGGCGCTTTTTGCCTTCGCCAGGAGGCAGGGCTGTCAGCCGCAGATGCTCGTCGAAAATCTCGGCGCGGTCATCATTAAGCATCTTGCGAGACTGATCGATGGACGGTTGGACGATTCTGACCGTCACCGCATCTGCCGGTGTCTCCGCGGGTGTCTGGAGGCGGTAGAAGCCATAACCCACATGGCTGGCCAACAGCAGCGCCGCCAGGGAAAGGCCGGGCCACATGCCTTTTCTCGTGGCGATGAGCGCGGGGGAGGCGAAGATGAAAACGGCAAGCGTGGTCACACCAAAAAGACCGATCAGATGCGCCGACTGCATCATGACCGGGATCGGCATGATGCCGTAACCTATGGCGTTCCACGGAAAGCCCGTCGCCAGGAAACTGCGCAGCCATTCCGTAAATCCGAATGCGGCGGCAAGGGCGGCGATCCGGCCTAGACCGTTCGACCACACAAGATTGGCCGCAGCAACCGCGAAACCGTAAAACAGCGCCAGAAAGGCCGGAAGCCCAAGGATGGCAAGCGGCAGCGCCCAGGCAAATTCATCCGCTTCAAGCAGAAGCGCGTTGCCCAGCCACCACAGGCCAGCCACGAAATAACCGAGACCGAAACACCAGCCTATACCAAAAGCGGGAAGGATGCGGCTGAAGAGGCCGCCGCCCGGCTTGCCGGTGCAGCCATCCACCAGCCAGACCAACAGGGTGAAAGACAGGAAAAGCGCTGCGAAGAAACCGAATGGAGGCAGGGCGAGCGCTCCGACCGCGCCTGCAGCAATCGCCATCACTGCGCGGCTCATGCCGCCGGCCAGCATCACCCTGCCTGCAAGACGCTCCATGCCATCTCCGTATCATGCGCATCCGGAAACCCGCTCCAGGCAAGCCATTCCGCGAAATTTCCCTTTGTTTCGACGTAAAGGAAAAAAGATTCGCCGTCCACATCAGGCAGGGCAGATGGAGCGGGATCTCATGCCCGGGTAGTCGAACCCGCAGAACCCGGAAGATCAAACGGCGGGATCGACGGGGGCTACCCGTCTATCCTTTCAGTCCACGTTCTGCTGATGGGCGATCAACCGCGTCTCCGGCGGCGGCAATGCAATCACCTCACCGGCATCGCCGGGGGCGCGGTCGTCTTCCCCTTCGGAGCCGTGATCGCGTACGATACGGACACCCTTGATACGCCTCGTATCCGCATCGAGGATCTGAAACTCGAAACCGGGCACGGCGCGAACGACCTCGCCCTTGGCGGGAATACGGCCCAGCGCGAAGAAGATGAGTCCACCGAGCGTATCGATTTCTTCCAGATGTTCGCGCACGTCGAATTCCGGACCGATAGCCTCGGCAAGTTCGGTGAGTTCCGCGCGGGCATCCGCCACGAGCACATCGGCAGAAAGACGCGAGAACATCGCCTCGTCCTTGTCGTGCTCGTCGTCGATGTCCCCAACCACCATCTCGACGATGTCTTCATGGCTGACAAGACCGTCGGTACCGCCATATTCATCGATCACCACGGCGAGCTGGGTTCTCTGGGCCTGCATGGTCTTCAGAAGATCGGAGGCCAACATGGACGGCGGCGCGAAAAGAATCTTGCGCACCAGCCCGGCATCGGCAACCGTCTTTTCCAGATCGACCCGCGCCAGATCGAAATTCGGCCGCGGCGACCGCGGCGCCTTCACTTCACCGTAAGCGACGCCACGCGATCCCACCCGGCGCTTGTTGCGAGCCTGTTTGGCAACATAAGCAAGCAGATCGCGGATATGGATCATCCCCTTGGGGTCGTCCAGCGTCTCTTCATAAACCGGCATACGGGAACGTCCGGTTTCCTCAAACAGGATCAGCGCGTCACCGATCGTCATATTCTGATCGAGACCGTCAATATCCACCCGCGGGATCATGATATCTTCGACCCTGATCTCACGGAAACGGAGGATGTTGTGTAGCATCGCCCGTTCTTCGGGCGTAAAGGCGGCGCCTATTTCAGTGTCGTCCATCAGCGCATCGGTCAGATCCTCGCGCAGGCGCTCACCCTGAGACGGTTTCAGCAACCGCGCGATGCGCGACCAGATGGTCGATCTCGGTTTGGCATTGTAGTCCTGACGTAAGTGACTACTGCCCTCCTCCGAAGAGGACTGCTCGCCGTTTTCTCTGCCCTCATTGGCAGGTCGTGCAGAATGTTCGTTCATGGCTCCAGACAATATTTAAAGCGGTTCTTGACCCGCATAGGGATCAGATAGGCCAAGCACCGCCAAAATGCGAGTCTCAAGCGACTCCATTTCTTCCGCTTCTTCCTCGTCCATGTGGTCATAACCAAACAAATGCAGGAACCCATGAACGAGAAGATGGGTCAGATGATCCTCGAAACTCTTCTCAAGTTCAAGGGCCTCTCGCTCTACCGTTTCTCTCGCGACGACGATATCGCCCAGCATAGGGCCGGGCATTCCGCCCGGTTCCAGCGGAAAAGCAGGGAAAGACAAGACGTTGGTCGCCTTGTCCTTGTCACGCCACTCGGCGTTGATTTCCCGGATATTTTCATCGTCGGTGAAGACCAGCGAGAGCTCGACCGGCATTTTCGGGAAGGGTTGATCCTCTTCCCGCTTCAGAAAATCGACCGCCGCATCCAGCGTCTTTGACGCAAAGGCAGACAGGTCCTCTTCCGAGGACCAGCCTTCGGCCTCGACGCTGATTTGAATATCCAAAGCTGTCATTGTCTTTTCGTCAGTCGCCCTTCAGCAGGCTCTCATCCGGCACAGCCGTATGGGATTCATAGGCCCGAACAATGCGCGCCACCATCGGGTGACGGACAACGTCCACATCCTTGAACCGCACAACGGACACGCCTTCCACATCCGTGAGGATCTGCAGGGCTTCCACGAGGCCGGACTTCACGCCGCGCGGCAAGTCCACCTGGCTCGGGTCGCCGGTCACAATCATGCGACCGTTTTCGCCGAGGCGCGTCAGGAACATTTTCATCTGCATCGTCGTCGTATTCTGGGCTTCGTCCAGAATGACGGCGGCATTGGCAAGCGTGCGGCCGCGCATGAAAGCCAGAGGTGCAATTTCGATGACGCCTGCCTGAATGGCGCGCTCCACCTTGTCACCGGGCATCATGTCATACAGCGCGTCATAAAGCGGGCGGAGATAGGGATCGACCTTTTCCTTCATGTCACCAGGCAGGAAGCCCAGACGCTCACCCGCTTCAACGGCGGGACGCGAAAGGATGATGCGATCGACCGCGCCACGCTCCAGAAGCTGCGCGGCATGCGCCACGGCCAGATAGGTCTTGCCCGTGCCGGCGGGGCCAACACCGAATACGAGTTCGGATTGTTCCAAGGCGCGCATATAGACGTCCTGCGTGGGCGTCCGCGCCGAAATGGTTTTCTTGCGCGTTGAAATCTGCGCCATGGAAATCTTCGCCTTGCGCTCCATGGTCGGCAGCGTCAGCTGGTCGTCCGCTGCGACGGCCATGCGGATCGCCCCCTCGACGTCAGAAAGCTCGACGGCGCCACCCTTCAGCAAACGCTCGTAAAGGAAATCAAGCGCGCGGCGGGCCTGATTGGTGGAGACCACATCGCCGGTGATGGCGACTGAATTTCCACGCGGACGAGCGTCGATATTGAGGCGCTGCTCCAGAAGCTTCAGGTTCTGATCGAACTGACCGAATAGCTCTCCTGCTATCCTGTTATTCTCGAACGTGAGGACGAAGTGATTGGCGTCGGTCGCGGCTTGGCGTGGCTGGCGCGATGAATTTGATACCAATTCGTGTGCGTTCAAGCGGTCAGGCTCCTGTCCCAATCAGTGTCGGCTCCCCACTCTAACTCTCTGCCACCTCGGCAAACAAGCTGTTTGGACCCGTTGCGGTGATTCGTACATTAACAATGTCACCGATTTTCAAAGTCTTTGCATCAAGATTCACGGATTGCAGCCACGGAGAACGACCTATCAACTGCTCAGTCATGCGGCCGGGCTTTTCCAGCAGCACATCCATGGTCTTTCCGACCAGCGATTCGGCAAATTCCTTCTGTTGCCGCAGCAAGAGAGCCTGCAATCTTTCCAGCCGCTCGGCCTTCACGTCTTCCGCAACCTGGTCCGTGAGGTCGGCCCCCGGCGTGCCGGGACGGGTGGAGTATTTGAACGAGAAGGCCTGCGCGTACTTCACCGTTTCGACCATCGCCATCGTATCTTCGAAATCGCGATCCGTCTCGCCGGGAAAACCGACAATAAAGTCTCCAGACATGGCAATATCAGGGCGGGCGGCGCGGATTTTTTCAATAAGCTGGATATATTCCTCGCCCGTATGGCGACGGTTCATCGCTTTCAGAATTCGGTCCGAACCGGACTGAACCGGCAGATGCAGATAGGGCATCAGGATGCGCAGGTCGCGATGGGCGCCGATCAGGCGATCGTCCATGTCGCGCGGATGGCTGGTGGTGTAGCGAAGCCTCGCAAGGCCAGGAATTTCCGCCAGCCGGTAAAGCAGTTCGGCAAGGCCCCATTTTTCGCCCTTCGGGCCTTCGCCCTGCCAGGCGTTGACGTTCTGGCCGAGCAGCGTGATCTCACGCACGCCGGCATCGACAAGCTTCATCGCCTCATCAACAATCTGGCGCACGGGACGGGAAACCTCCGAACCGCGCGTATAGGGCACGACACAGAAGGTACAGAACTTGTCGCAACCTTCCTGCACGGTCAAAAAAGCCGTAACACCGCGCGTTCGCAGCGTGGATTTCTCGGCAACCGGCAGGTGTTCGAACTTGTCCTCAACCGCGTATTCGGTCTCGATGACGCGCTCCCCTCCACGTACCCGTTTCAGTGCTTCCGGCAGGCGGTGATAGGTCTGCGGGCCGATGACGACATCCACGGCGGGCGCCCGGCGAAGGATTTCCTCGCCTTCCGCCTGCGCCACGCAGCCGGCAACGCCGATCATGAATTCCCGACCCTGCTCTTCGCGCGACTTTTTCATGTCCCGCAGGCGGCCAAGCGCGGAGTAGACCTTTTCCGCCGCCTTTTCGCGAATGTGACAGGTATTCAGCAGAACCAGATCCGCCTCGCCCATATCCTCCGTCTGAACATAACCGTCCTTCGCCAGCGCATCGCTCATGCGGACGGAATCGTAGACGTTCATCTGACAGCCATAAGTCTTGATGAAGACCTTTCTGCTGTTTGCCCCATCGCGCGCGATGGATGCGGGCTGGCTGTTCGAACCCTCGCGGGCGATCATGGGTGGGGCGTCAAGGCCAAGCGTTTCCTGGGTCATGGCGGCTATCTAGTGTTTTTCACGGCCAGATTAAACAGAAAAATGCCGGAAAAGCTACGATCTCACGAATTCCGCCAGCCGCCGCGCAGGCTGAAGGCCAGCATTGAGCGGATGGAGGCGGCGATATCGGTCGCCAGTCGCTTGCGGTTGTCGGTGCTGTGGAACGGAACGCTGTCACCAAATGTCACGTCGACATCGATGGCGCCCGCTTTGATGATGCCGAGCAGATGCGGCACGAGCGTGATGCTGCCCGGCCAGGCGGCGATGACGCGATGATAGCGCCCCATCGCCATGCCATGCAGCCGCGTATAGGCGATGGCTACCGGCTGGACATAAACAAGCTTGCCCGGTACCTGTTCTGCGGCGGTGGACGCCGCACCGAAGAGCGAGGATTTGACGGCCAGCATGCGGTTTCCGTCCGAGGTAGTTCCTTCGGGAAAGAGGACAACGATCTCGCCATCGGCCATGCGGCTGGCGATCTCGCTCACCTGCATGCCGGTGCTGCGTTTCTGCTCGCGTTGAACGAAGATGCTTTTCTGCAGCCGCGCGAGCCAGCCGAAAACCGGCCAGTCGCGCACCTCGGTCTTGGCGATGAACACCACGTCGGCAATGCTGCCCAAAACGAGGATGTCTTTCCATGAGGCGTGATTGACCGCGAGCATTAACGGCTTTGCCCGCTCCACTTCCCCGTGGACATGCACGCGTATGCCGAGAACATGGCAGGCGATACGATGCCAGACGCGGGGAATGCGGCGGCGGAGCCGCCAGTCGAAGGCAAGGCCCAGCAGTTGAAGCGGCAGCAAAACAAGCGTGACGATCAGGAGTACGACCGCAATATAGGCTGTCCGCAGCCACATCATGATGGGAACGCCCGCTTGTTCACCGGCGTCTCAGTGTTCGCCAGGCTTCAATGGCACGCCGTAAAGTTCCAGCCGGTGATCCACGAGCCTGAAGCCGTGTTCGCGGGCGATCTTCTCCTGCAGAGCTTCGATCTCGGCCGAGTGAAATTCAATGACGACGCCATTCTTCAGGTCGATCAGGTGATCGTGATGCTCTTCAGGCACGGTCTCGTAGCGTGAACGGCCGTCGCGAAAATCGTGACGCTCGATGATGCCGGCATCCTCGAACAGCTTCACCGTTCTATAGACGGTGGAAATCGAGATGCGCGGGTCCACGGCGGAGGAACGGCGGTAAAGCTCCTCGACATCTGGATGGTCGGCCGATTCCTGAAGGACGCGGGCGATGACACGGCGTTGGTCGGTCATCCGCATACCGCGTTCGGCACAAAGCTCCTCCAGCGTTTTCGAAAGGTCTGTCACGTCTTATGGCCTTTTGAGAATTCCGGTTTGCGGCTTTCGCCGAAAAAATGCCTGTCGCAGGGAACTAGCGAAGATCGCGGCGCATGACAAGCGCCGTCGACTTCGTTCCATCTTTGGCCGTGTAATAGGCTTTGCGTTCCGCGACGGTTTTGAACCCGAGCTTCCTGTAAAGACCCAGAGCGGACGCGTTGTTATTATCAACTTCAAGGAACATGGTTTCTGCGCCGCGCATCATCGCCTCGCGGATGGCCGACTGCATCAAACGCCAGCCGAGACCCGCACGTGCGAACTTGTCGGCAACGGCCACGGTCAGGATTTCCGCCTCGCCCGCCACTTCCCTCGCCAGCACGAATCCACCGAGCGGCTTGCTGAAAAAGGCGTTTGTCTGCCGGGCAACGGCACCGAAAACCGATCCCTGCGTCAGCAGTCCCGAAAACTCCCCGTCGTTCCACGGGCGCGGAAAGCGCAGTGAATGCAGTTCCGCAACCGCGGCGCAATCCTCATGCTGCATCGGCACGATCTCGAAATAGGGCTTCCAGCTTAGATATTCGTCAAACATATCAGGAATCGGGAATCAGAAACATGCACTCATGCATGCCGTATCAGGCAACGTCCTGACGTGCCAGCGCAAAACCGGTTTGTGGCCGGGCATCCGGCCCACGCAGATAAAGCGGTGCCGGTTTCGGCTGCCCTTCCGGCTTGCGCGCGCCAGCACGGGCAACCGAGGCAATCGGAAAGTGGTCCGGCCCGGACCCGCTTTCCTCTCCTGCAAACAGCGGCGCGGCGGAGCCGATGATGGAACCATTAAAACCGGAAAGAACACTCTTGGCGTCATCCAGAGACAGAAGCGCCGCCTCGTTGAGCGGTAATCCGTCCATGCCGAATGTCTGGAGATAGGTTTCGCCACGTTTGGCATCCAGACCGACCGCCACTGGCCGGTCGGGGTTTTGCAGCAGATGATGCAGGGCAAGCGTTTCTAGCGTGGTGACGCCGACGGCCTCGACGCCGAGCGACAGGGCAAAACCGCGCGCCGCGGCAACACCGACCCGGATGCCCGTGAAGGACCCGGGGCCGATGGTCACGGCAATACGCCCGACATTCCGCAGCGACAGTTGCGCCTGCTCCAAGGCTCCATCGATCACGGCCATCAGCCTTTCGGCATGGCCCTTGCCAATTGTTTCGCAGACTTCTCCAAGCACCCTGTCTGATGTGCTGTCATAGATACAGGCGGAACAGTCCACACCTGCGGTGTCGAGTGCGAGAACAATCATGATCTGGCTTTACAGCATTATACCGCTTCGACTTCGCGCACTTCCGGCACGAAATGACGAAGCAGATTCTGAACACCATGCTTCAGCGTGGCGGTGGAGGATGGGCAGCCCGAGCACGCGCCCTTCATGTTCAGGAACACAGTGCCGTCGCGGAAGCCGCGGAAGGTGATGTCGCCGCCGTCCTGCGCCACGGCGGGACGGACGCGAGTTTCCAGCAGTTCCTTGATGGTGGCGACGATGGTTTCATCACCCTCTTCGAAGAACTCGCCTTCCTCATCCGATACTTCGGCCGCAATGGCAGTGCCCATGATCGGGCGGCCGGACATGAAGTGTTCCATGATCGCGCCCAGAATGGCGGGCTTCAGGTGCTGCCATTCCGCGCCGTCCTTGGTGACGGTGATGAAATCGAAACCGAAATAAACGCCGGTCACACCCGGTATCATGAAGAGGCGCTCTGCCAGCGGCGAAGCCTGGGCCTGCGACGGGTTGAGGAACTCCACCGTTCCGCTTTCGAGCACCACCTTGCCCGGCAGGAACTTCAGCGTTGTCGGGTTCGGCGTGGCTTCCGTCTGAATGAACATCGTCTGTCTCCTTCGAGGTCGCCGTTCACGCCCCGCAATTTAGAATTCTTCCAAAAAATACGCCCGGCGAAGCTACACTTCAAGCCCTGACATGATAATTACATTCAAGAAATCGTCAGGCCCTGAATCTCGCCCGAAACCGGATCAGCAGAGAGCGTCGATTTCCTCATCGGACAAAGTATCCGGCAACACGGTGACGGGGATCGGGAAGGCTGCCCCTCGCCCGGCGATGGAGGAAACGAGCGGTCCCGGACCTTCCTTCGTCGATCCCGCCGCCAGAACGAGAATGGCGATATCGCGGTCTTCCTCGATCAGCCCGTGGATCTGCTCGGTGGCGCTGCCTTCGCGGATCACCGCTTCCGGCTCGATGCCGATCGTCTCGCGCACCTTCTGAGCGATCTTGGCAAGCGTGGCTTCCGCCTCCTCGCGCGCCTCGGCCCGCATGATCTGCTCGACGCCAAGCCATTGCTGGAAATCGCCTTCCGGGATCATGTAAAGCAGCACCAGTCCGCCATTGGAGTTCTTGGCGCGACGACCGGCATAGTGCACGGCCCTCTCGCATTCCGGCGTGTCATCGATAACTGCAAGAAACTTGCGACGATGCCCTTCCAGACGCGACAGCCGTTTTGAAACCATTCTGCACTCCCTAGGTCCGCCGTGATCCGTAAACCGCCCGACGGTTCGGGCGGAGATTATATCAAATCACGACAGGCGCAAACCGCCCGACGCATTCGAGCAGCAGCGACCTGTCAGCGCAGGAAGCCGATGATGTCGCGCACCTCGTTCATGGTCTTTTCGGCAATGGCGCCCGCCCGTTCGCCGCCCTGCTTGAGGATGGCGTCGATATGGGTCGGATCATCGAGAAGGCGGCGCATCTCATTGTTGACGGGAGCCAGCACATTCACCGCGAGCTCGACCAGGGCCGGCTTGAAAGCCGAGAACTGTTGTCCGCCAAACTCGGAAAGAACGTCGGCCTTCGTCTTGTCGGAAAGCGCGGCATAGATGCCAACGAGGTTGTCGGCCTCGGGGCGACCTTTGAGGCCTTCCACTTCGCTCGGCAGCGCATCAGGATCGGTCTTTGCCTTCTTGATCTTCTTCGAGATGGCATCGACATCATCCATCAGGTTGATGCGCGACAGATCGGACGGGTCGGACTTCGACATCTTCTTGGTGCCGTCCTTCAACGACATCACGCGCGGGGCCGGACCGCCGATCAACGGCTCCACCATCGGGAAATAGGCGTGTACCGGCTCATCGCCGACCGTTATATCGAGCCCGAGGCCCGCCTTGCGGATATGGTCGCTGAAATCGATGTTGAATTTCTGGGCGATGTCGCGGGCGAGTTCCAGATGCTGTTTCTGGTCGTCACCAACAGGAACATGGGTGGCACGATAAACGAGAATGTCGGCAGCCATCAGGCTCGGATACGCAAGGAGGCCGAGCGACACCTGTTCGGCATTCTTGCCGGACTTGTCCTTGAACTGCGTCATGCGCTCCATCCAGCCGATGCGCGCCACGCAGTTGAACACCCAGGCCAGTTCCGCATGCTGCGGCACGGTCGACTGGTTGAAGACGATATGCTTCACCGGATCGATGCCCGAGGCGATGAAGGCGGCCGCGATAGAGCGGGTCTGCGCCTTCAGGTCCGAGTGAACGAGCTGGGCGGTGATGGCGTGCATGTCGACGACGCAATAGATGCAATCATTATCTTCCTGCAGCGCCACGAATTTGCGGATCGCGCCGAGATAATTGCCGAGATGCAGATTGCCGGTCGGCTGGACGCCCGAGAAAACCAGCGGCTTGAATGCGTTCATTGTCGTCCTCGAAAAGGCTTGTGGAGGGCCCCGCCCCGTGATTGGAATTGCACGCGCGCTTATGCACCCGCAGCCCCTCGCAATCAAGCGCTTTCAGGGCCTGTCAGCCGCGCGGCTCCAGAAGATCCCAACGATTCCCATAGGGATCGACAAAGACCGCAACGGAACCGTAAACCTCATGGCGAGGCTGTTCCACAAAGCGCACGCCGCGGGCAAGCATCGTCTCATAATCGCGATGGAAATTGTCGGTATGCAGGAAAAATCCGACACGGCCGCCGGTCTGGTTGCCGATGGCAAGGCGCTGCTCTTCACCATCGGCCTCGGCGAGCAGAAGGGCGCCACCGTCAGCGCCCCGCGGCGTGACCACCAGCCACCTCTTGCCGTCGTCCAGTGGCTGATCGGAGAGGCACTCGAAGCCGAGAACATCGCAATAAAACGCCTTCGCCCGATCGTAATCATCAACCATGAGGGTAACGAGGGCGATGCGGCGGTTTTCAGCAAATGACATCAGCCAGCCTCCGTCTCGACGTTCTTTTTTCCGCGCTTGCGGACGGCCCGCTTCACCATGCCGATGTCGGCACCTCCAGACACGAAAGCCAGGACGAAATAAACCAGCATGGCGGCAAAGACGAGGCCCATGATCGTGCCGGCCCGCACGAAAATGGACGAGGCGGAAGACAGCTCGAAGGTCAGCCACGTCAGCGCATAATGCACAAATACGGCCATCAGTGCCGCGGCCAGGAGCAGGCGCGGGATACGGGTGAGTAGCGGAATATCCAGGTGCCAGTGACCGCGCCATAAAAGCATGCCGAACAGCAGGGCGGCATTCACCCAGCCGGCGGTGATTTCGGCAATGGCAATGCCCGGGCCGCCAAGACGCGGGAAAAGCGTCAGTGCCAGCGAGACGTTCACGACAACCGAAATCGCCGCGAAAATCATTGGCGTGCGGGTATCCTCGCGCGCGAAAAAGCCCGGAATAAAGGCCTTGATGAGCACGAAAGCCGGCAGGCCCAGACCGTAGATGCCAAGAATTTGCGCAACGGTGAAGGTGGCCGAGGGCGAGAAATTGCCGCGCTCGTAAAGGAAACGAACGATGGGTTCGGCCATGACGAGAAGAGCGGCCGCAGCGGGCAGGGTCAGGAACAGCACGAACTCGACCGAGCGGTTCTGCAGGCTTCCGGCCTCCACCATATGGCCGCCGCGCAGCGCCCGCGCCAGTTCCGGCAGGAGCACCGTGGCAACAGCAATGCCGACGACGCCGAGCGGCAGTTGATAGATTCGGTCCGCATAGGCAAGCGAGGATATGACGCCCTCGCCGCCGGAAGCGATGTTGGTGTTGATGAGCAGATTGATCTGGGTAATGCCGCCGGTGATGGCTGCCGGCAGGGCAAGGACCAGAAGACGCTGCACGTTCTTGGTCAGCCGTGGTCTGCGGAAACCAATGCGCATGCCGGCATTGCGCACCGCAATCCAGACGATGGCGAGCTGCACAAGACCTGCCACCATAACGCCCCATGAGAGCGCGTAACCGACCTGGAGCGGATCGTAATTTTTCCACCATGCCAGCGCGAGCACGCCGATGAGAATGATGTTGAGGAAAACGGGAGCAATCGCAGCCGCGAAATAACGGTGCAGAGAGTTCAGCATGCCGCCCATCATCGCCGCCAGCGACATGCAGGCGAGATAGGGGAACATGATGGTGGCAAGGTGGATGGTGTTTTCGAACTTCACCGGGTCATCGACGAAACCGGGAGCAATCACCGTGCGCACGATGAAAGGCATCGACAGTTCCATCAGGATCGTCAAGGCCAGCAGCACCGTGAACAGGACGCCGAAGACCTCTTCCGAAAAGCGCCTTGCGCCTTCCATGCCATTCGCTTCGATTTCCTTGGCGAAAAGCGGCACGAAGGCAGAGTTGAATGCACCCTCGGCGAAAAGCCGCCGGAAGGTATTGGGAAAGCGGAAAGCGGCGTTGAAAGCATCCGCCACCGGCCCGGTGCCGACGGCGGCTGCCATCAGCGTTTCGCGCAGGAAGCCGAAGATGCGGCTGCCGAGCGTGGCTGTGCCGACTGTGGCGAACTTGCCGATGAGACTCATGGGACTTTCAAGCCTTTGCCGTGCGCGCGGCCGGCAGCGCCGCCACGTCTGGATGGGCGATGATGCCGTTTGGCATGCGGTCGCGCAATTCGTCTTCCTGCTCGCTCATGACCGCCTTCAAACGTTGCGCGATGCTGGCCTGCCGGTTGTCGTTCGTCACCTTCTGACCGAAGAGATCAGTGACGTAGAAGGTATCGATGACTTTTTCACCAAATGTCGTGATGCGGGCGGAGTGAATGTCGAGTGACAGGTCGGCGATGACAGCCGTCATGTCGGCCAGAAGCCCCGGCCGGTCGAGGCACTCGACCTCGATGACGGTGAACTTGTTGGACAAGCCATTCGAGATCGTCACCGAAGGTGGAATGGTGAAGGCGCTCTTTTTCTTCCGGCTCTTGGTGCGCGTGGCGATCATTTCCGGCAGGCGCTGCTTGCCGGAGAGAACTTCCTCGATCAGTTTGCCGACATTGTTGCCACGCCGCGTCTCGTCCTCGTCGATCGGAAATTCGCGGTTGATGAGGATCGTATCGAGCGCCCGCCCGTCTGAGGTGGTGAAAATCTGCGCATCGGCAATGTTGGCGCCGGCCGCGGCGCAGGCGCCGGTTATGATCGAAAGCAGGCGCGGATGGTCGGGCGCCAGAACGGTGATTTCCGTGATGGCGTGGAAGGAATGGGTGCGCACCATGGTCGAGAGCGCCTTTTCCTGCTTGTCCGCCTCGCGGATGAAGCGGGTGTGTCGCACCTGATCTTCCAGCGCCACCGTCAGGAGATAAGGCTCGTAATGCAGCTTGGTGTATTTGCGCCGCGCCTTCTGGCCCCAGTCATCAAGGGCGTCGTAGAGCGCCTGCCGGGCAATCTGTGCGCGCTCCTTGCGCGAAACTTCCGAGAAACCGCCGGAGAGAAGCAGTTCCGTCTCATAATAGAGCGAACGTAGCAGCTGTCCCTTCCAGCCATTCCACACACCCGGACCGACAGCCCTGATATCGCAGACGGTCAGGATGAGCAGCATCTTCAGCCGCTCCATGGATTGCACCTTGTCAGCAAAATCGGTGATGGTCTTGCGGTCGTGCAGGTCGCGCGTCTGGGCAACCATGGACATCAGAAGATGCTGCTCGATAAGCCAAACGACGGTTTCGGTCTGCTTGCCGGTGAGACGGAAGCGCTGGCAGAGCTTGCGGGCGACGCGGGCACCGGCGATCGAATGATCTTCCTGCCGGCCCTTGGCGACATCGTGCAGCAGCACCGCCACATAAAGCGCCTCGCGTTCCTCGACGCCGGGCATCAACTGATTGGCGAGCGGATGGGCATCGACAGCCGTTCCCTTATCCACTTCCGACAGCACGCCGACAGAACGAATGAGATGCTCGTCTACCGTGTAATGATGATACATGTTGAACTGCATCATCGCGACGATCTTGCCGAATTCGGGGATGAATTTGCCGAGCACGCCTGCCTCGTTCATACGGCGCAGCGTCAGCGCCGGATCACGGCGCGATGTCAGGATCGACAGGAAAAGCCGGTTTGCTTCCTCGTTTTCCCGCAGCTCGTCATTGATGAGCGAAAGCGAACGGGTGACCACGCGCAAGGCATCGGGGTGCAGTTCGAGATTGTTGATATCGGCGATATGGAAGAGCCGGATGAG
Organism: Agrobacterium sp. CMT1; assembly: GCF_037203725.1. Taxonomy (NCBI): domain Bacteria; kingdom Pseudomonadati; phylum Pseudomonadota; class Alphaproteobacteria; order Hyphomicrobiales; family Rhizobiaceae; genus Agrobacterium; species Agrobacterium sp. CMT1. The sequence goes on from NZ_JBBCAR010000002.1 coordinate 194,243, forward strand.
GTTGACCGGGTCGTTCTTGAAGACGTCGGGTTTCGCGAGCGCGATGCGCCCCCGGTCCTCGACGAATTCCACGGAACCCGGAATCTTGCGAACGCGGTGGGCGAAGCGGCTGAGCACACCGGAAAGGCCCGGCACGTCCTTCGCCTGCCTGTCTTCCAGCCCGGCGCAGACGATGCGGGTCAGATCGCCGACATCCTTCGCCACGAGGAAATAGTGCTTCATGAAGCGCTCGACGGCGGAAAGGCCGGGGCGCGGCTGATAGTTCAGCGCATCGGCAATTTCGCGCTGAATATCGAAGGAAAGGCGTTCTTCCGCCTTGCCGGTGATGAAATGCATCTGGCAACGGACGGCCCAGAGAAAATCATCGGCCTTTTCGAACAGTTTCAGTTCTGACCGCGACAAAACGCCGAGTTTGACGAGATCGGCCGTATCACGGACGTGGTAATAATATTTGGCAATCCAGAACAGCGTGTGCAGGTCACGCAAGCCGCCCTTGCCTTCCTTGACGTTCGGCTCCACCAGATAACGCGTATCGCCGGCCTTGCGGTGGCGCTGGTCACGCTCGGCGAGCTTGGCGGCAATGAATTCCGGGCCTGTGCCGGTGACGACTTCTGACTCGAAGCGTTTTTCGAGATCGTCGGTCAGGGACTTCTTGCCGCAGATCGCCCGCACTTCCAAAATAGCGGTGCGGATCGTCATGTCGGATTTGGAGAGGCGAATGCACTCATCCACCGTGCGGGTTGCGTGGCCGACCTTGAAGCCGAGATCCCAGAGGAGATAGAGCACGAACTCCACGGCCTTGTGCATGTCAGGCGTGTTCTTGGTGGGAAGCAGGAACAGGAGGTCGATATCCGATCCCGGCGCCAGCGTGCCGCGTCCATAACCGCCAACCGCGGCGACAGCGATCTGTGGCGCATCTTTCGGATAGACGTATTGGCAGGAGAGATCATAGAGCGTTTCGATCAGCCGATCCTGCAGCCAGGAGATGCGACGGGCGCAATCAATACCGCTGCCATCGGCTTTGAGCAGTTCCCTGGCCTTTTCCCGGCCTTCCGTACTGGCCTTGCGGAAGATCGGCAGTAAATCGGACTTGATATCGGCGATGCGTTTGCCGTCTTCCCTGAAGATGACGTCGCAGTCTCGCTTCAGCGCCGATACATCGAGAATGTCGGAAAAATCCAGGTCCTTGATGGCCATCTATGCCGTTATCCATGTCCTGTGGGAAACCCCACCGCTTGCGATGGGAGTGTCCTATAAAGAGTTTCAGAGGCTATGGACAGGCACTCTATGCCTTCAAGCCTTGCCAAGTTCTTTCTTCAACGCATAGAGCGCGTCCAATGCCTCACGCGGTGTCATTTCGTCCGGATTGAAGCTTTTCAGGGCTTCCTCCACCTTTGATGGTCCTGCCTTGCGCGTTTCCTCGCGGCGAACCGCGATCTGGAACAGCGGGAGATCATCAATCAGCTGGCTTGCCGGGTTCTTGCGGTCGGCATCTTCGAGCTTCGTCAGCACCTCGCGGGCGCGTTCCACCACCGAAGCCGGCAAGCCCGCAAGCCGTGCGACCTGAATGCCGTAGGAACGATCCGCAGCGCCCGGTCCGACTTCGTGCAGGAAGATGACGTCACCTTCCCACTCCTTCACCCGCATCGTGGCATTGGAAAGGCGGCCAAGTTTTTCCGACAACACCGTCAGCTCATGAAAATGCGTCGCGAAGAGGCCACGGCAGCGATTGACCTCATGCAGGTGCTCCACCGACGCCCAGGCGATGGAAAGTCCGTCGAAGGTCGCCGTACCCCGGCCGATCTCGTCCAGAATGACCAGCGAGCGGTCCGTCGCCTGATTGAGGATGGCGGCGGTTTCCACCATCTCCACCATGAATGTCGAGCGGCCACGCGCCAGATCGTCAGACGCGCCGACACGCGAAAACAACCGGTCCACAACGCCGATATGGGCAGCTTCCGCCGGCACGAAGGAACCGATCTGCGCAAGGATGGCGATCAGCGCATTCTGGCGCAGGAAGGTCGATTTACCGCCCATGTTGGGACCGGTGAGCAGCCAGATCGCGCCGTTCTTGCCGCCATTGACCGCCGACAGGTCGCAATTGTTGGCGATGAAGGGCCCAGCTGACTGCCGCCTGAGCGCCTGTTCTACAACCGGGTGTCGCCCACCCTTGATCGAAAAGGTCATGGAGGCGTCGACGATCGGCCGGCAATAGGCCTGTTCGGTTGCGAGATAGGCCAGGCTCGAGGCGACATCGATGACCGCTAGCGCCAGCGCGCCGGCCTTGATCGCGTCGGCCTGCTGCACCACCGCCTTGACCATCCGTTCGAAGGCTTCCAGCTCCATGGTCAGGGCTTCGGCAGCAGCATTGGCGATGCGGCTTTCGAGATCGGCAAGCTCGGTGGTGGTGAAACGCATGGCACCGGCCATCGTCTGGCGGTGGATGAAGCGGGCCTTCGCCTCGTCGGTCGCCGTCATCACATCGGCATTGCCCGCCGTCACCTCGATGAAATAGCCAAGCACATTGTTATGCTTGATCTTGAGCGACTTGATGCCGGTCTCCTCGGCATATTGCAGCTGCAGCCCGGCGATCACCCGACGCGACTGATCGCGCAGCGCCCGCACCTCATCGAGTTCGGGATTGGCGCCCTCACGCAGGAAGCCGCCATCGCGCTTCACAAGCGGCAGATCGTCGGCCAGCATCGAGCCGAGCATCGCTTCTAGCCCGCTCGGCAAGGCTTTCAGATCCGCAAGGGCTGAGGCAAGCTCCTCCGGCAACAGCCCCTGATCGAGAATGGCGGCAATTCTCTCGGCCGACGCCAAGCCCTGCCGGATCGCGCCGAGATCGCGCGGGCCGCCGCGCTCCAGCGCAAGGCGGGAAAGCGCGCGCGGCATATCGGCCACCTGCTTCAGCGCATCGCGCAGACCGTCGCAGAGGGAGACATCGTCAATCAAATAAGCAACCGCGTCGAGACGGGCATTGATCCTCTCCGGATCGGTCAAGGGTGACATCAGCCGCTCGGCGAGAAGCCGCGCACCGCCGCCAGTGACCGTGCGGTTCAGCGCATGCAGCAACGAGCCGTCCCTCTCACCCGAGAGCGTCTTCACCAGCTCCAGATTGGCACGGGTCGCGGGATCGATGAAGAGCGTGGAGGCAGCACTTTCGCGTTCCGGCGCGCCGAGCGGCGGGCGCTCGGCGATCTGCGTTTTTTCGACATAGGCAACGGCGGCAGCGGCAGCGGCCATTTCCACGCGCGAAAATGTGCCGAAACCATCGAGCGTCGAGACGTTGAAGTAACGCGCGATCCGCCCTTCAGCCGTAGCGCTGTCGAACAGAATGGCCGGCTGCGGCACCGCCACGCGGCCCAGCATATCGAACACCGGCCGCAATTCCTCGTCGTGGAACAGGCTGTCGGCAACGATCAGCTCGCGCGGGTCGATACGCCAGATATCGGCAAGAAGCCGCGTCAGCGTCGTTTCCGCCAGACGGAAGACGCCGGTGGAAATATCAATCCAGGCAAGCGCGAACTGTGCCTCCGCACTGCCGCGAATACGAGCAAGCGCCATCAGATAGTTGGATTCCGTTGGCGAAAGCAGCTTTTCTTCGGTGAGCGTGCCAGGCGTGACAAGCCGCACCACATCGCGTTTTACCACGGATTTCGATCCGCGCTTCTTCGCCTCGGCCGGGTCTTCGACCTGCTCGCAGACGGCAACGCGATAGCCGCGCATGATGAGCTTCTGGAGATAATCATCCGCAGCATGGACGGGAACGCCGCACATGGGAATATCGTGACCCATGTGTTGGCCACGTTTCGTCAGCGTGATACCGAGAGCGCGGGAAGCTTCCACCGCATCGTCAAAGAACAATTCGTAAAAATCGCCCATGCGGTAGAACAGCAGCGAACCGGGATTGTTCGCCTTGATTTCGATATATTGCTCCATCATCGGAGTGGCCGTCGCACGGCTCTCTTCCGAGATCAGGGAAGCGGTTGTCAGAACGTCCGTCAATGGCCTGCCGATGTCATATCGTGTTGCGGAAAAGGAGCGCTGACACTAACGGGAATGGCTACTCCAAGACAACACGCACGGCACCGCTGCCCACAGGAACATCCCCTCCGGCTACGCAGAACCCGCTCAGCCGTTGATACGTTCGGTCTCGCCGCCATAATAGCTGATGTATCGGCCGGCGATCGACGAAACCGGCAGGACCACCAGCACGTCGGTCGTGTTGAAGGCGTGGTCTACCACCGCGCCGGAGCCGAACATGGCGCCGAGGCGCATATAACCCTTGATCAGCGGCGGCATGGCGTTCAGCGCCTTGCGGGCGTTCAGGGCTTCTGCCGGAACGAGGTCCATTTCATGGTAGAGCTCTGGAAGAGCAACCGCCTCCCACTCCCCCTTCGCAAGGCAGTTATGGTGCAGGAAAGACAAGGCGAGCGCATGTGCTTCCGGCTGCACACCCGGGAAGGAGGCGCAGCCGATCATGGCGTCCATCCGGTGTTTAACGGCGTAGGACCAGTTGCCCTGCCACAGAAGCTCGACGGTGCGCTTGGTGCGATATTCCGGCAGCACGCAGGAGCGGCCAAGCTCCATGAAGCGCTTGCCTGGGTGGCGCGCAACGAGACCGGCGATGTCGAATTCGCTGGCGGAATAAAAGCCATTATTGGCGAGCGCGACTTCCTGACGCAGCAGGCGATAGGTGCCGACGATCTGATCTTCGCTGTCACCCTCGATCGACTTATCGAGCACGAGCAGATGGTCACACACACTGTCCCAGGCGTCGAAGTCGCGCTGGCGCCGCATCGCTTCTGCCGGAAGCCTTGCCTTCATCTCCTCGACGAAGACCCGGTACCGTACGGACTGCGCAGCATCAATCTCGCGTTCATTGCTGGCAAGCCGGGTTTCCAGCGTGCCGATGCGACCGAAAAGGCCCTCATTGTCCTGAGCTGTCTCCGGACGAGGAGTAATGACAACATTGTTTTCACAAATGTCGTGATTGAGGATTTCGGCAACCATGGGGAATCGCTCCGCCACCAAAGAATTTTCCTGTCATAAATCACTATTTAACGACAGAATAGTGACAAAATGCAGCCAGAGCGAGTCTGTCAATTTACGATAGCGACAGGCGTTTCGCCTCCAGCAGACGACGGATTTCCTCAACCAGCCGTCGCGGGTCGGCAGGTTTCGTCAAAATCGCGCCAACACCAGCCTTCAGCAGGATTTCGGCGGTCGCGTCACTGGTATCGCCGCTGAGCACGATGACAGGAATATTTCTTTCGCCCTGCAGCATATGGAGGAGGTCAGGGAGCGCTTGGAGCCCGTCGCCGCCCGGCATGTTGAGGTCGGAGACTATGAGATCAGGCAAACGGGATACGCCATGCTCCAGAGATTGCCGCAACGCCGCAAAATCCCCGACGGCGCGGACGATATAGCCGCTTTTTTCCAGAACGGCGCGGATGATGCGCTGATTAACAGCATCGTCTTCCGCCACGAGTATCTCGATACCGCTGGCCCCCTCCACCACCCGCGAGGAAAATCCCACATCCGGGTGGTTGTCGTTGATGGCGTCCCGTCGCTCTATGCCGCGCAGACGACCGCACAACACGTCGATCAGGGATTTTTCCCGCAGCGGCCGGATCAACCACGCGTCGAAGGCCACATGCATTGTCGACGGCCGCTCTTCGGGGCTGACGAGCAGCGTGCGGCGGACATTGCCGTCCGGCCAATCCTTCAGTGCATCTTTGAACAACGGCGAAATGCGCCGGTCGACGATGACATCGGTAAGTGGGGCTGTCCCGATGGCGGAACTCTTCCTCAGCTTTTCCAGATCTTCAGGCTGATGGATAAGTGTGCATTGCCCGCCGAAGGCCTCGATCGCCTCCATCGTGACCGCTGCCGCCACACCCCTTGGTGCGACGAGCAGGACATTTGTATGTCGCAGGCAATGGCGCCGCGCCGGATCCGCCATTTCGGCAGGCGCGCCTCCCGGGCGAAACGCCAGCTTGAAAGTGCTACCCTTGCCCTTGCGGCTGGAAACCGTGAGACGGCCGCCGAATTCCCGCACGATACGGGCGGAGATCGCAAGTCCAAGGCCCGTGCCTGCGCTTCGCTGCGACAACGGGCCAGCCTGTTCGAATTCCCCAAAAATACGGGCCTGTTCCGCCCGGCTCATGCCCGGGCCGGTGTCTTCGACGGCGATGTGCAATTCGTCACCGATCATGCGCGCCCGGATGACGACGCCGCCTTCCCGCGTGAATTTGACGGCATTGCCGAGGAGATTGAAGAGGACCTGACGAAGCCTCGCCGGATCGAAATCGAGATGATCGGGTACTTCAGGCGCAACGAAGGATGTAATCTCTATACCTTTTTCATGGGCGCGATGGGCGAGCATCTCAACGATGCTCTCAATCAGCCGCCGCAGGTTCTCCGCGCGCGGATTGAGCCTGAAGCGGCCAGCCTCCATGGTCGAATAATCCAGCAGATCCTCGACCAGCTGCACCAGCGACTGGCCGGATTGTCGCATGCCATCGAGATAGTTGCGCTGCTCGTCGCTGAGTTTCGTCTGCGACAGAAGATGGTTCATGCCGAGCATGCCGGAAAGCGGCAGGCGGATTTCATGACTTACCGTGGCAAGCAGCCTCGCCTTTTCCGCCTCGGCCTTTTCGGCGCGCAGGCGGGCATCTTCCCTTTCGGCAAGTGCAAGCCGCTCCTCAGTCACATCTCTGGCGATGCTGCTGATGTGAAGACGGCTGCTTGCCAGATCGCGGGTCACGACATCATGCCAGGAGAAGATGCGCTGGCCGAACGGGGTCGCGATCTCCACATCATAAGCGTGGACCTTTTCGCCCGGGCGGAAAGCGATGCCGATTTCCTCGCAGCTCAACCCTTCCGGGGCCGTGCAGCCGGTCATTTCGCGAAACACTCTATTCGCCTCGACAATACGCCGGTTCATGTCGCGGATCACGACTATATCGCCCATGAACTCCTGCATTTCGGCAATCAGAGACCGGTTTTGCGTCTGGCGCAGCCGGAGATCTGCTTCTGCAGCCAGGGCATCGGGCCGATGCAAAGACTCATCAAAGAGCGCATGGAAAAGGACACCGACGAGCACTGCGCCGAAGAAGATCGCCATCGCAACAGTGACAGCATAAGGCACTGCAAGCGCGATAAGGGCAGCGGAAAAAGCCCCGACCGATAACGACACGGCGACATAGAGCGCAATCGACCCGGTACCGGTCGCATGTCCTTCATCTGCAGGGCGTGCCGTCGTATCGAGACGATCCGCAGGCTGCACCGCCGTGGCAGCCAGGCCAAGGCCATCCGAGACTTTTTGCCGAAGTTTTGCCAGTTCGCTCATAGGCAACCGCTACCACGGCAGCGGTTTTGATATGTTTGGCCGAAACGGTAAAATTTTACTTTTTAGCCGCCCGGGCGTGCAAAAACTCGTCGAGAATGACGCAGCCTGCACCGATGGTTATGAAACTGTCAGCAAGGTTGAAAACAGCGAAGGACCATGTCTGTGTGTGGAACAGGATATAGTCGATGACGTGCCCGTAAAAGAAGCGGTCTAGAAGATTACCCGCTGCTCCGGCGATGATGAAGGCAAAACCGAGATGGGCGAAGGTGCGATCGGCAGCCGTCTTGCGCCATAGCCACAGAACGAAGACAACGATGACGAGCCGCATGCTGACGATGAACCACCCGTGCATGTCTTCGAGCATGGAAAAGGCGACACCAAGATTGTAGGTGCGGTAAAGCGCCAGAAACGGCGCGACAGGCACCATCTCCTGCAGCGGCAGATAGGCTTCGACCAGCTGCTTGACGATTTGATCCAGCACCAGCGCGGCGACGATCAGGGCAAAGGCCGGGCCGAATTTCGAGAACAATGCCGCCTTGGCCATTACGTCACCGGTGCGAGTTCGAGGAGATGTCGCCGTGCTTCGAACAGCATGACGGCGGTTGCGATGGCGAGATTAAGGCTGTCTGCGCGACCCTGCTGGGGAATGCGCGCCAGCTGGTCGGCCTTGCCGGCAAGCTCCGGCGGAAGGCCGGATTGTTCATTGCCCATCAGGATCACGACCGGCTTGCCGGCATAATCGATCTTTCGATAATCCACAGAACCGGCAAGATGGGTGGCGACGACGCTGACATGTGCCGATTTTTTCCAGGACAGGAATTCCTCGACCGAGGCGCGCGCAACGGGCGTGGCGAAGACCGAACCCATGGTGGCGCGTACCGTTTCCAGCGAAAATGGGTCCGTGCAATCCCCGACCAGAATGACCCCCGAGGCACCAGCCGCGTCCGCTGTGCGGATGATGGTGCCGAGATTGCCGGGATCACGAACCCGGTCGAGTGCGATATAGGTCTCGCCCTTTTCCGGCCGGATATCCTTCAGCGGCTTCCATTTCTGCTCGAAAATGCCGACGACCATTTGCGGATTGTCGCGGCGGGTGATCGAGGCGATGACCTTTTCGCTGACTTCGAGCACCAGCCCGCCGGATGCGACCGTCTTCACCGCCGCCTGCTCCACCAGCGGCTTGCCCTTGGCGGCCTTGGCGTAAACCAGCGTCTTTATCGTCCAGCCGAGTTCGAGGGCATCGATGACCAGCTTCAGGCCTTCCGCCATGAAAGTGCCGGTCTCCTCCCTGCCCTTTTTCTGGGTGAGCGCCTTAATGTCCTTGATGATGGGATTGGCGAGGCTGGTCACTTCCTTGACCTGACCAACCCGGCGCGTTGTATTTTCGCGCATATCCTTCATTTCGGCTCCCAGCGGCTGAACAGCGATGTGGAAAGCACGCGGCCCGGCGTCTTGCCGTCCAGCCCGGCTTCACGGATGACAAGTTCGCCGGACGTGACGACGCCACCGGCGCCGCGCATGGTTTCACGCATCAGCTCATGCATTGAATAGAAGCTCGCCCTGATCGAATAGGCTGTCAGCACCAGGCCGAGCGCTTTGGGCGACAGGATTTCCCGGCAGATGTCCAGCATCAGAGGCAGATGGTCGAACAATTGCCAGACCTCGCCGTGGGTCCCGCGGCCGAACTTCGGCGGGTCGGTGAGGATGATATCGTAGCTGTTGCCGCGGCGTTCCTCACGCTGGATGAACTTCATGGCGTCTTCGCAGATCCAGCGGATCGGCGCGTGCTCGAGCCGGGCAAGGGCCTGATTTTCCTTGGCCCACCCGATCGCCTTCTTGGAGGCATCGACGTGGGTGACTTCAGCGCCCGCAGCCGCCGCAACCAGCGAGGCGACGCCTGTATAACCGAACAGATTGAGCACCTTCAGCGGCCGGTCAGCCGTCTCGATGGAATGTTTCAGCCACTCCCAATGAACGATCTGCTCGGGAAAGACGCCAACATGCCGGAAAGCCGTGAAGCGGCCGAGAAAATCGACGCCCAAGAGCGACAGGGGCCAGGTTTCTCCGAGCGCTTCCTTGGGAAACCGCCAGCGGCCCATGCCGTCCTCGTCCGTATCGCCGGTAAAGACGGCATCGGCATTCTGCCATACGCGGTCGGGGATCGACGGTCTCCAGAGCGCCTGCGCCTCGGGACGGACGATGCGATAATCGCCATATTGCTCGAGCTTCAGGCCGTTGCCGCTATCGATGAGGTGAAAATCACCGGCGCCGCTCGATTCCAGAATGACGGGAACCTGTTCCGCAGGCAGTGCGCCGGTGCGCTGCATCAGTGCGCGCGCAGGAACCTGTTCGATGGCGGCGGCTACAACGGTTTTTTCCTTCGGTGCGGCCTTCTGCACGCCGCGCACCGCATCCGGCTCGCGCTTTTTCGGCGCGGGATCCGCGCGGCGCGCCGGCTTTGCGGCATGAGCCTGTTTTTTCTCATTTCCGGCTCGCGCGCGATTGCCCGGCCGGCTGTCTTTTTTCTTCAATGGAAATCTTTCCGCTTTTGCCCGCGTCTTATCGCGCCAGCAAATAACATTCCGTAGGCCGCTCGACTAGAGCCGGGACCAATGCTGGCGCCATCACTTTGCCGGGAGTTGTCCCGCCTGTGGAAGCTGGCCGGCCGCGGCAGCCTTTTGACGGTTGGCCTCGTCGTGCCAGCGAACGGCTTCCTTCGCCTCGATACGGGCGCGTTTGCGATGTTTGCCCTGAGCGAACCAGGTGGCCGCAGACCCCAGCAGTACACCAAAAATGACCGCCAGAAACAGGAAAACAAAAAATGGCGCGGTGAAGGACAGAACGCCGTCTTCCGGTCGGAAGGGGTTGAGCGCCAACGTCACGGACTGACGATTGGCGACACACAGGATGACGAGGATGATCGCCAGCGGAAGCAGGATGATGAGGTTGATGATTTTTTTTGACATCCGAAAATACTCCATCGCCGCGAGGAAGGCCGGCTCCGTTTCAGTCGCCGGCGTCAAGAACGATCAATCGTCCTCTTCGTCACCCATTCCGGGGTTCAGGCGTTCACGCAGTTCCTTACCCGTCTTGAAGAAGGGCACCCATTTTTCCTCGACGAAAACCGATTCACCCGTGCGCGGGTTCCGGCCCGAGCGCGACGGACGGTTTTTCACCGAAAACGCGCCAAAACCGCGGAGCTCAACACGATTTCCTGCCGCCAGAGCGTCGGTGATTTCATCCAGCACCGCATTGACGATGTTTTCCACGTCACGGTGATAAAGGTGCGGGTTACGCGCAGCAACGATCTGCACCAGTTCAGATTTGATCACGGTTGCCCCCTGAAAGAATTGGATTTTTAACGCGGCTCAACCTGCCAAACGGAAACAAGACCGTCAAGAAACAACTTGTCCGTACCGAGCTGGCCAGGCCCTGCGAAGGGAATTAAATCGTCATATCCCAGAAACTTCGCTATTTGCGCAACACTGAAAAGCGCGAAAGGCGAATTGGAGGATGGCGCACGCCATTCGACAATCGGCAAATCCTTTGCCACACCGCGGGTTTCGAAATAGGTGCGAATTTCCTTTTCGCCGCCGAGCGTGTCGACCAGCCTGTTGGCAAGAGCCTGACGGCCGGTATAGATCGATCCATCAGCCAGTTTCAACACATCCTCGCGTGGCAGTTTGCGGCGATCTGCCACAAGGTCCACAAACCAGCCATAGCTGTCCATCACCATGGCGCGGATCATCGACTTTGCTTCTTCCGGCGCCTCGTGGAACGGTGAAGGCTCCGCCTTCATCGGCGACGACTTGATTTCCTGCAACGAGACGCCGAGCTTGTCCATCAACTGGCCAAGTTGGGGATATTGGAAGATCACGCCGATCGAACCGGTGATCGAGGTTTCACCGGCAACGATGACATCGCCCGCCGATGCGATCATGTAACCTGCGGAGGCAGCGAGCGTGCGCACATCCGAAACGACCGGCTTCTTTTCTGCGACCCCTCGAATGGCCTTAAAGATGCGCTCACCGCCATAGGTGGTGCCGCCTGGCGAAGAAATCGACACGATCAGTCCTTTGACATTGTCGCTCTTGGCGATCCTGTCGAGCCGCTCGAGAAGTTCGGTATTGTCGGTGATCAGGCCAGAGACCTCGACGCGGGCAATATGGGGCTTCGCACTCTGCTGCGGTCCATCCCAGAAAAGACGGTAGAGGCCGAAGAAACCGGCAACGAGCAGAAGAACGGCGGCAATCCGCCAGAAAGTCAGCTTGCGGCGCAACCGCCTGCGATCCGCTATCGCCATATTGTCCATAAAAACCTCTGTCATCCGCTCTTGCGCTTCAGGCCATATGGTTCTTCTAACGCGAAGCCGCAAGGAAACAATAAGGAAACCAGAATTACGATAAAATTCGCATTTCCCTTGCACCTTTCCAGACAAAAACCATATTGGCAGGACAAAGCACTCGTGCCAAAGACATTTAGATAGAGACACAAGCTTCAATTGTGCGCCTGAAAGGCGCCGGAGAAGCATTCCGGACCCGCTCTTATGCTCGAAAGACTCCGCGAACCCGCGCCAGCATTTCCGCTGCCCAATGACCAGAACGGCGCTTACGGGCGTGCGCTCCGGCATTCAGCGCGTGTGAAACGGCTGAAAATCATTCTGCCGCTCGGGGCGGCAATCGTTTCGCTTGCCTTCATCGCTGTCTCGGTTATCCGAACCTGGGCGCCTGAAGAGGTCTCCCTCGAAAGCGCGAGGATAGAAGACGGCAAGATCGTGATGGAAAAACCTGCCGTTGCGGGCCGCAACGAGAAGGGAATCGATTACTCCATGAACGCCGACCGCGCGTTGCAGGACATCGCCAACCCCAATCTGATGACGCTCGAAAAGGTTCTGGCGGCGGTTCCGGTAAACGACAGTGTCGCGCAGGTGATCGCCCAGGAAGGCATTTTCGACCGCGCCACGAACAAACTAAAGATGACCGCCCCTTTTGACATCAATCTCAGCAATGGCATACAAGCGAAATTCCAGTCTGCGGAAGTCGATCTGAAGGCTGGGAAAATGAGCAGCCAGCAGCCGGTTTCAATCAAAACAAACGACGGCTCGATTGTTGCGCAATCGATTGACATCGCCGATAATGGCAAGACAATTACATTTTCGGGGCAGGTACGGGCACGTATCGCTGCATCCAATATCAAAAATGAAGGCAAGTGAGAGCCCGGTCCAGATGATGCAAATTTCCCGTCCCGTTTTCCTTGGCAAATCCGCAGGCTTAACAGCCGCAGGTCTTGTTTTTTCGTGTCTTGCAACTGTGGCTTTCGCCCAGAACACCACCAGCAACATGCAGGGTGTCAAGCTTTCCGGCGATCAGCCGATTGCGATTGAAAGTGACCAGCTCGAGATTCGCGATCAGGAGCGTAAGGCATATTTTACCGGCAACGTGAAGGTTGTGCAGGGAACGACCACCCTGCAGGCCGGCAAGATGACGGTGAATTACAAGGGCGAGGGTTCCTCGCTCACCAGTGGCGACGCCAACATCGAAAAAATCTTCGTGGACAATAATGTCTATCTGACGTCCGAGACCCAGAAGGCGACGGCCGATCACGGCGAATTCGACATGGCGGCGCAGACCTTCATTCTGACGGGCAAGCAGGTCGTGCTGTCCGAAGGCACCAATGTCTTCACAGGCTGCAAGCTCACTGTTCTGATGAATACGGGACAGGCCAAGCTCGAAAGCTGCGGCGGTCCTGTCCGGATCATGCTCGATCCGAAATCGCAGAAGAAACAGTAGTCTTTCCTCGTGAAGATACCCTCGATCTCAAAAATATTCGGCGGCGGGCGCCACCGATCCGCGGACGCCGCCTCACCGGCGGACAAGACCCCCTATCAGGGCACGCTGATCGCGCATGGTTTGACCAAGACCTATAATACGCGTCGCGTGGTCAACGGTGTTTCGCTGGTCGTTCGTCGCGGCGAGGCCGTGGGCCTGCTCGGGCCGAACGGCGCCGGCAAAACCACCTGTTTTTATATGATCACGGGTCTGGTTCCGGTCGATACCGGCAAGATCGCCATCAACGGAAACGATGTCACCACCATGCCGATGTATCGGCGCGCGCGTCTCGGTGTCGGTTATCTGCCGCAGGAAGCCTCGATCTTCCGCGGGTTGACCGTGGAGGAGAACATCCGCGCCGTGCTGGAAGTGCACGAGCCGGACGCAGCCAAGCGCAACCGCAAGCTCGATGAGCTGCTGGAAGAATTCCATATCGCGCAGCTGCGCAAGTCGCCCGCCGTGGCGCTTTCGGGTGGTGAGCGCCGCCGTCTGGAAATCGCACGCGCGCTTGCGACAGATCCGACCTTCATGCTGCTCGACGAGCCTTTCGCGGGCGTCGATCCGATTTCGGTCAGCGACATCCAGAATCTGGTAAGGCATCTGACAGCGCGCGGCATCGGCGTTCTCGTCACTGATCATAATGTCCGAGAAACGCTTGGCCTCATCGACCGCGCTTACATCATCCATGCAGGCGAGGTGCTGACGCATGGACGTCCCGACGATATCGTCAACAATCCGGATGTGCGTCGCCTCTATCTCGGCAATAATTTCAGCCTTTAAGCTGTAGGGCGCGAAAGATTCTTCATCGCGCCCTGCCCTGACGCTTGACCAAACAAAATAAAAAAGCAATTTTTGGGCCAAGTTCTGTCGTCTCGGTAAAATTTCTGGAAAATCTGGCGACGGAGAAGCTGTAAAGGGAGTTTCGCGTTCGCCATGGCATTGTCTGCCAGCCTTTTGCTGCGTCAAAACCAGTCTCTCGTGATGACACCGCAACTGATGCAGTCCATCCAGCTGCTTCAGATGACGCATTTCGAGTTGACGCAGTTTATCGCGCAGGAGGTGGAACGTAATCCGCTGCTGGAAATTGCGGCAAACGATGGCGATTTGAGCAATGACATGCCGGCGGAAGCCGACAATTTCGGCGACAGCGATGGTGACGGCGCGGGAAAATCCCCCAGCGTGACCGCGGATAGTGAAGACTGGTACGGGGATCGCGCCGCCAATCTTGGCGAGCAACTCGACATGAGCTTCGAAAACGTCTTTCCCGACGATGGCGAGCCGAGAAAGGCCGATGCGCCCGAACTGGCGAGCCAGTGGAAATCGATGCCGGGCCAGGAATCCGGCGAAAGTTACGATCTCGATGATTTCGTCGCTGCAAAACAGAGCCTGGGCGACCATCTCAGTCAGCAATTGCCGCTCTCCATCTCTTCCCCCGAAGACAGGATGATCGCCGATGTGCTTATCGGCCAACTCGATGAGACCGGCTATATCGCCGCAGACGCTGTCGACGACGTCGCCGAGCGGCTGGGAGCGGCTCCCTCGACTGTCGAGCGGGTCTTGAAGACACTCCAGGGCTTCGATCCTCCCGGCGTATTTTCACGTTCACTGAGCGAGTGTCTGGCGATCCAGCTCGCGCAGAAGGACCGGCTCGACCCGGCCATGCGGGCTTTCATCGACAATCTCGAGCTTCTGGCGAAGCGGGATTTCGCCTCCTTAAAGAAACTCTGCGGGGTCGATGAGGAAGACCTGCTCGACATGCTGGCGGAAATCCGCACGCTCAATCCACGCCCCGGTGCAGGCTACGATTCAGCGGTTTCGGAGACCATCGTTCCCGACATCATCGTTCGTCCCTCCTCTTCCGGCGGCTGGCTGGTGGAAATCAATCCCGAGACCCTGCCACGCGTGCTCATCAACCAGAGCTATTTCGCCGAAGTCTCGAAACACAAGGCTCGCGCAGGAGAGGACCAGGACTTTCTGGCTGAATGCATGCAGACCGCCCATTGGCTGACCCGCAGCCTCGACCAGCGCGCCCGGACGATCATGAAGGTTGCGACGGAGATCGTGCGTCAGCAGGATGCCTTTCTCCTCAATGGCGTGGATCACCTGCGGCCGCTGAACCTGAAGACGGTTGCGGACGCCATCAAGATGCACGAATCCACCGTCAGCCGCGTGACATCAAAGAAATACATGCTGACGCCACGCGGGCTGTTCGAGCTCAAATATTTCTTCAGCGTATCGATCAGCGCTGTGGAAGGCGGTGACAGCCATTCAGCGGAAGCAGTCCGCCACCGTATCAAGGCCATGATTGCGCAGGAAGCGGCTGATGCGGTGCTTTCCGACGACGATATCGTGGACAATCTAAAGAAGAACGGTATCGATCTCGCCCGCCGCACCGTCGCCAAATATCGGGAGGCGATGAACATCCCCTCCTCCGTGCAGAGACGCCGGGAAAAGAAGGCTCTTGCCAGGTTGTCCGCCTTCTGAGCGATGAACCCGATCACGTTTATGGCGGTTTTTTGCCGCACCATTGACTCTTGTCGCGGCAAGGGCTAGAAGCCCGCCGCACACGTAAGCAAGGTCATTTGTAACGGATTCATCTCCACCGTCCATGGGCGTAAAATTCGAATGAGGGCTTTTTAAGGTCTTCGAAACGCTTGGATGCGCGCGCGGCTTGACGTAAGCTGGTACTCGCAAATCACTACAAAAAGGAAAATTTCCATGAGTGTGCGTGTATCTGGTAAACATATGGAGATCGGTGAATCTTTCCGTCAGCGGATTGAGGACAATATAGGTCTGGCGGTTACCAAATACTTCGATGGGGGGTATTCAGGCCAAGTGACCGTAGAGAAGTCCGGATCGCGTTTTGCGGCCGATTGCAAGCTGCATCTCGATACGGGCGTTGTATTGCATGCGGCGGGTCAGGCGAATGATCCGCAAGCGAGCTTCGATGCCGCCGCCGAGCGGATCGAAAAGCGCCTGCGTCGCTACAAACGCAAGCTCAAGGACCATCACAATGGTGCGAACGGCGTGTCGCAGGAAATCGCCTATACGGTGATGGATGCTATTCCCGATGAGGACCACGAGGTCCCCGAAGATTACGCACCCACCATTGTGGCCGAGAGTTCGAAACAGATTAAGACCATGTCTGTTGCCAGTGCCGTAATGGCGCTCGACATGACCGACGAACCGGTTCTGCTGTTCCGCAGCCCGGGCAAGGAATATCTCAACATCGTCTACCGGCGTCACGACGGCAATATCGGCTGGATCGACGCGGAAACGATCAAGAGCTGAACAGTCTGACAAGACGTGGAAGGCAGGACGCGAAAGTGCATCTGCCTTCCGCCTCGTCTCGATGGCATGAAGGAAAAAGAGAATGGCGTTGGCAGATTTGCTGCAACAAGATGCGATTATTCCCGCCCTCAAGGTGAATTCCAAAAAGCAGCTGCTTCAGGAGCTGGCCGCAAAGGCAGCCAGAATTACCGGAGTCTCGGAACGGGAAGTGTTCGACGTCATCCTCCAGCGTGAAAAGCTCGGTTCCACCGGTGTGGGGCACGGCATTGCCATTCCCCATGGCAAGCTCAACAGCATCCAGCAGATCACCGGTGTTTTCGCACGTCTTGAAACGCCGGTCGATTTCGAAGCGCTGGACGATCAGCCTGTTGATCTGGTTTTCCTGCTGCTGGCGCCAGAAGGTGCCGGCGCCGACCATCTGAAGGCACTTTCACGCATTGCGCGTGCCCTGCGCGACCCTGAACTGGTGGCCAAGCTGCGTGCTACAGATTCCGATACGGCGATCTACGCCTTCCTTAATCAGGAACAGGCAACGGCTGCCTGACGGCAGGCCTTCCTTTCCCAGTTAATGGCAATAAAAAACGCGCCCTGAAGGCGCGTTTTTCGTTAAATCGGCACAGATGGCCTCAAGCGTCTTTTTCATTGACCGACGCAGTGCCCGGTTCAGCCGAGGCAGCGGTTTCCGCCTTCGGGCCGCCCTTGGAGACACCGACCATGGCGGGGCGCAGAACGCGGTCGCCAATGGTGAAACCGGCCTGAATTACCTGCAATACGGTATTGTTGGGAACCGTCGTGTTGGGAATTTCAAACATGGCCTGATGGAAATTCGGGTCGAACTTCTGGCCTTCGGCATCGATCTTCTTCACGCCATGGCGTTCCAGCGTCGACAGCATCGAGCGCTCGGTCATTTCGACACCTTCAATCAAGCCATTCAGACCGGCTTCGCCATTGGTCTTGAGCTCAGCGGGAATGGCCTCGAGAGCGCGGCGAAGATTGTCTGAAACCGCCAGCATGTCGCGGGCAAAAGCGGCCATGGAATAGGTCTTGGCATCTTTTACGTCGCGTTCTGTGCGACGACGAAGATTGTCCATTTCCGCGGCAAGGCGCAGGAACTTGTCGCGCAGGTCGGCATTTTCCGCCTTGAGCACTTCGACCGGATCAGGCTCCGCCGTTTCAGCCTGTTCTTCACCTGCCTGAGCAGGATCGACAAACTCTTCCGCGACGTCCGCGTCAGGTCCGGGCTTTTTTGTATCGTCGGTCATGACGTTCTCCAGATTTGAATATTGTTGGTTGCGCCCGATATCGAGCTTTGGCGGGCAAAAATCAAGGCTTGCGGCGAAAAGCTTGCCGCATTCTCCTTCCTTGCCGGCTTGTCTATCTCTGTTTGCGGGAAAGGCGGGCCATGATCTGCGCGGTGTAATCCACCATGGGCACGATACGGGCATAATTCAGCCTGGTGGGCCCGATGACGCCGACCGCACCAACGACACGATTGTCCTCGTCACGATACGGCGCGACGATGAGCGAGGAACCCGAAAGCGAAAAGAGCTTGTTTTCCGAACCGATAAAAATCCTCACTCCCGACCCACTTTCCGCGAGGTTGAGGATTTCAATGAGGTTTTCCTTACGCTCCAGATCGTCAAAGAGCAGGCGAACACGATCGATGTCTTCCTCGCCGGCCAGTCCCTCCAGCAGGTTGGACCGTCCGCGAACGATGAGACGACCAAGCTTGCCGTCCTCGCTATCGCCCGCCCAGACAGCCAGACCGCGTTCGATGAGATCCTGTGCCAGCGTGCCGAGTTCGGATTGCAGCTCCGCCTGCTGCTTCTGGAACTGGCCGCGCAATTCCTGCAGCGTCTGGCCGGACAGATGGGCATTGATGAAATTCGCAGCCTCGGTCAACTGTGACGAAGAAATGCCAGTCGGTAACTCTATGATGCGATTTTCGACCTGATTATGATCACCCACCAGCACGGCGAGCGCCTTGGTCGGTTCGAGCCTGATGAATTCGACATGCTTGAGCACCACATCGTTCTTGGCCGTCAGCACCAGGCCTGCGCCCCGCGACATCCCGGACAACATGCGGCTCGCTTCCGTCAGCAGCCCTTCCAGCGATTGCTCGTGACCGGCGACCGGCCCGATCTGGCGATCGATGCTTGCGCGTTCCTCCGCGGGCAGATCGCCTACCTGCATGAAGGCATCAACGAAAAAGCGCAACCCGGTCTGGGTGGGAAGGCGCCCAGCGCTGATGTGAGGGGAATAGATGAGGCCCAGTTCCTCCAGATCGCTCATGACGTTCCGTACGGAGGCCGGTGAAAGCGACATCGGCAGCAGCCGCGACAGGCTGCGTGAGCCCAACGGTTCGCCGGTATCGAGATAACCTTCTACGATGCGCCGGAAAATTTCCCGCGACCGTTCATCGAGAAGCGATGCCTGATCTTTTGAAAGCGGTGCAGAAAAGCCCATTCGTCCGTTCTTTGTCGTCCATATCCTGTCTGCCATCAATATAATGCGTCGCGCGGCCGCGGCAAAATGGAAATTGGCTTTGCAAAAGCCAGGACCTCGCCTTAGAAGGCAGGGACCAACATGGAGAGTGGATCATATGCGGCCTTCAGGCAGAAAAACCGACCAGATGCGCAAGGTTTCCTTCGAGCGCAATTTCTCGAAACATGCCGAAGGCTCCTGTCTCGTGAAATTCGGCGACACGCATGTGCTCGTCACCGCAAGCCTCGAAGAAAAGACGCCGCCGTGGCTGCGCAACAGCGGCAAGGGCTGGGTTACCGCAGAATATGGCATGCTGCCGCGCTCCACCCATGAACGCATGAAGCGCGAAGCTGCTTCCGGCAAGCAGGGCGGCCGTACGCAGGAAATCCAGCGCCTCATCGGCCGCTCGTTGCGCGCCGTCGTTGACCTGCAGGCGCTCGGCGAACGCCAGATCAGTATCGATTGCGACGTCATCCAGGCCGATGGCGGTACCCGCACCGCCTCCATTACCGGCGCGTGGATCGCGCTGCACGATTGCCTGAAGTGGATGGAAACCCGCAACATGATCAAGGTCGAGAAAGTCCTGAAGGATCATATCGCGGCGATCTCCTGCGGTATCTTCGCCAACCAGCCGGTTATCGATCTCGACTATCTCGAAGATTCCTCCGCCGAGACCGACGCGAATTTCGTCATCACCGGCTCGGGCGGCATCGTCGAGGTTCAGGGTACTGCTGAAGGCGCGCCCTTCTCCGAAGAAGAATTCCTGACGCTGCTCGGCCTGGCCAAAGCCGGCTGCAGCGAATTGGTCGCCCTTCAGAAACAGGCCATCGCCTGAGCCGACAGGAAAGCGTGATGCGCAAGCTCGATACCAGAACCATCGTCGTCGCCAGCCACAACAAAGGCAAGATTGCCGAAATAGCCGATCTGATCGGCCCTTTCGGCTTTTCCGCCAAGTCAGCGGCTGAGCTCAACTTCGAAGAGCCGGACGAGACAGGTACGACCTTCGAAGAAAATGCCGCCATCAAGGCGCTTGCCTCTGCGAAGGCATCCGGTCTTCCGGCTTTGTCCGACGATTCCGGTCTGGTTATCGACGCGCTTGACGGTGCGCCCGGTGTCTACACCGCCAATTGGGCGGAGACGGCGGACGGCACACGCGACTTCGTCATGGCGATGCGGAAAGTTGAAGATGCGCTGGCCGAGCACGGCGCATCGAAACCGGAAGATCGCAAGGCCCGCTTTGTCAGCGTGCTGTGCCTGGCCTGGCCCGATGGTCATGTCGAGTATTTCCGTGGCGAGGTGGAAGGCACTGTCGTCTGGCCACCGCGCGGAACGAGCGGATTTGGCTATGATCCGATCTTCAAACCCGAGGGTTACGACACCACATTCGGTGAGATGACCGCGGACGAAAAACACGGCTGGAAACATGGCGACAGCTTTGCGCTATCGCACCGTGCCCGTGCGTTTAAAAAATTCGTAGAAACCTGCCTGGAGGCATGAACCCGATGGTCGGGGAGCATCAACTTTCTGCCCCCGGCGCATCGCTTCTGCCGGATACGGGCGATCCCGGTTTCGGGATTTATCTGCATTGGCCCTTCTGCGCGGCCAAATGCCCCTATTGCGATTTCAACAGCCATGTCCGCCACCGGCCGGTAGATCAGGAGCGGTTTACGGCTGCCTTCCTGCGTGAAATGGAACATATGCGGTCGCTGAGCGGCCCGCGCGTCGTCACCAGCATCTTCATGGGCGGCGGCACGCCATCGCTGATGGACCCGCAGACAGTCGCAGCACTTCTTGATGGCGTCTCGCGCTTCTGGCATGTGCCGGATGGTATCGAGATCACCATGGAAGCCAATCCTTCGAGCGTCGAGGCAGAGCGGTTCCGCGGTTACCGGGCGGCGGGCGTCAACCGCGTCTCTCTCGGTGTGCAGGCGCTGAATGACCGCGACCTGAAATTCCTCGGACGGCTGCATGATGTCGCTGACGCCCTGAAAGCCATCAGGCTGGCGCGTGAGATTTTCCCGCGTATGTCCTTCGACCTCATCTATGCCCGCCCGAACCAGACGGTGGCCGAATGGGACGCCGAGCTGAAGGAAGCAGTCTCCTATGCCGTTGACCATCTGTCGCTCTATCAGCTGACGATAGAAGAAGGCACGCCCTTCTACGGTCTGCACAAGGCCGGCAAACTCATCGTGCCAGATGGCGAGCATTCGGCCGTGCTTTATGAAGCCACTCAGGAAATCACCGAGCGTTACGGCATGCCGGCCTACGAGGTTTCCAACCATGCCCGGCCCGGTGCTGAAAGTCGCCACAACCTCACCTACTGGCGTTATGGCGATTACGCGGGCATCGGTCCTGGCGCGCATGGGCGTCTGACGCGCGGCTCCTCCAAGCTCGCAACGGCGACCGAACGCCACCCTGAGACCTGGCTGGAAACCGTTGAGCGGGAAGGCCACGGCATGATCGATCAGGAACTCCTCGGCGTCGATGAACAGGCCGACGAATTGCTGCTGATGGGCCTTCGCCTGCGGGAAGGCATCGATCTCGCCCGCTGGAGCGATCTTTCCGGACGCGACCTCGACCCGGAAAAGGAGGAGTTTCTTCTCCAGCACGGCTTTGTGGAGCGGCTCGGAAACTCCCGGCTGCGCTGCACCCCATCGGGCATGCTCATTCTGGACGCCGTCGTCGCCGACCTCGCCTGCTGACACCCGCGCATCCGGCTTTAGTCCTCAAACAAGAAGAGAATAAAAAAGCGGCCCGGAGGCCGCTTTTTTCATGCGTTGTTTTCGTTGATCAGGCGCTTCAGCAGCTCGACCTCATGACCGAGCTTGGTATCGCCGGAGATCAGCTCCTCGATCTTGCGCACCGCATGCAGAACCGTGGTATGGTCACGTCCGCCAAAACGGCGGCCGATCTCCGGGAAAGACCGCGGCGTCAGCATCTTCGCCAGATACATGGCGATCTGGCGTGGCTTGACGATGACTCGGGTGCGGCGGTTGGACACCAGTTCCTGCCGCGACACGTTGTAATGCTTGGCGACGATCCGCTGAATATCCTCAATACGCACGCGCTTGGCCTCGCCCGTGCCGACGAGATGCGACAGTAGTTCATCGACCCGATCGACCGACAGATTCGGTTCGAAAGAGCGCCGGAACATCAGCTGGTTGAACGCACCCTCAAGTTCGCGACCGCTCGCCGTAACGCTTTTGGCGACATGGGTCAGGATTTCGTCCGAAATATCAAAGGAAGGATCTTCCTGACGGGCCGAACCGAGGCGGCGGTTGAGCATCTCATAACGCATGTCGTAATCGGGCCCTTCGATCTCGATGGCCATGCCGCCCTGAAGGCGGGAGCGCACGCGCGGATCGAGCGATTCCAGTTCCCATGGAGCGCGGTCAGCCGCAACCACGACCTGCTTGGCGCTGTCGAGCAGCATGTTCAGCAGGTGGCAGAATTCGTGCTGGATCATCTTGCCCTGCAGAAACTGCATGTCATCGATGACGAGCAGATCGATATTGCGCAGCGTATCCTTCAGCGTCAGAGCGTCATTGTCACGGATCGCGGTTGCGAAACGCCACATGAAATATTCGGCCGTCAGATAAACCACGCGCGGATTGCGCGGGCTGTCGATGGCCGCATTCGCGATGGCCTGCAGAAGATGTGTCTTGCCGAGGCCCACACCCGCATGGATGAACAGCGGATTAAAACGCACGGCACCAGCGCCGGCTTCTGCGATCGTCTTTGCGGCTGCAAGCGCAACACGGTTGGACGAACCTTCCACAAACGTCTCGAAGGTGAAACGCGTATCCAGCGGTGACCCGAACAGCGGACCGGAGCCGCCCTGACGCAGCGTTGCCTGCGCGGCCACGGGCTGCGCAGAAGGCGCCGCCGCGGGCTGCTGCGGGACAAAAGGCTTGTTGCGCTGAACCGCCCCGATTTCCTGAGCGGGCTGTGTCCGCTCCTCAGCCTGGGCCGGGCGCACCGGACGGCTGGCCGAGCGGACCAGAATCTCCACCTTCAGCACATCCGGATCCTCGCTCTGCACGAGGCTGGTGATCAGGTCCATATAACGGTTATTGATCCAGGACTTCAGAAAGGTCGTCGGAACGGTAAAACGAACGACGCTTTTTGAAACGGAATGGAGTTTCAGCCGTGCAAACCAGCTCGCATAGACTTCCGGACCAACCTGTGCCTTGAGCCGCGCGCTAAAACGTTCAAACAGCGCATCATGCTTCATTGCCGATTTGTCCCCTGCCGCCTCTGAGCAAGCTGCATCACATGCCTTTGGTGCGCGGTCCCCATCAGCCACCGCACCCATCGCCAAATTCAATTGCATATTGCCGCCTTTCAAATTGCCAATCATAGCCTGACGACCAAAATAGATCGCCAGAGATCCCCCTCGTTTATTCCCGCCCTCAGCGTTCCCCTCGAAAGAACGTCAAAGACTATTCTCGTTGCGAGCCGGTTTCCCATTTCCCTCTCCCTCATGGAGAGGCCTGCGACACGCTCAAAACGCTCCTTTCGCCACAACCTTAAGGCGCATTTTTGAGGACAAAAAGCTCCCGCCCGTTCCGAGACCGAAACGGTACAAAAAGCTCCATGACCTGAAAAAACGGACCTCGAAAGACCCGTCAGCAAGAAGGTGAATATCGTCGATACGAACATCGAGATAATCTGTGGACTGAGATCCGCACCCCTTGTTGGAATGCATTTAGGCAGGATCGTGGGGAGAGATCAATGGCGTTTTTTCTGCAAAAACGTAGATCGGCCATTGACTCGCAAAGGCCGTTTTGCATCACCGTCAAGGTTCAAAGCAGAATCGCTTATGAATCAATGAGATTCAATTTTGGCGTTTTTTGAGAGCCTGTTTTGGCAAAAAAATAAAAATCTTCTTGACTCAAAACTTGCCCCGACTTCCGTAGAGCAAGCTTCCCATTTTGGAGAAGACCTCCAGCAAGTAATTGTTTTTGCTTAGTTTTTCCTGTCGTTCAGTTGACACGCATTTGTCACGTTACGGGAGGAATGATTAACAGGCGGTTAGAATCAGAAAAAGCCCGGTCAAAGACCAGGCTTTTTGAATAATTATTTGTAATTAGCCGGATTAGGCGGAAAGAGCCTTCACGCGCTGCGCAAGACGCGACACCTTACGGGATGCCGTGTTGCCATGCAGAACGCCCTTCGTAGCGGCGCGCTGGATCTCGGGCTGAGCTGCCTTCAGAGCTTCGGTAGCGACAGCGAGATCACCGGTAGCGATAGCTTCCTCTACCTTGCGGATGAAGCCGCGAACGCGCGAACGGCGAGCCTTGTTGACTGCGGTACGGCGAGCGATCTTGCGGGTCGCCTTTTTCGCCGAAGTTGTATTGGCCATGTATGCCTCTCTTCGAATTCAAACCAAATTCCGCAACCAGAGGATCGGGTCTTTCGAAGACCTCACGTAACCCAAGAATGCGGGAGTAATTTCGGACAAGCCGGATGGCTTTCCTTAACCGTGGGCGGGCATATACCGCTAAAGCTTACGCCCGTCAACGCGCAAAACGCTTAAAAGCGCCGATATTCCGAATCCTTAGCGATTCCGGAAAGCAGGTTTGCGCTTTTCGACGAAGGCCGCCATGCCCTCCTTCTGATCTGCCGTGGCAAAAAGCGACTGAAAGGACCGTCTTTCATATCTCAGACCTTCCGAAAGCGGCACTTCGAAGGAACGATTGACACTTTCCTTGGCCATGAGCACGGAGGCACGCGACAGCGACGCGATGCGGGTGGCGGCCTCCACCGCCTCGTCCATCAGGTTCGCGGCCGGTACGATTCTCGATACGAGACCGGCGCGCTCGGCTTCCGCCGCATCCATCATGCGGCCAGTCAGAACGAGGTCCATCGCCTTTGCCTTACCCACCGCACGCGTCAGCCGCTGGGAGCCGCCCATGCCTGGAATGACACCCAGCGTGATCTCCGGCTGGCCGAACTTTGCCGTATCGGATGCTATTATGAAGTCGCACATCATGGCGAGTTCGCACCCGCCCCCGAGGGCAAAACCGGAAACGGCGGCGATGACGGGTTTGCGGGTGGCCGCAACCTCGTCCCAGCCGCCAAGAAAATCGCCGACATAGGCATCGACGAAATCCAGCCCCTGCATTTCCTTGATATCGGCACCAGCCGCAAATGCCTTCTCAGAGCCGGTGATAACGACCGCACCGATGGAATCGTCCACGGAAAATGAAGACAGGATGTGTCGCAGCTCTTTCAGAAGCACGGAATTGAGTGCGTTTAGCGCCTTTGGACGATTGAGCGTGATGACCCCTACCTCGTCGCGCTTTTCGACCAATATCGTTTCATAATCCACGGCAGTCTCCCCTTCTCCGTCGTTCGTTCATTTCTGGCAGGCGGCGCAATAAAAGGTGGAGCGGCCAGCCTGCACCACCCTTTCAACCGTACCCCTGCAGCCGGGGGTACGGCAAGGCTGCCCCTCCTGATCGTAGACCGAAAAGGAATGCTGGAAATAACCAAGCGTTCCGTCCGTCTGTATGTGGTCGCGCAATGATGAGCCCCCGGCGGCGATGGCATCGGCGATGACATCGCGGATTTTCTCCGTGAGATCGACAAGCTTCGCTGTGGGCTTGCCACCTTTCGTTACCAGCGTTCCGGCGGCACGCAGGGGGGAAAGATGGGCGCGCCACAGCGCCTCGCAGACATAGATATTGCCGAGGCCGGCAATAACCTTCTGGTCCAGCAGCGTGCTTTTCAGCGGTTGGCTTTTACCGTCGAACCGGCTCGCGAGATAATCCGCGCTCAGCGTATTGCCTGTTGGCTCCGGGCCAAGTTCCGCAAAGGCGGGATAAAGATCGAGCTTGCTGCGCTCCACCAGATGCATGAAGCCGAAGCGGCGCGGATCATTATAGATAACGCAGACGCGCTCTTCGCCTTTATCCAGATGAAAGACAACGTGGTCGTGCTTGCCGTCCTTCGAGCGGGGATGGTGGAACACGCCGGGTATGCTGCCTTCTGCATCGGCTTCCGCTTCCACGCGGAAAGAGCCGGACATGCCGAGATGGGACACGATTGTCAGCCCGTCCTCCAGCTCGATCAGAAGATATTTTGCCCGCCTTCCGAGCGAGATGATTGTCTTCCCCTCGATAAGCTCCGCGAAATCCTCTGGAAACGGAAACCGCAGGTCGGGGCGGCCGAGATGGAGCTTGCGAACCCTTGCCCCTTCCATGGCGGGAGCAAGGCCGCGTCTGACGGTTTCGACTTCTGGCAATTCTGGCATCTGGCTTATCCGGCAGTTTTTCGTTAGGACCATGTGGTCTATAAAGTGCACGCGAAATGTCGCGCCCAGGCGATGCGGCAACAGATAGCGTCGCCATGGCGTTTCCGCTATGGTCCGCCACGCAATAAATATGGAGACAGACGATGACCGACGCCCGTACCACCGCCCAAGGCGGCATGGAAACGTCCTATGGCTTCCACAAAGTGGACGAAGGCCAGAAGCAGGGGATGGTCAACGAGGTCTTCCACAAGGTGGCCAAGCGCTACGATATCATGAACGACGTGATGTCGGCCGGCCTGCACCGGCTGTGGAAGGACGCCATGGTGTCCTCGCTTTCGCCGCGCAAGGATCCCTCCTACAAGGTTCTGGACGTGGCTGGTGGTACCGGGGATATTGCCTTCCGGATCATCGAAGCTTCCAACCGTCTGGCGCATGCCACCGTTCTCGATATCAACGGCTCGATGCTTGCCGTCGGCGAAGAGCGCGCGGCGAAAAAGAAGCTTTCGGACAATTTGACCTTCGTGGAGGCCAATGCCGAGGAACTACCTTTTGAGGCGAACAGCTTCGACGCCTATACGATCGCCTTTGGCATTCGCAATGTTCCGCGCATCGACGTTGCGCTGAAGGAAGCGCACCGTGTGCTGAAGCGCGGCGGGCGGCTTCTGGTGCTGGAGTTTTCCGAAGTTGAGATGCCGCTGCTTGATCGCGTCTACGACGCGTGGTCGTTCAATGCCATTCCGCAATTCGGCAAGATGATCACCGGCGACGCCGAACCCTATCAGTATCTGGTCGAATCGATCCGTAAATTCCCCAATCAGGAGGATTTTGCGACGATGATCCGCACCGCCGGCTTCTCCCGCGTGACCTATACCAATTACACCGGCGGCATCGCCGCCCTGCATTCCGGCTGGAAGCTCTAAGACCATGGCCGGCATAGGCAGGAGACAAGCATAAGCATGAGCACTTTGGGCGCATATTTCCGCCTCGCAAGGGTTGGCTGGGTTCTCGTGCGCGAAGGCGTCGTACTGGCCCTGCCGTCCGATGATCTTCCTGCGCCCGCGCAGGTGTTAAAAGCCCTGCTGAAGCCATTCGCCCGTAGCAAGGCGAAAAGAGCGCAGCGTAGCGATCGGCTGGCGGTGGCTGTCGAGCGGCTTGGACCGTCCTATGTGAAGATGGGTCAGTTTCTGGCCACCCGTCCGGATGTGGTGGGCGCGGAGTTCGCAGACGATCTCGCAAGCCTTCAGGACCGCATGGCCTTTTTCCCAGCCGCGGCCGCCAAAGCGAATATCGAGGGATCGCTCGGACGGCCGGTTTCGGAACTCTACAGGGAATTTGGCGACCCGATCGCCGCCGCCTCCATCGCCCAGGTCCATCCGGCGATTGTGGATACGCCAAAGGGGCCACGCAAGGTTGCCGTGAAGGTGATCCGTCCCGGCGTGCGACAACGCTTCCAGAACGATCTCGAGGCGATGTATCTGATCGCCGACCTGCAACAGCGCTTTGTCCGCTCGGCCCGTCGTCTGCGCCCAGTCGAAGTGACGCGCACGCTGGAGCAGACCACCAAGATCGAGATGGATCTGCGGCTTGAGGCCGCCGCCCTTTCCGAGCTTGCGGAAAACACCAGGCAAGATCCCGGTTTTCGTGTTCCCGAAGTCGACTGGGAACGCACCGGTCGTGACGTCGTCACCATGGAGTGGATCGACGGCGTCAAGATGTCGGACATTGAAGGCCTGAAGGCCGCCGGTCACGACCTGAACAAGCTCGCCGACACACTAATTCAGTCCTTCCTGCGGCACACCCTGCGCGACGGTTTTTTCCATGCCGACATGCATCCCGGCAATCTTTTCGTCGATCCGCAGGGCATGATAGTCGCGGTCGATATGGGCATCGCCGGACGGCTCGGGAAAAAGGAGCGGCGGTTTCTCGCTGAAATCCTCTACGGCTTCATCACGCGCGATTACATGCGGGTGGCGGAAGTACATTTCGAGGCCGGTTACGTGCCGGGCCATCACGACATAGCGAGTTTCGCGCAGGCGATCCGCGCCATCGGCGAGCCAATTCACGGCCAGCCGGCCGAGACGATCTCCATGGGCAAGCTCCTGACCCTTCTCTTTGAAGTCACTGAGCTTTTCGACATGGAAACCCGGCCGGAACTCGTGATGCTGCAAAAGACCATGGTGGTGGTGGAAGGCGTGTCGCGTATGCTCAATCCGCGCTTCAACATGTGGAAGGCGGCTGACCCTGTTGTCAGTGGCTGGATAAGGGACAATCTCGGCCCGAAACGTATCGTGACCGATCTGAAAGACGGCGTGAAGGCCGCCCTGAAGCTCGCCGAGGCAGCGCCGGAGATCGCCGCCAAGACGGAGAAGCTGCATTCGGAACTGATGTATATGAGCGAGCATGGCTTGCGCTTCGACGCGCAGACCGCAGAAGCCATCGGCAGGGCAGAAGCGCGCCATACCAGATGGGGGCGGATAGCGCTGTGGGTTATTGCGCTGACGCTTGTCTTTATTGCCATCAAGGTAAGCTGAACATCTCGGCACGTTTTCGTGCCATGTTTGTGTAACGTCTCGAGGTAATAAAGACCTGGCCTTTCCTCGGGTCAGGCAGTTGTGCGGGTAAAGGGCTGCTTTGAAGCTGCGATAGTGCGCGGGTGTTAGGGACGGATGATGCCGGACGGGATTTGATTGTGATGGCTAAAGCGCAGATACTGAAACAGACCCTCTCCTATTCCTCCTGGCCACTCGTCTTTGTTGGCGGCCTCGTGGGGTCATATTTCGCCTTCTCGAGCAGCCATCCGATCGCGGCGTTTCTCAGTGTCTATGCCTGCGCGGTTATCACTCTCTTTCTTCTCGAACGCTATATTCCCTATGAAGTCGAATGGCTCGAAGGGGATGGCGAGACAATGACGAGCATCGGCCACACGCTTTTGACCAAGGGGCTGGTGCAACTTGCCGCCGCAGCATCGGCCATCTTCCCGATGCTGGCCGCGAACGTGCTCCAGCCGCTCGCGGCAATGCGCTTTGACCTGTGGCCATCGCATCTGCCACTGGTGGTGCAGGTCTCGCTTGCGGTAACGATTGCCGAATTCGGTCTCTACTGGGCCCATCGCATCGCGCATGAAACCGTTTTTTTCTGGCGGTTCCATGCCCTGCATCACAGCGTCGTACGGCTATGGGTCGTCAATACCGGGCGGTTCCATGCGGCCGATTCCCTGTTCAAGATCGCGCTCAGCCAGATTCCGCTTTATTTCATGGGTGCGCCGCTGCAGGTGTTCTGGTGGCTGGGTGCTGTGACCGCATTCATCGGTATCTTGACCCATTGCAATGTCGACATGAAAACGGGTGTGCTCGACTATGTCTTCAGCACGCCGCGCCTACATCGTTGGCACCATTCAAAACAGCTTCCGGAAGGCAATACCAATTACGGCGAAAACCTCGTCATCTTCGATATTCTCTTTGGCTCCTACCATAACCCTGACCGACCCTCATCAACTGATATCG
This sequence comes from Agrobacterium sp. CMT1, assembly GCF_037203725.1. Lineage (NCBI taxonomy): Bacteria > Pseudomonadati > Pseudomonadota > Alphaproteobacteria > Hyphomicrobiales > Rhizobiaceae > Agrobacterium > Agrobacterium sp. CMT1. The sequence goes on from NZ_JBBCAR010000002.1 coordinate 223,964, forward strand.
GCATCAAGGGTGAGATCGCCAAGGGCTTTTTGCCACAGCTCGTGCAGCCCTTCACCAAAGAAGGCGTCCGCCAGATCATCGGCAAGGACAAAAAGGTCAATTGAAGCGGAAATTATAGGGCGGGTGCGGGATCGATCACGATGCCCAGCTCGCCCCGCAGTTTTTTTGTCAGGCCGGCTGCCACAAGCTCATAGGAGCGGCGCACATAGTGCTCCACTTCTTCCCGTTCGAGCGGAGAATGATCGGCAATCGATATCCATTTGCGTTTGGCAAAATACGGCGCCTGGGCGATCCCTTCGAGCGCAGTGAGGATTTCAAAGCTCTCCTCCGAGCATTTCACCACCAGCCGCCAGTCTTCCCGTTCGCCCAGCACGGCAAAGACCTTGTCGCCCACCTTGGCAACATGCGAATCCCATTGATCGACGAAACGCACGCCCGGCCATTCGCCAAGCATCCTGTCGAATGTCTTGCGATCAAAGATGGTCATGTGAGTTTCTCCGCGACAAAGGCTGCCAGACGTTTTGCCACTTCGGCCTTATCGAGATCCGGCCATGCCTCAACACCCTCAGCCGAAATGATTTTCACGCTGTTGCGGTCTCCACCCATGATTCCGGTTTGCGCCGAGACGTCGTTGGCGACGATGTAATCCGCGCCCTTGCGTTCCAGCTTGGCGCGACCGTTTTTTTCCACGTCCTGCGTTTCGGCAGCGAAGCCCACCACAAGCTTTGGACGGTTTTCATGGTGGCCGACGGTTTTGAGAATATCGGGATTTTCTGTCAGCTGGAGCGCCGGCGGCGCATCACCCGGCTGTTTCTTGATCTTTTGTTCTGATGAACCCGCCACCCGCCAGTCGGCGACGGCGGCAACCATGACGGCGATATCCGACGGCAGCCTTGAGATCACCGCGTCCCGCATTTCTTCGGCGCGCTCGACATGGATTACCGTCACACCGGCGGGATCAGCAATGGTCACCGGCCCGGAAACCAGCGTTACGTCTGCACCGAGTTCCGCGAGAGCCGCTGCAATCGCATGGCCCTGCTTGCCCGATGAACGGTTGGCGATGTAGCGCACGGGATCGATCGGCTCATGCGTAGGGCCGGAGGTCACGATCGCCGTCTTGCCCTTCAGGGGCTTCGTCCCCCCATCCAGCAGCGCTTCAACGGCTTGGACGATCTGTAAAGGCTCCGCCATTCGGCCGAGACCAGCCTCCCCCTTCTCAGCCATCTCGCCGGCCATTGGTCCGACGAAAAACACACCGTCTTTCTTCAGCGTATCGACATTGCGTATTGTTGGCTTTGCCGACCACATTTTTGGGTTCATCGCCGGCGCAACCAGCACCTTGCGGTCGGTCGCAAGAAGGACCGCCGAAGCTAGATCATCGGCCAAACCATGTGCCATCTTCGCCATGAGATCGGCGGTGGCGGGCGCCACCAGCACGAGATCGCAATCGCGCGCCAGCCTGATATGGCCAACATCCTGCTCGTCCTGCCGTGAAAAAAGCTCCGTGAAAACATGGGTGGCAGACAATGCACCAACGGCGAGCGGGGTGATAAATTCCTGCGCGCCTTTCGTCATGACAGGCGTAACCTTTGCGCCGCGCTCTTTCAGACGGCGGATGAGGTCGAGGCTCTTATAGGCCGCGATGCCGCCTGATATGATGAGGAGAATATGTTTGTCTGAAAGCGCCATACTGCCGGACCAGTTTCCCGTTCACCGGGAAACTAGAGCATTTTCAGTGAAAACGTAATCACCTTCAATGCTCTAGCTCTTTGTTTTTCCACATTTCTGGACGGAAAGACGCTTGCGCATTTTTCCTGAAATGCTCGGCCCTTCGCATACAAAGTGCAACCCGGCCGATATCACGCCGCCTTGGCGACGTGATATTCCTTGATCGCAACCATCTTGATAGCGGGGAAACGCTCGGATTCATAACGCAGCGAAAAGGCATCCTGCGCCAGAAATACCGGATCGCCATCCAGGTCGCGGGCGATATCGCCACGCTTGACGTTGAGGAACTTGTCCATTTCTGCCGGCTGATCGGACGAAATCCAGCGGCAGACCGAGAAGCGCGACATTTCGAAGGAAACCGGCAGGCCATATTCGCCCATCAGCCGTTCCTTCAACACGTCAAGCTGCAGCGCACCGACGACGCCGACGATGGCTGGCGAGCCGTCTTCCGGCGAAAAGAGCTGCACGACGCCCTCTTCCGCCATTTGCTGCAAGGCTTCCTTCAGCTTCTTCGCCTTCATCGCATCTTCCAGACGCACACGGCGCAGGATTTCCGGCGAGAAGTTTGGCACACCCTGGAACACGAGGTTTTCACCCTCGGTCAGCGTATCGCCGATGCGGAGCGTGCCGTGGTTCGGAATGCCGACCACATCACCTGCAAAGGCTGTGTCGGCCAGCTGGCGTTGCGAGGCGAAGAAGAATTGCGGCGCGGTGAGTCCCATCTGCTTGCCGGTGCGTGACAGGCGCGCCTTCATGCCGCGCTCCAGCTTGCCGGAGCAGATGCGGGCAAAGGCGATACGGTCGCGGTGGTTCGGGTCCATATTGGCCTGAATCTTGAAGACGAAGGCAGTCATTTTGTCTTCGGCCGCATGCACGGTGCGGGTATCCGCCACCTGATCGCGCGGCGGCGGTGCGAAATCGCCGAGCGCATTGATAAGGTCACGCACACCGAAATTGCGCAGCGCCGAACCGAAGAAGACCGGCGTCATATGGCCTTCGAGGAAAGCCTGCCGATCGAAGGGACGGCAGGCTTCCATCGCCAGTTCCGTTTCTTCGATGAAAGCATCGCGCTCATTTTCCGGCAGTCGATCCGCCACCGCCTGCGGACCGTTAACCTTCATGGCCTCCACCTGCGTGTCGACGCCGCGGAACGTGCTGTCGGCAAGATGATAGGCGCCGCAGAAGGTTTTGGCGCGGCCCACCGGCCATGTGATCGGCGCCGTATCGAGCGCCAGCTTCTCCTCCACCTCGTCCAGTATCTCGAAGGGGTCGCGGCTTTCGCGGTCCATCTTGTTGATGAAGGTGATGATCGGAATATCGCGCATGCGGCAGACTTCGAACAGCTTCAGCGTGCGCGGCTCGATACCCTTGGCGGCGTCGATGACCATGATCGCCGCATCCACGGCCGTCAGCGTACGATAGGTATCGTCAGCGAAATCTTCGTGGCCGGGCGTATCGAGGATGTTGAAGACGCGGTCGTTATATTCGAAAGTCATGACCGAGGTGACGACCGAAATGCCGCGCTCGCGCTCGATCTTCATCCAGTCCGAACGGGTCTGGATGCGGTCCTTTTTCGCCTTCACCTCACCGGCAAGCTGGATCGCTCCGCCGAACAGCAGCAGCTTTTCGGTGAGCGTGGTTTTACCCGCGTCCGGGTGCGCGATAATAGCAAAGGTGCGGCGGCGGGAGACCGCCTCGGCAAGTGTTTCGGCCATCTGACAAATCCTGTGGAATTGCGGGGTATCTAGCGTTTCAGGCCCGGTTTTGCAATTGACCTTGCCGCGATCTCGGCAAACTAATGCCGCATGACCGTTCAAAACAACAATCTGCCTCCTCTTCGTCTTGCCCGCCTCGCCCACGGCGCGGGCCTTGAACTCCCCTCTTACGAGACCGGTGGCGCCGCCGGCATGGACCTGCGTGCAGCTGTGTCCGTGGGTGAGCCGTTGACCCTGAAACCCGGTGAACGGGCGCTGGTGCCGACCGGCTTCGTGTTCGAAGTTCCCGCCGGATATGAGGCGCAAATCCGCCCCCGCTCCGGCCTTGCCATCAAGAACGGCATCACCTGCCTTAATTCCCCGGGCACGGTGGACAGCGATTATCGCGGCGAGGTGAAAGTCATCCTCGCCAATCTCGGTCAGGACGATTTCGTCGTCGAGCGCGGCATGCGCATTGCGCAGATGGTCATCGCGCCCGTGACGCAGGTGACTGTTGTCGAAGTGATGGAAACTTCGCAGACGGCGCGTGGCGTCGGCGGTTTCGGCTCTACCGGCGTTTAGCGACACCCCTGGTGCAGAGGAGCGGACTGATTGTCTTTGCCCGGCATTTTCGCTATGGATCTGGCGGATTTTCAGGGAACACGATCATGACGCTGACCACCCTATTCGCTTATGCCACCGCCCTCTTCATCGCTGCCGCCATTCCCGGCCCCGGCATGACGGCAATCGTGGCGCGGGCGCTGGGTTCGGGCTTTCGGGAAACCTTTTTTATGGGTCTCGGGCTGGTGCTTGGCGACATGATCTATCTGACCGCTGTGATCCTGGGGCTGGCCTTCGTCGCGCAGACCTTTCAGGAGGCCTTCATGGTCCTGAAATTTGCAGGTGCGGCCTATCTTCTCTATATCGCCTGGAAGCTCTGGACCGCCGGTCTCTTGCCGCAGGACCTGAAGGCGAAGAAGAGCACGAGCATGTCCATGTCCTTCCTGTCCGGCCTGCTGATCACCCTCGGCAATCCAAAAACCATGCTTTTTTATGTGGCGCTGGTGCCGACGCTGATCGACATCCGCGTGATCGGCCCTTCGGAATATGCGACGCTTCTTGCCATCACCTTTGTCGTGCTGATGGCGGTTCTCCTGCCTTACATCCTGCTTGCGGCCAAAGCGCGCAACCTCCTGAAAAGACCGAGCGCCCTGACAATTCTCAACCGCACCGCGGCGGGTATTCTGGCTGGAACAGCGACGATGATCGCCATCCGCAGCACGTAAAACAAATTCGTGCATTTCCGCGATCTGGCGTGAAATTATTCCCGCAATTCACGGATATTAGGACGAACGTTCGCTAGCTTGCGGAGATAATTGCTCCTATTCTGCCGCTCAAATCTTGCGGTCTTTACACAGGAGAGCATCATGCCGGAAGCCAGAAAGCCCGGACGCGGACGCGTCTATTCCTCGATTACGGAAACAATCGGCGATACACCGATCGTGCGGCTCGACAAGCTGGCGAAGGAAAAAGGCGTGAAGGCCAATCTTCTTGCCAAGCTCGAATTTTTCAATCCCATCGCTTCGGTGAAGGACCGCATCGGCGTTGCCATGATTGAAGCTCTGGAAGCCCAGGGCAAGATTACGCCCGGAAAGACGACGCTGGTGGAACCGACCTCCGGTAATACGGGGATTGCGCTCGCCTTCGCTGCCGCCGCGAAAGGCTACAAGCTGATCCTGACCATGCCTGAAACCATGTCGGTCGAGCGTCGGAAAATGCTGGCTCTCCTGGGCGCGGAACTGGTGCTGACCGAAGGCCCGAAGGGCATGAAGGGCGCCATCGCCAAAGCGCAGGAACTGGCAGAAACCCTGCCTGACGCCATCATTCCGCAGCAGTTTGAAAACCCCGCCAATCCGGAGATCCACCGCAAGACGACGGCTGAAGAAATCTGGAACGACACCGAAGGCACGGTTGATATTCTGGTCTCGGGTATCGGCACCGGCGGCACGATCACCGGCACGGGTCAGGTTCTGAAATCCCACAAGCCCGAGGTGAAGGTGATTGCGGTGGAGCCCGCCGACAGCCCCGTTCTTTCCGGTGGCAACCCCGGCCCCCACAAAATTCAGGGCATCGGCGCCGGTTTTGCCCCCGCCATTCTCGACACCGGCATTTATGACGAGATCGTCACCGTCACCAATGATGAGGCTTTCGAAACCGCACGTCTGGCGGCGAGGCTGGAAGGCGTGCCCGTTGGCATCTCCTCGGGTGCGGCGCTGGCGGCGGCAATCAAGGTCGGTGCGCGTGAGGAAAATGCCGGCAAGAACATTGTCATCATCATTCCCTCCTTCGCGGAACGTTATCTTTCGACAGCACTTTTCGAAGGGCTTGGGCTCTAGCCCGTTCTCGGCACCCAGTTGCGGAAGAGCGAATATTTGACGTGCCGCCGGTTTGCCGGCGGCACTTCTGTTTCAAGGCCCCCTCATTCGGCCCATCACCTACCGAGCTGTCCAAACAGCATTTTTACCCGTCATTCCCGGAACCACCTGATTGACCGGCAGGCATAAGCGTCCTTCCCAGACAAAGTGCCCGTAGCTGGTTTTACGCCGCGGCGGTTAGCCTTTCGCCGGCGATACGATAGGACACTGCTTCGGCAATATGGATACGCCCAACCGTTTGTCTGCCATCCAGATCCGCCAGGGTGCGGGCCACCTTGAGAATGCGATGGTAACCGCGCGCGGAAAACTTCATGCGCTCCGCCGCATCACGGAGCAATTGCAGCCCGGACTGGTCCGGTTCGGCGTATTTTTCGATCATTGCTGTCGTGCAGCGGGCGTTGGTGCGGATGGCAGGGAAGCCCGCTGCCGCATAACGTTCCTGCTGGGCAAGGCGCGCTTCGGCGACGCGCGCCGCAACCACGGCGCTCGGTTCGGCCGTCACGGGCCGAATGAGATCGGCGGCGGAAACGGCGGGAACGTCGATACGAATGTCGATGCGATCGAGCAGCGGGCCGGAAATGCGAGCCTGATAGTCTGCCACACAACGTGGGCCTCTGGCACAGGTAAAACCCGGCTCTCCCGCCATACCGCAACGGCAGGGATTCATTGCCGCGACAAGCTGGATTTGCGCGGGATAGCTGACACGGTGATTGGCACGCGCAATAATGCATTCGCCGGTTTCGAGCGGCTGACGCAGGGCATCCAGCACCTGCGGCGAAAATTCCGGGAATTCATCCAGAAAAAGAACGCCATGGTGAGCAAGCGAAGCCTCGCCCGGTTTGGCCCGCAGCCCGCCGCCGATCAGGGCCGCCATGGTGGCGGAATGATGCGGCGTGCGGAAGGGCCTGCGATCCGAAAGCTTGCCACCCGACAATTGGCCGGCAATGGAATGGACCATGGACACTTCCAGCAGTTCTGCCGCCTCCAGCGGCGGCAGGATCGAAGGCAAGCGGGCGGCGAGCATGGATTTTCCCGAGCCGGGCGGGCCGACCATCAGCAGATTATGGCCGCCGGCGGCTGCCACCTCCAGCGCCCGCCGGGCGCTCTCCTGCCCCTTTATGTCAGCTAAATCAGGCAGATTGACCGGATTGGCGCGAATGGCGGGCGTCGGGCGCGAGAGGATCTGCGTGCCACGAAAGTGATTAGCGAGCGCAATCAGGCTGCGCGGGGCGAGAATATCGATCCCGGCTCCGGCCCATGCCGCCTCCGGGCCGCTATCAGCCGGGCAAATCAGTCCCTTGCCAAGCGCATTGGCCCCGATCGCGGCCGGAAGCGCGCCCGCAACCAAGCCGATAGTACCATCGAGATTGAGTTCGCCAAGGACCACGTAACGCCCCAGCGCTTCGGCCGGTATGGCTCCCAGGGCGGCCATGAGGCCAAGGGCAATGGGAAGATCGAAATGCGATCCTTCCTTTGGCAGATCGGCAGGGGCAAGATTGACCGTGACCTTCTTTGCCGGCAGCGCCAAGCCTGAGGCATGTAATGCCGCCTGCACGCGCTCCCGGCTTTCGGCGACGGCTTTATCCGGCAGACCGACAATCTGGATGCCGACCCTTCCCGGTGCGACCATGACCTGCACCTCGACAGGCACACCCTCTATGCCCTGAAATGCCACCGTATTGACCCGTGCCACCATGGCCTGCCCCCGCAAACCGTCGCGCTTTCAGAGCCTTATGCCCCATCCACGACCCTTGCCAAGCAACGTGCCACAGGTCAAAGAATAAAACAAGAACATCCAGCGAACAATTTATCGCATCCGCTGTATTTTAGTTGTATCGAGTTGTATATCCGGAACAAACCGAGAGCGATTTATGTCTTATCAAAAATCCTGAGCTTCGCGCTTTTTCTCGATGGCGTCCCACAGCAGGCTCGCCACATCGGCGCCGCCGAATTTCCGCACCTCTCGAATGCCGGTCGGCGAGGTGACGTTGATTTCGGTGAGGTAATCGCCAATGACATCAATTCCAACGAACAGGAAACCACGCTCGCGCAGGGCGGGGCCGATACGGCGGCAGATTTCCTTTTCGCGCGCGGTCAGTTCCGTAGGCTCAGGCCGGCCGCCAGCGTGCATGTTGGAACGGGCGTCGTTTTCCGCTGGAACGCGGTTGATCGCACCCACCGGCTCTCCATCCACCAGCAGGATGCGTTTATCGCCCTTGCGGACGTCGGGCAGATATTCCTGAGCAATGTAAGGTTCGCGGAACATCTGACCGAACATTTCCAGCAGCGAGGAGAAATTGCGGTCGTCCCGCGCTGAATGGAAGACGCCCGCACCGCCGTTGCCATAAAGCGGCTTGAGAATGATATCGCCCATTTCGTTGCGGAAGCGCGCGATTTCCGCGACATCCTTCGTGATCAGCGTCTTCGGCATGAGATCCGCGAATTCGGTGACGAAGATCTTCTCCGGCGAATTGCGCACCCAGGCGGGATCATTGACCACCAGGGTCCTCGGATGAATGCGCTCCAGCAGATGGGTGGAGGTGATATAGGCCATGTCGAATGGTGGATCCTGACGCAGATGGATGACATCCATCGTGGACAGATCAACGCGCTCCGGTTCGGAAAGCGAGAAATGGTCACCCTTGATGTCGCGCAGCTCCATCTGCTCGACGGTCGCGTAAATCTTGCCATCGCGCATGGAAAGGCGGTCGGGCGTGTAATGGAACAGCCGATATCCACGCGCCTGCGCTTCAAGGCTCATGGCGAAGGTGGAATCACCGCCGATGTTGATGCCGGAGACATGATCCATCTGGATCGCGACGTTCTTGATCTTCGCCATGCGCATGTTCCTCTCGCAGCATACGGACGCCTGCGATCCGCTATGCCGTGTCTCATCTTTCAAGCGTTCCGGCAGGACCGGAAGAGACCCGGAAATGCTTCAGAAAACTCGAAAGATGTAGGGCAGCGACCATTCAAACGCAACTGCTGCGAGCCGTGGTTTCTGTGAGTTTTATTGAACCTTCATAATTCCCACGGCGAAGGCACACCCGCGCCCGCCAACGGCATGGGCGACGGCTCAGGCTGCCAGCTTGTAGGAGCGACCGGCGAACAGCTTGTTCTTGACGCGATAGGCAAATGCCAGCGCCGTGGGGAACGGACGACGCATGAAGGCAACCTTGCGCACATAATGATCAACACGCCAGGTGGCCCATGTTCCGGCCCTGAAATAAGCGACGTCACCGACCCGCAGGATGCTGACCGAGCCGTCCTCGGCCGTCACATGCACCTCGCCTTCCAGAATATAGACGGTCTCATCCCAGCCGAAGAACCAGCGGAATTCGCCTGCAGTGCAATCCCACATGGCAGTGCTTGAGGCACGGTCGCCGCTTCGGGAATGATCCGCAGCACGTGCCTGCGGGTTGCCGGTAATGATCCATTCAGGATTGATAGGCGCCGGCTGAAGCCGCAGATCGGTGCAGGATGCGCTGACCACGGCATCGTCTTTTTTCCGACGTAGATAGGCCGGCAATATCGGCACCGTACGGATAGCCATGGTTGCGGCCGCCGCGAACATCATTTTGAACGACATATGAGAAAACCCCCGTGAAATATTGGAGGCCTTTTATCATCGGGATCGTAACAAACCAGTTTTGACAATCGGCGCAATTTTAGCCATCGCGCCGATTTCAGGTGACGAACTCAGGCCGTCGCCAGTTGAGCGTCCTGCGCCATCGTTTGTTCCGCTCTGCTGGCGATACGCTTGCCAGTTTCGCTGGAGAAGAAGTGCAGTTTTTCCGGAGCAATCGTCACCGAAAGCGCGGACGGAACCTCGACGTCAGGCGGAAAGGCCACGGTCAGGCTCTGATCGCCGATCATGCCGTGTATAAGACGTTGCGAACCCAGCTCCTCAATATAATCCACGCGAAGTGCGAAACTCTGGGCGTCAGCAGCAGCGAGACGAAAATCTTCCGCCCGCATTCCAACAGTCACCGGGCCGGACGTGGGGGCGAAGCCATTGAGCGCAAACAGCGACGGCCCGATGGCAAGGCTATCGCCGTGCAATTCGGCGCTGAGAAGATTCATGGCCGGAGAGCCGATGAAACTCGCGACGAAGGTTGAGGCAGGCGTGTGATAGACATCCAGCGGCGCACCGATCTGCTCGATACGGCCGCCATTCAGCACGACGAGACGGTCGGCCAGCGTCATGGCTTCCAACTGGTCATGGGTAACGTAGATCGATGTCGTGCCGAGACGTTTTTGCAGCCGCTTGATTTCGCCGCGCATGGAAACACGCAACTTGGCATCGAGATTGGACAGGGGTTCGTCGAACAGAAAGGCAGCAGGCTTGCGAACGATCGCACGCCCCATGGCGACGCGCTGACGCTGACCACCGGAAAGGGCGCGTGGCTTGCGGTCCAGATAGGGTTCGAGTTGCAGCATACGCGCCGCTTCAGCCACACGGGCGTCAATTTCCGCCTTGGGTGTCCTGCGGTTCTTCAGCCCGTACTCCAGGTTCTCGCGTACCGACATGTGCGGGTAAAGCGCGTAGTTCTGGAAGACCATGGCGATATCGCGGTCGGCCGGATCGGTCTGGTTGACCACCCGGTCGCCGATCTTCACCGTGCCTTCTGAAATATCCTCAAGCCCGGCGACCATACGCAAAAGCGTGGACTTGCCGCAGCCGGAGGGACCGACGAGAACGATGAACTCGCCGTCCTTGATGTCGATATCGACGTGATGCACGGCGCGCACGCCGCCATGATAATCCTTGCAGACCTGACTGATTTCTATCGCGGCCATTTCGGTCTCCTTATTTATCGCTCTCGGTCAGGCCCTTGATGAACCAGCGCTGGAAAATAACGACGATCAGCACGGGTGGCAGCATGGCCAGCACGGCGAGCGCGAAAGCTTCGTTGTAATCGGGGATTTGCGAACCGACCCAGACCTGCAGGATCGACTTGATGCCACGCATCAGGGTGAAGAAACTCTCATCCGTCGTCATCAGCATGGGCCAGAGATACTGATTCCAGCCATAGACGAACATGATGATGAAGATTGCCGCCATCATCGTGCGCGACAGCGGAATGAGAACGTCGATGAAAAATTTCACTGGCCCCGCACCATCGATACGGGAAGCCTCCAGCAGCTCTTCAGGCACGGATTTGAAGAACTGCCGGAAATAGAAGGTGCCCGTCGCCGAAGCGAGAAGCGGCACGATCAGACCGGTATAGGAGTTCAACAGTCCGAGTTTGCTCATTACCTCGTAGGACGGCATGATGCGCACTTCGAGCGGCAGAAGCAGCGTGGTGAAAATGATCCAGAAGGCGAGCGTCGCAAAACGGAAGCGGAAATAGACGATCGCATAGGCCGCCGTCATCGACAGGACGATTTTGCCGACGGCAAAGCCGATGCCGAGGATCAGCGAATTCAACACCATGTTCAGGCCTGTAACCTGTCCGGTGAAACCACCCTTCTGGGTAAGGACCTTCTCATAGGTTTCGATGAAATTGTCGCCGGGAATGATCGCAAGGCCGCTGCGGTGAATTTCAGCCGCCGTGTGGGTGGACGTCATGAAGGCCACGACAACAGGCAGGATCAGAAACAATGCGCCAATGATCAGCACCAGATGATCGAGGGGTTTGGTCTTGTACATCGTCTTTTCCCTCAATTGTAATGGATGCGCTTCTCGATGAAGCGGAACTGGATAACGGTGAGGACGAAAACGACCAGCATGAGGATGACGGACTGGGCCGAGGAACCGCCGATGTCATTGCCGCGGAAACCGTCGAGGAACACCTTGTAGACCAGCGTGATCGGGTTGTTCGCGGCCTTATCCTTCACCATCACGTCGATGACACCGAACGTATCGAACAATGAATAGGTGATGTTGATGATGAGCAGGAAGAAGGCCGTGGGCGCCAGGAGCGGCATGATGACGGTCCAGAACCGGCGGAAGCCCGAACGGCAATCGATGGACGCGGCTTCCCGCACGGAGACCGGAACGCCCTGGAGACCGGAGAGGAAGAAGATGAAGTTGTAAGGAATCTGCTTCCAGACCGCGACAACGATCATGGCAAAGGCCGTATCGAAATAATTGAGGCCGACCTTCATGTCCCAACCGAGAAACGCGGCCATCTTCACGAAGGGGCCGATATGCTGGTCGAAAAACATCATGCCGATAAGGCCGGCGACTGGCGGCGCAATGGCGTAAACGGAAATCAGCAGCGTCTTGTATGTCGAACTGCCGCGAATGACCGCATCCGCCTTGACGGCGAGCAGCAGGCCGAGCGCCAGCGAAAAGAAGGTGACGAGCACGGTGAAGACTACCGTGAATTTCGCGATGCTGAGATATTCGGGGCTGAAGATCGCATCCGAATAATTGGCGAGTCCAACGAAGGAAGCGCCGAACCCGAACGGGTCTTCGATATAGAAAGACGAATGGATGGCCTGAACGGATGGCCAATAGAAGAAAATGAAAATCACCGCAAGTTGCGGTGCCAGAAACAGATAGGGCACAAAGGACGAAGAGAACTGCACGCGCTTCATGCCGGCTTCTGCGGGCTTGGCGGGTTTTCCAGCCTTTGCGGACCGACCGGAGAAAAACCGGCGCGGTTGAGACGATGTATAGGCCACGCTTGCGCCTCCTTATCCAGAAGTGAGCCTCACTTCCGTCAGAAAGGAGGCTCGACAAGATCAACGGTTTCGAAGAGATCGATCAGCCGGCCGTCTTGGCGAAGCGGGCCAGAAGGTCGTTGCCTTCCTTCTCGATGATTTCGAAAGCAGCCTTCGGCGTGACTTCGCCGGAGAAGATGCGGTTATATTCGCGTTCCATCACGGCGCGGATCTGCGGGTAGAAACCGAGGCGATAACCCTTGGACCAGTCGCCACCCTGCAGTGACAGCTGCTGGATGCCGACTTCGGCGACCGGCTTTTCCTTGTAGTAGCCTTCAGCCTTGGCCTTTTCATAAGCGGCCTTGGTGATGGCGACGTAACCGGTTGCCTTGTGATAGAAGACCTGGATTTCCGGCGAGGTCAGGAACTGGAAAAAGTCGGCCACACATTTGTTTTCGGCTTCGGACTTGCCCGACATTGCAAAGAGGGCAGCGCCGCCGATGAAGGAGTTGGTACCCGCGCCCTTGATGGAGCCCCAGTAAGGGAGGAAAGTTGCCGAGAATGGCATTGTGGCCGTCTTCTGAAGCCCGCCGAAGGAACCCGACGAACCGATCCAGAGTGCTACCTTACCTTCTTCGAAGGGCTTCTGGTTGTCGTTCCAGCCCGCGCCGTAATAGGCAAACAGGCCCTTGTCCTTCCAGTCCTTCAGCTTCTCGAACATCATGACGAGGTTCGGGTCGGTGACCTTGAGCTTGGTGTCGGTGACGCTGTCGTAACCATTGTTGTTCGTGGCGAACTGGATGTTGTTACGCGAGAAGAAGTTCTCCGTGAACTGCCAGGTCAGCTGCGACTGGACGAGCGGAATATAGCCGGCTTCCTTCAGCTTCGGCGCGACCTTTTCAAAGTCTTCCCAGGTCTTGGGAGCTTCGACGCCGGCCTTCTTCAGGGCCTCGTCGTTGATGTACATGATGGGAGCGGAGGAATTGAACGGCATGCCGACGAACTTGCCGTCAGCGGCAGCGTAGAAGTAGCGCACGCCGTTGATAAAGGCGTCGCGATCGAACTTGTAACCGGCCTTGGTGATCAGGTCTTCGGCAGGAATGACCGCGCCCTTGGCGTTGATGATGGTGGCAGCACCTGCATCGAAAACCTGAAGAATGTTCGGCTGTTCGCCCGAACGGAAAGCTGCGATGCCACTGGCGAGAGCTTCTTCATAGGAGCCCTTGGAAACCGGCGTCAGCGCGCATTCTTTCTGGGCTTCGTTGAATTTCTGGGCGACTTCGTTGATGACTTCGCCGTTACGGCCGCCCATGCCATGCCACCAGGTGATGTTGGTCGCAGCCATGGAAGAGGTCGCGGAGATGCTGACAGCCACAGCGGCCATGGAAATCTTCTTGAACATATCAAATCCTCTCCACCATTTATTGGGGTGAGGATGCGAATAGAGAGGTTCAATGACGCCTCTTTGACAGTTCCATGTCAGATTTATTACAGCGGCGGATGAAAATCTCAGTCGGATATGCGTTTCAGGGGCCGCGCCGGGTTCCCGACCATCGTCACGCCAGCAGCGACGTCGCGTGTGACGACCGAACCGGCACCGACAATCGCACCGTCACCCACTGTCACGCCCGCAAGCAGAACCGCTCCGCCGCCGATCCAGACGTCGCGACCGATGGCCACGGGTTTTGCGATTTCAATGCCTTGGGCACGCGGCACCGGGTCGAGATGGTGTTCCGCACAGTAAATCTGCACCGCAGGCCCCAGCATCGCGCCGTCGCCTATCGTTACCTTAGCGGAATCGAGAATGGTGCAGCCCGCGTTGAGATATACATTTTTTCCGAGCGTGATGTTGAAGCCGTAAGCGCAATGAAACGGCGCTTCGAGAAACGCGCCTTCCCCGACGGAATTAAACAGCGCGCGCAGCAGCGGTGCAATTGCCCCGCGCTCATCCGGCGGCATCGTATTGTGCTGGTGGACGGCCCCTCGTGCGCGCCGGCGCAATATATCCAGCTCGCCATCCATGCAGCTGTACCATTCTCCCGCGGCCATTTTTTCACGCTCGGTGGACATCGTCTCCCCTTCAAAAGGCATCGATAAAATGCTGCGGCAGACCTCGCGGCAGAATGGCGACGATATCGAAGCGCAGTGAAAGCCGCCCGGCATCGCCATGGCGGGCCAGCCACAGGTCCGCAGCCGCCCGGATGCGTTGCTGCGAATGAAAGCCGACGGCATCGATCGCGCTGATACCGGACGGCCGGGCCTTGACCTCCACAAACGCGACGACGTCCGCCTTGCGGGCGACAAGGTCGATCTCCCCCAGCCGGGTGCGATAACGAATGGCGAGAATGCGATATCCCTTCAGCAGCAGAAAAAGTGCCGCCCAATATTCCGCAGCATGACCACGCCGCTCGGCTTTTCGCCTTTTGTCGTTTCGCCAGTTAGCGGCCATCCGCTTCCTTCATGTCCAGCAGCCTTTGATAAAGCTCCTTGCGCGGCAGGCCCGTCAGCTTCGCCGCTTCGCCTGCAGCCCTTGCAGCGGGCATGGTGGCGACCAGTTCCTTCAGCAGCTTCTCGACATCCTCGATATCGGGAATCTCGTCATAGGAAGGCGGCTCCACCAGAAGCACGATCTCGCCCTTCACCACACGGTCACCGTCATAGTAATCCGCAAGCTCACCGAGCGTGCCGCGGCGGAATTCCTCGAACGTCTTGGTCAGCTCGCGGCAGACCACGGCACGGCGCTCACGGCCAAGCACTTCCGATGCGACCTTGATGGAAGCGCTGATGCGATGCGGTGATTCAAAAAAAATGAGGGTCGCGGGGATTTTCGCCAGTTCGGCAAAACGGTCGCGCTTGCCGCGGTCCTTTACCGGCAGGAAACCCGCAAACAGGAAGGCGTCACTTGGCATGCCCGAACCGACCAGCGCGGCTAACGGCGCCGAGGCGCCCGGCACCGGCACGACGCGATGCCCGGCCTCGAGTGCAAGCTGGCCGAGCCGGTAACCGGGATCGGAAACAAGCGGCGTTCCCGCATCCGACACCAGCGCCACGGATTTTCCTGCTTCCAGCGCCGCGATGAGCTTTGGCCCCACTTCGTTCGAATTGTGCTCGTGATACGCAAACGGACGGGTGCGGATACCGTAACGCTCGAGCAGGATGCGCGTGACGCGGGTATCCTCGCAGGCGAGAACATCAGCAGAAGCCAGCGTCTCCAGCGCGCGAATGGTGATGTCGCCCAGATTGCCGATGGGGGTGGCGACGAGATAAAGCGCGCACTCCAGCGGACGCGCGGGAATTGTGGCAGCCCCGATCCTGAATTCCTTCACCGCCTGCCTGGCGTCAATCTTCGATGTTTCTTCCGTCACACGGCTTCCAATCATTCTTGCCGATCATTTCCGGCCGGTCGCTCCAGTTATTCCTCTTTATGGGCAATTGAAAACCGGCAAACAAGGGCAACGGGCGGCGCCAGCCTGTGGATCATGTTGTATAGCAGCAAAATGACCCGCGGCAGACGAACTCGGCTCTTGCATTCTCCGCAATAACTCTGCCATTTTGCCCGTCCACATTATCCGGCATTTGCCGGTGAAGACTCTTCTTGCCGATCCGGCGGTGGCCGGTTCGCAACGGTTGAAAGCGGTAGTGTCCATGCGTATTACTCTTGAGCGGTCGAACCTTCTGAAATCGCTGAACCACGTCCACCGGGTCGTCGAGCGTCGCAACACGATCCCGATCCTGTCGAACGTTCTGCTGCGCGCCTCCGGCGCCAATCTTGACATGAAGGCGACCGACCTCGATCTCGAAATCACCGAAGCGACCCCGGCCATGGTGGAGCAGGCGGGCGCCACCACCGTGCCGGCACACCTGCTTTATGAAATCGTGCGCAAGCTGCCGGATGGTTCCGAGGTGCTTTTGGCGACCAATCCGGACGGTTCCTCCATGACCGTTGCGTCCGGCCGCTCGAAGTTCTCGCTGCAATGCCTGCCCGAGGCGGATTTCCCTGACCTGACCGCCGGCACCTTCAGCCACACCTTCAAGCTGAAGGCGACCGATCTGAAGATGTTGATCGACCGCACGCAATTCGCGATTTCGACTGAAGAGACACGTTATTACCTGAACGGCATTTTCTTCCACACCATCGAAAGCAATGGCGATCTGAAGCTGCGCGCTGTCGCAACCGATGGCCACCGTCTGGCACGCGCCGATGTGGATGCGCCGTCCGGTTCCGAAGGCATGCCTGGCATCATCATTCCGCGCAAGACTGTCGGTGAATTGCAGAAGCTGATGGACAACCCCGAGCTTGAAGTCACCGTCGAAGTCTCGGATGCGAAAATCCGCCTGACCATCGGCTCGGTCGTTCTGACCTCGAAGCTGATCGATGGGACTTTCCCGGATTACCAGCGCGTGATCCCCACCGGCAACGACAAGGAAATGCGGGTCGACTGCCAGTCTTTCGCCCAGGCTGTCGATCGCGTTTCGACCATTTCGTCCGAACGTGGCCGCGCCGTGAAACTCGCCCTCACCAATGGACAGCTCACTCTTACCGTCAACAATCCCGATTCGGGCAGCGCGACGGAAGAAGTTGCCGTCGGCTATGACAATGATTCGATGGAAATCGGCTTCAACGCGAAATATCTGCTCGACATCACCTCACAGCTTTCCGGTGACGACGCGATTTTCCTTCTGGCAGATGCAGGGTCGCCGACGCTGGTTCGTGACACCGCCGGCGACGATGCCCTGTATGTTTTGATGCCGATGCGCGTGTGAGTACGCTGATTTCTTTCCATTTTAGCCAAAACGCCGGTGGATCGCTCCGCCGGCGTTTTTTTATTCGATTATCGTCACCTTGGACCCGGAGGCGAATTTTCCCAGTTGCGACATTTTGCCTTGTTTTTGCGCCAAATGGGATCAACATTGCGTAACTGTTTTTTGACAATGACCAAATGCATCTGAGGGGAATTATGGCACTTAACCTGAAGCAACGCCTTGAACAGAAATTCGAGGAAGAAATCCGCTTTTTCAAGGGCATGGTCAGCCAGCCGAAAAAAGTCGGCGCCATCGTACCGACATCGGCCATCACAGCGAAAAAGATGGCGAGTGTCATCAATCCCCATTCCCGCCTGCCGGTTCTTGAACTCGGCCCAGGCACGGGTGTCATCACCAAGGCCATCCTGGCGCGCGGCATCAAGCCGGAGAATTTGACCGCCATCGAATATTCGACCGATTTCTATAATCAGCTGCTCAAAAGCTACCCCGGCGTCAACTTCGTCAATGGGGATGCCTTCGATCTCGATGCGACGCTCGGCGAACACGGGCATCAGATGTTCGACAGTGTCATTTCAGCCGTGCCCATGCTGAATTTTCCGATGGCCGCCCGCATCAAGCTTCTCGACGAATTGCTGAAGCGCGTGCCGCATGGCCGCCCCGTGGTGCAGATATCCTATGGCCCGATCTCGCCGATCGTCGCACAGCCGCATCTTTACCACATTCGTCATTTCGATTTCATCGTGCGCAATATTCCGCCGGCGCAACTGTGGACCTATACTCGGGCCTGACGTCCGGCAGATCGAGAAAATCCGTCATTTCCCGGTCGTAGCGCATGGTTAGGGTGTCGATGCCCTTTCCATGGCCTTTTGGGGACCGATTGCCGTGCATGCTCTCTACATTACCCACCCCCAGGTCAGTATAGATCCGGCTGTTCCCGTTCCTCAATGGGGGCTTTCGGAAAGAGGTGCCGAGCGGGCGCGAGAGGCAGGCCGCCTGCCTTGGGCGCTGGCATTGCGCCATATCGTTTGCAGCGCCGAGACGAAGGCGGTTGAAACCGCCCGTATCCTTGCCGAGACATCCGGAGCGGAGATAGAAATCGTCGAGGAGATGCATGAAAACGACCGGTCCTCCATCGGTTTCCTGACGCCACCGGAATTCGAGAAGGCGGCGGACTGGTTCTTCGCTCACCCGCAGGAAAGTTTTCGCGGCTGGGAGCGGGCAATCGATGCGCAGGCGCGGATTGTCAATGCCGTCAGAGCTATTCTTGACCGGCACGATACACATCGGCCTATCGCCTTTGTCGGCCATGGCGGTGTGGGCACACTTCTGAAATGCCATATAGAAGGCCGCCGCATCAGCCGCAGCGAGGACCAGCCACCCGGCGGCGGCAATCTCTTTCGCTTCTCCATCGCCGACTTTTCACTTGCAGCCGCCTCCCCCGCATGCGACTGGACGGCAATGGAAACATGGCAGGGATAAGACAATGACCGCGCGCGAAAAACTCATCGTCGGGCTCGATGTTCCGACTGTGCAGCAGGCCGAAGACATCGTTTCAAAAATCGGCGACGAGGTTCTTTTCTACAAGATCGGTTATCAGCTCGTCTTCGCCGGCGGTCTGGAATTCGCGCGCGACCTTGTCCAAAGCGGCAAGAAGGTCTTCCTCGACATGAAGCTGCTCGATATCGACAACACCGTCGCCTCCGGTGTCGAAAACATCGCCCGGATGGGCATGTCGATGCTGACGCTGCATGCATATCCCAAAGCCATGCGTGCTGCCGTCAAGGCGGCGGAAGGTTCCGGCCTCTGCCTGCTCGGTGTCACGGTGCTGACGTCGATGGATGACAGCGATCTGGCCGAAGCCGGTTACGCCGCGGATGCCCGTTCGCTGGTGCTGCGCCGCGCGGAACAGGCGCGCGAGGCGGGCATGGGCGGCATCGTCTGCTCGGCGGAAGAATCGACCGCCGTGCGCGAAATCCTCGGCCCCGATCTTGCGGTCGTTACCCCCGGCATTCGCCCCGCGGGCGCCGATCTCGGCGATCAGAAACGGGTGATGACGCCTTACGACGCCATCAAGGCGGGTTCGAGCCATCTGGTTGTCGCCCGACCGATCGTCAGGGCGGAAGATCCGAAAGCGGCGGCCCGCGCCATTCTCGATGACATGCTGCGCGCCAGCTTTCCAGCCAATCAATAATGACGACAGGAGGAGATGAAATGGCGAAGGGATATTGGATCGCCCGCGTCGATGTTCGCGACAGCGAGCGTTACAAGGACTACGTCTCAACGGCAAAACCCGCCTTCGAGCGGTTCGGTGCGAATTTCCTCGCTCGTGGCGGTGCTTTGACCGAGCTTGAGGGCAAGGCACGGGCGCGCAACGTCGTCATCGAGTTTCCTTCGGTGCAACACGCCATCGATTGCTATAATTCCCCCGAATACCAGGCAGCCGCCAAAATCCGCCAGGAAGTCGCGGATGCGGAAATGGTGATCGTCGAGGGAATTTGACGGTCGTCAACCCTATGTCCCAAACCCGCCTCTCCCCGGCGAGAACATCTCTTCCCGTGCGCGCGGCTTTGGGCTAAGAGACTGAAAAACGCTTTATCGACAGCTTCTGAGGAGCCTCCCATGACCTTGGCCAACCTTCCACCCCTCGTCACCGTATTCGGCGGTTCGGGTTTTGTCGGGCGGCATGTGGTGAGACTGCTCGCCAAGCGCGGTTATCGCATTCGTGTCGCCGTGCGCCGACCCGATCTCGCCGGCTTTTTGCAGCCGCTTGGCAATGTCGGCCAGATTTCCTTTGCGCAGGCCAACCTGCGTTACCGCGATTCCGTCGTCAAAGCCGTGGAAGATGCGGATCATGTGGTCAATTGCGTCGGCATCCTGACCGAAAGTGGCCGCAACACCTTTGACGCCGTGCAGGAATTCGGCGCGAAAGCCATCGCCGAGGCCGCCCGCGATGCCGGCGCCACGCTGACGCATATTTCCGCCATCGGCGCGGAAGCCGGTTCGTCCACGGGTTACGGCCGCACCAAGGGCCGCGCCGAAGCTGCTATCCATTCTGTTCTGCCCGCCGCCGTTATCCTGCGTCCTTCGATCATCTTCGGACCGGAAGATGATTTCTTCAACAAGTTCGCGAAGATGGCCCGCGGCATGCCCTTCCTGCCGTTGATCGGTGGCGGAAAAACCAGGTTCCAGCCGGTTTATGTCGAGGATGTCGCGGAGGCCGTCGCCCGTAGCGTTGACGGCAAGCTGAAACCCGGCGCCATCTATGAGCTCGGCGGCCAGGATGTGATGACGTTCCGCGACTGTCTTGAGGCCGTTCTTGCCGCCACCTATCGCGAACGTCCGTTCGTCAATCTGCCTTTCGGCGTTGCCTCGATGATCGGCAAGGTTGCTTCAATGGTGCCGCTGATCACGCCACCGCTGACATCCGATCAGGTAACCATGCTGAAAAAGGACAACGTCGTTTCCGCCGAGGCGGAAAAAAACGGCCTGACGCTGGAAGGCATCGGCATTACGCCCGTTCGTGTTGCGTCTGTTCTGCCGTCCTACATGGTGCAATATCGCCCGCACGGCCAGTTCTCGAATGCGGGCAAGGCGGCCTGAGTTCTGCCGCCATGCAGCACCTACTTGAAAGGCGGGACTTGTTCCCGCTTTTTTGTGCATTCTTCATCGCAACCAAACCGCTTTCGGTGCATTTCTCCTTCGATAACGGGAAGGAGACGACATCAATATCGGAGCTGGCGAGCCGCTGGAAAAGGTTAACGGCGGAAAGGTCTCCGCAGGCAAGCGTGGCACAAGCGCAACTGTGGAAAAGACTTCGCATTAACCCGGTATTCAACAAGCTGCTTTATTGATATTCGCCACATTCCAAACATATCCCGAACCCTCAATTCACACACGGCGGCACGATCCGCGCGAACGAACGTCTGAAAGGCAATCATAAAATGGGCAGATCTATCGCACTCTTTTTTGCGTGTGCGGCTTTGGTGGTTCTGGCGGGTTCATTCATGGCACCGGGCACGGTTGCAGCGGGTAAGAGCGGTTGTGCTCCGGCTTATGGCGTGGACCCCTGCGCGACGGCTTCGATCAGCACCAACTGACCAGCCTTTAGAAGTTTAAAAAAAGCGCCGCCGGTTTTCCGGGGCGCTTTTTCTTTTTCAGACCATATAAATTAAAGCCTCAGCCCAGGACCAGAAGCGCGATAAGTCCCAGCGACCCGATGGCGATGCGCCACCAGGCGAAGGGCGCGAAGCCCCGTCGCGAGACGAAATCCAGGAGCGAGCGAACGACAAAAAGGCCCGAGACGAAAGCGGCGATGAAGCCGACGGCGATCAGAGCGCCGTCATCGAAACTCAGGGCATCGCGGTTCTTGTAAAGATCGAGCGTGAACGCGCCGAGCATGGTCGGCATCGCCAGGAAGAACGAAAATTCGGCGGCGGAGCGCTTGTCCGTGCCCATCAGCAACGAGCCGACGATCGTGGCACCGGAACGCGATGTGCCGGGAATCATCGCGAGGCACTGGAAGAGGCCGATCTTGAATGCAAGCGACGGCGGATAATCCATGATGTCGGTATATTTCGGATTCAGCGGCATGCGGTCGACGGCAAGCAAAATGACCCCGCCGATGATCAGCACCACGCAGATGAGCATGGGCGTTTCAAACAGCACAGTCTTGATGAAGTCATGCGCCAAGGCGCCGATGATGGCCGCCGGCAGGAAGGCGAGAGCGACGGCCAGCACGAAGCGGCGCGCTTTCGCGCTTGTCGGCAGAGCGAGCGCAATCGATACAAGCTTTTGGAAATAAACAAGAAGTATCGCAAGAATCGCACCGAGCTGGATGAGAACCGCAAAGGTGTTGCCGGGTGATTTGAAGCCGAGGAAGTGCCCGGCCAGCAGCACATGCGCCGTTGAGGAAACGGGAATGAACTCCGTCAGACCCTCGATGATACCCAGCAGAAGCGCGCTGATGATCGATTGGTCACCCATGGGGAATCCTTCTTTTCAGGGGGGAAGTGGCAATGGAAGGCAATTGCGTTAAACTTGTTTTAAAGTAGCCAAGCTCTTATAGCGTCTTGATGAAGCGAAACTGAAAAGTTTTCCGGCAGATGCCGATCATGACAACCAATCGTAAAAATTGAGTACCGATGCCAACTCTCTATCACTCTCCGATGTCGACCGCATCCCGGTTCGTTCGTCTGATCCTTGCGGAATACGGGTTCCAGACCGATCTCGTGGAGGAGCAACCGTGGGAAAGACGGCGGGAGTTTCTGGCGCTCAATCCGGCCGGCACCCTGCCGGTCTATCTCGACGACAATATGCGCTCCCTCAGCGGGCCTTACGTGCTTGCGGAATTTCTCGATGAAACCCATGGGGTTTTGAAGCGTGACAGGCGTCTTCTGGCGGAAGACCCGTTTCAGCGGGCGGAAATTCGCCGCCTGACGGAATGGTTTCTGCAGAAGATGGAAAATGACGTGACCCGGCCGCTGGTACGGGAGCGTGTTTACAAATTGCAGATGACGACCGCGCAAGGCGGCGGCCCGCCGGATTCCAAATTGCTGCGCACAGCCCGCAACAATATCCGCCAGCACATAAAGTATCTGGAATGGCTGGCCGGTTCGCGCACATGGCTGGCGGGTGATCGGCTGAGCTATGCCGATCTTGCCGCCGCAGCCGCGGTTTCGGTTCTGGATTATCTCGGCGAGATCAACTGGCTCGAGGCACCCATCGCCAAGGAATGGTACCAGCGGGTGAAATCCCGTCCGTCCTTCCGGCCGTTCCTGAGCGAGCGTATTCCACGCCTCGCCCCCTCCTCCCATTATGCCGATCTGGACTTTTAAGTTCAGCCTTTCGGTTGTTTGCTGCGGCCCGGGACTGCGCCTATATATGACGCGCAACAACCCGCAGGAGAGACTACCATCGACGTTGCCGACGAGAAGCAGCGGATACGCGCGCGCAAACTGACGGATTTCATTCGTCACGAAGCCCTTTCGCTTGGCTTCGATCTATGTCGCGTCACAGCGCCGGACAGCATTCCGCTCGCACCGGAACGGCTGAGAGAATTTCTCGGCAAAGGTTATCACGGCACGATGGCGTGGATGGAAGAAACCGAGGCCCGGCGGGCGGAGCCGAAAACGCTGTGGAGCGATGTACGCTCCATCGTCATGTTCGGCCTCAATTATGGTCCCGACGAAGACCCGCGCAATCTGCTCTCGAAACCGGACAAGGCAGCCATTTCGGTCTATGCCCGCAATCGCGATTACCACGACGTCATCAAGGGGCGGCTGAAGGAAATCGCCACGCGCTTCGCCGCACGCGCCGGCGAGGATGTGAAGGTCTTCGTCGACACCGCCCCGGTGATGGAAAAACCGCTCGCCGCCGCCGCCGGTCTTGGCTGGCAGGGCAAACACACGAACCTCGTCAGCCGCAGCCATGGTTCCTGGCTGTTCCTCGGCAGCATGTTCACCACCGCTGATCTCTGTCTCGATGAGGCCGAGAAGGATCATTGCGGCTCCTGCCGGGCCTGTCTTGATGCCTGTCCAACGGCGGCCTTTCCCGCCCCCTATCAACTCGACGCCCGTCGCTGCATCTCCTATCTCACCATCGAGCACAAGGGGCCAATTCCGCATGAGTTCCGGCCGATGATGGGCAATCGCATCTACGGCTGTGACGATTGCCTCGCGGCCTGCCCATGGAACAAGTTCGCGGCCAGCGCCTCGGAAATGAAATTGCAGGCGCGCGATGATCTGAAAGATCCGTCTATCGATTTCCTCCTGACATTGGATGATGCTGCCTTCCGCAGCTTTTTCAGTGGCTCTCCCGTCAAACGCATCGGCCGTAGCCGATTTATCCGCAATGTGCTGATTGCGGCCGGCAACTCCGGAAACCGGCAGTTCGTGGAACGATGCAAGGCTCTTGCCGAAACGGACCCTTCGCCGGAGGTACGCGGCATGGCCGCATGGGCTTTATCGCAGCTTATGGACAGACAGGAATTCCGTACATACTCTGCCACGCGCGCACCGGAGACTGATCCGGAGGCAGAAATGGAATGGCAATTGGCAGAGGCGTGAACCATGCATGTGATGATTTTTGGCGCGGGTTATTCGGGGAAAGCCATTGCCAACGCGCTGAAATCCCAAGCAGCAGGGATCTCCGGCACCACGCGCAGTCAGGACAAACTCTCTGGCCTCGCCAGCGCACACATGACGCCCTTGCTCTTTGACGGCGTCCAGCTCAATGATGAGCTCGTCGCTGCAATGGACAATGTCACGCATCTCATACAATCCGTCGCGCCGGGCAAGGATGGCGATCCTCTCCTTCCGCTTCTGGGCGGCGACTTGAAAAAGCTCCTGCCCAATCTGGCATGGATCGCTTATCTTTCTACCGTGGGTGTTTATGGCGACCACGGCGGCGCTTGGGTGGACGAGACAACACCCTGCCGCCCCGTTTCCCCACGTTCTGTGGAGCGGGTAGCGGCTGAGGCCGCATGGACTGAAGCGGCCCGCGACGCCGACGCGACGCTTTCCATCCTGCGTCTATCCGGAATTTATGGCCCGGGGCGCAATGCCTTCATGAATTTCGAGAAGGGAACGGCGCGGCGGCTGGTGAAGAAGGACCAGGTATTCAATCGCATCCGCGTGGAGGATATCGGCGCGGCGGTTGCCTTCCTGGCACAGAAACACGAAGGCGGCATCTTCAACGTGACCGATGATGAACCCTGCCCCCCGCAGGATGTGGTAAGCTTCGCCGCAGCGCTGATGGGAGTGGAACCACCACCCGAACAGGCCTTTGAAACTGCCGATCTAACACCGATGGCGCGCTCTTTTTATGGCGAGAACAAGCGCGTTTCCAACGCCAGAATTCGCGATCTGGGCTTCGATTTTCGCTTCCCGGAGTACAGGGTCTCGCTTCGACAATTATGGGAAAACGGCCTCTGGCGAGGCTGAAAAATGCCATCTCCAAAAGCGATGAAAAATCCTTCCAATCCCGCTTTTGCGGATGGTTTTCGTCTTATTTCAGCCAATTAGGATTTTATTAACCAAGCCGAAATGACTAAAATCGTAGTCATTAGAAAAATATTTCACTCACATTTCGTGAAGTGGATTCACGAAGCCGTGACTTGCAACAGCATTCCCATTGAGCATTGATTCTGCGTTATTTTTTCCGCTTCTTCAAACGGGCGCGGCAATGGCAGCTTCCGGCCTATGATCACGAATGTTACAGTCTGTAACAGTTCGTGATTTGAGATCAGCTTTTTTTCGCCATTTTTCCCTCGCCCTACAATCTCGCATCAAAAGGCGTTCAGGCCAGTTCATGGCCGTTTAGCAAGGGCACAATCAATCGGCGCGGGGCCGATTTTCAGGGAAGCACTGTTTTGAATATCCGTCGTATAACTTTCACCGCTGCAACTATCGCCGCCTGTTCTATCATCGCGCCTCTTCAGGCGAATGCGGCAAATGGTTGTGGAGGCGCATCGTGGTATGCGTTGACCTCCAAGACTGCTTCTGGCGAGCGTATGAACGCCGCCAACCTGACCGCCGCCCACCGCTCCCTGCGGTTCGGCACCAAGGTCAAGGTTACCAACGCGCGCAACGGCAAGGCCGTTGTCGTTCGCATCAATGACCGCGGGCCATTTATCAAGGGTCGCGTTCTCGATCTTTCCAAGGCTGCGGCCAAAAACATCGGCATGATCAACTCCGGCACTGCCAAGGTCTGCTACGAGGTCGTCAAAGCCGATTGAGCCTTGCCCTCGCCGCCATTCGCGTCTACCAACCGGACTTATCAGGAAAACGAGGTAGACAATGCGATTAGGCGGGCGTTTGGCCGGAGCAATCGAAGTATTGGCGGATATTGAGGGACGCAGGCGTCCCGTCGCCGATGCTCTGAAGGACTGGGGCCTTGCCCATCGTTTCGCCGGGTCGGGCGACAGGGCCGCGATCGGCAACATCGTCTATGATGCGTTGCGCATGAAACTGTCGCACGCCTGGCTGATGGATGACGACAGCGCCACCTCACTCGGCTACGCTGTTCTGTTGCGTCAATGGGGCAAGAGCTTCACGGAACTGGCAGCGGAATTCGATGGTGACAAATTCGCGCCTGCCGCACCGGACGCTGAAAGACAGCAGGCATTTCTCTCCCGTTCCCTTGCCGAGGCGCCGGCCCATGTTCAGGGCGACATTCCCGATTGGGTGCAGTCTTCCTTCGAGACCGCATTCGGGGAGCGCTGGCTGACTGAGGCTCAGGCGCTCAATGAGCGCCCTACTCTCGATCTGCGTGCCAACACCTTGAAGGCGACCCGTGAAAAGGTTTTGAAGGTTCTTGAGGAAAGCGGCGCGGAGGCCACGCACATCGCCCGTCAGGGTGTTCGCATTGCCGCAGGCGAAGGCCCATCCCGCCTGCCGAACGTCACCGCCGAACTCTCCTTTCAGAAGGGCTGGTTCGAAGTGCAGGACGAGGGGTCGCAGATCGTCGCCGATCTCGCCGGCGCGCATGAGGGTGATCAGATCCTCGATTATTGCGCAGGCGGCGGCGGCAAGACGCTGGCCATGGCTGCCAGCATGAACAACAAGGGTCAGGTCCACGCCTTCGACGCCGACCGCAAGCGCCTCGCGCCGATCATCGAACGGCTGAAGCGGGCTGGCACGCGTAATGTGCAGGTTCATGACCGTCCATCGGGCCTCACGCCGTTTCAGGAAAAATTCGACCGCGTTCTCGTCGATGCCCCCTGCACCGGAACCGGAACATGGCGGCGGCGCCCCGACACCAAATGGCGGCTGACCGCGCGCAATCTGGAAGAGCGCGTGCAACAGCAGGGCGAGGCACTTTCGCAGGCCAAGGGATTCGTGCGCCCGGGCGGAGAGCTGCTCTATGTAACCTGTTCGGTGCTTCCCGAAGAAAACGAACAGCAGGTCCGTCGTTTCTGCGAGCAAAATCCAGATTTTGCCATTGGTTCGGCGTTGGAGCGGTGGCAAACGACTTTCGGCAGCAATGCCAACAAACCGCATTCTTCCGACGGCAAGACAGTGACGCTCACGCCTGCAACCACAGATACGGACGGTTTCTTCTTCTGCCTGATGAAACGCAGAGCATAAAAGCATTTTGCATCCAGGGATTTTACCTGGGAAATACAGCACAGGCTTGTTTCAAAGCATTCTAAACTAGAATGTTTGACACAAGTTTGTGATTGGGTCAGAACTCGCTTGCCGCAGCGTGAAGTTATTTCATGCCTGCTCAAGGAGAGGGATCATGATCCGCAAAACCATTCTCAGCGCTTCTTTCGCGCTTCTTGCCGCATCGGCGGCTTTCACCGCGGTTCCTGCAAAGGCTGCCACCGACGCGGCCGCTGTTGTCAAGCACTATGCCGATGTCGCACATGTGAAATACGAGGATTCGCTGATCACAGCGAAGGCGCTGGATAAGGCCGTCGACGCATTGATCGCCACACCGAGCGAAGAAACGTTAAAGGCCGCGCGGGAAGCCTGGATCAAGGCACGTGTTCCCTATCAACAGTCGGAAGTCTATCGTTTCGGCAACCCGATCGTTGACGATTGGGAAGGCAAGGTGAACGCCTGGCCGCTGGACGAAGGCCTGATCGACTACGTCGACGATGCCTATGGTACGGAAAGCGATGAAAACGAGCTTTATGTTGCGAATATCATCGCCAACCCGAAGATCAAGATCAGTGGTGAAGAGGTCGACGCCTCCAAGATCACCCCGGAACTCATCGAAAGCCTGCACGAGGCGGGCGATGTCGAAGCCAATGTGACGACCGGTTACCACGCCATCGAATTCCTGCTCTGGGGCCAGGATCTGAACGGCACCGGGCCGGGCGCAGGCAACCGCCCTTACACCGATTACGACAAGGCGAAATGCACGAACGGCAATTGCGACCGTCGCGCCGATTACCTGAAATCCGCCTCCACCCTGCTGATCAAGGATCTGCAGGAGATGGTCGACGCCTGGGCGCCGGAAGGCGAAGCAACCAAAACGCTGGAAGGCGATCCGAAGGCAGGCCTCACCGCCATTCTCACCGGCATGGGCTCGCTCTCCTATGGTGAATTGGCCGGCGAACGCATGAAACTTGGCCTTTTGCTGCACGATCCGGAAGAGGAGCATGATTGCTTCTCCGACAATACCTATAATTCGCATCTCAACGACGCGATCGGCATCGCCTCGGCCTATACCGGCGACTATACCCGTGTGGACGGAACGAAGATGACTGGCGCGTCGCTCTCGGAACTGGTCGGCGCCAAAGACAAGGCGTTGAACGACGAGATGCTGGCGAAGCTGGACAAGACGCTCAATGCCATGCACGCGATGGAAAAGCGCGCTCAGACGGTCGAGGCCTACGATCAAATGATCGGCGAGGGCAACAAGGAAGGCAACGCCGTGGTTCAGGCCGCCATCGATGGCCTCCTCGACCAGACGAAGTCGGTCGAACGCGTCATTGCTGCACTCGATCTCGGCAAGATTGACCTCGAAGGATCCGACAGCCTCGATAATCCGAACGCCGTTTTCAAATAAACGGCAAAAACGGGCCGCAGGGAGACTGCGGCCCGTTCCTCCCCGCACGCGTTTGACTTTCATGGAAATGTCTCTGTCGCCGATCCGTAGGCCGTTCTTATTCGCCGGGGCAGCCTGTCTTTTGGCGACGGCGACGCTTGCCGCATCCTTGCGTGACGATCTGACGGAAAATGACAGAAACCGCGTTCTTGCCGTAACCGCTCCGGCGATCGATTTTACCGACCCGGAGCCTTTCGAGGCCATGTCTGGCGGGGCGTCGACCAATACCAACAGAACTGACAGCAACGCGTTTTCCCATCCTTCAGCCACCATGCCCCCGAAGCGGAGGCAGGATTTTAAGCTCGGCAACGCGCTGTTTCAGAAATTGTGGGTCTCTTCTCCTTCTTCCACGCAGGCTTCAGACGGTTTGGGGCCGCTCTTCAACGCCCGATCCTGCCAGACGTGCCATGTAAAGGATGGCAGGGGCCGTCCGCCTCTTGCCGGCGAAGACGCCGTCTCCCTGTTTCTACGGCTGGCAAGGCCGGCTCGAGACGAGGCGGAACGGACGGCGATCGCGCGCCATGAAGTGTTGAACTTTCCTGACGACACTTATGGACGGCAGCTTCAGAATCTTGCCATTCCCGGCCTTGAGGCCGAGGGCAAGGCTGTCATCACCTATACGGAAAAGCGAGTGTCCCTGGCGGATGGCGAGATGGTGACGTTGCGCCAGCCTGATTATGCCGTGGCAGAGTTGAAATATGGCCCGCTCAGCGCCGATACTTCGCTGTCAGCACGCATTGCCATGCCGACCCTTGGGCTTGGCTTGATAGAAGCTATCAGCGACACCGATATTCTGGCCAACGCCGATCCGGACGACAAGAATGGGGACGGCATTCAAGGGCGTCCCGCTTGGGTCAAGGATCATCGCACCGGCGAAACGAAACTCGGGAGGTTTGGTTGGAAAGCTCAGAACGCGAGCGTACGCGACCAGAGCGCAAGCGCTTTCTCCCACGATATCGGCATCTCCACACCGGATGCGCCGAATGCCTATGGCGACTGTACCGACAGGCAGAAAAAATGTCTCGCCATGCCAACGGGCGTGCAACCGCGGCTCGGGCCAGTGGAGGCGCCGGATCAGATTCTCGATCTCGTGACCTTCTACACTGAAAACCTCGCCGTGCCGCAACGGCGTGATGTCGGTGAGCCGATGGTGCTGCGGGGCAAGCAACTCTTTTACGCATCAGGCTGCACGGCCTGCCACACCCCCAAATTCGTCACCCGACGCGATGCCGCCGATCCGATGCATGCATTTCAGCTTATCTGGCCCTATTCCGATTTTCTGCTGCATGACATGGGAGAGGAGCTTGCCGATGGCCAACAGGTGGGCGAAGCAAGCGGACGACACTGGCGGACCCAGCCTCTCTGGGGCATAGGTCTGACAGAACGCGTGAATGGCAATGGTTTTTACCTGCATGACGGGCGCGCGCGCAGCCTGACGGAAGCGATATTATGGCATGGCGGCGAAGGTCAGAAAGCGCGCGACGCCTTTGCCGTCTTGAAAAAATCCGACCGGCAGGCTTTGCTGGCCTTTCTGGAGTCTCTTTAATGAAAAAAGCCATGCGAAAAATCTCCGGCCTCATATCCGTACTGATGCTTTTGACCACACATCCGGCCATGGCCCAGGATGTGGAACTGATGCCGCCGCCACCGCTCGACCCCGCACAGGTGCGCGGCGTCATGGAAAAGGCAGTGAACGGCTTCATCCGACCCGGCTACGACCACTTCCGACGCTCGGCAGAGACGCTGGAGGACAGCATGAAGGCTTTCTGCGCGGCGCCTTCTGCTACGACGGAGAAGACGGCGAAGGACGCCTTTGCCGATGCGGTCTCAAGCTGGTCGACCATCGAGATCGTGCGTGTCGGCCCTGTCATCGAACAGAACCGTTTCGAGCGCGTCCTTTATTATCCCGACAAGAAGGGGCTCGGGCTGAAACAGGTTCAGCGTTACCTTTCCGACAAGGATGAAAGCGTTACCACCGCTGAAGGCCTGAGTGGCAAGAGCGTTGCCGCACAGGGGCTGGGCGCCCTGGAATTCATTCTCTACGGCACCGGCGCGAACGAACTTCTTGATAAGAAGGGCGATTTCCGCTGCCGTTTCGGAGCCGCCATTGCCGGCAATATCGCCGACGTCGCGGCAGAGCTTTCCGATAGCTGGAACGCGGCCGATGGCGCACAGAAAAACTGGACGCAGCCGGGGCCTGATAACCCCGTCTTCCGCGACGAACGAGAGGCGCTGGTTGCCCTGCTCGGCATTCTGGTGCACGGCGCCGAGGCGATCCGCGACCAGCGGATCGAGACCTTTTACAAGGGGCCGGACAAGGCGACGTTTCCCCGCACCGCCATTTACTGGCGGTCTGGCCTTACATGGAGAAGCATCTCCACAAACATCAAGGCCATTCAGACACTGCTGCATACCGCCGATATGGCCGAACTCGTCCCCCCCGACCAACGCTCCATCGTAAATTCCATCGACTTCATCGCCAAATCGATGATCCGCGTGGCCGGGACGATCGATGCAGATGTGCAAAAGGCGCTGGATCAGGACGATCAGCGCGCGAAGGTGGATTATCTTCTGCTGAACGGCAAAGACCTTATCTACCGGTTAAACGATCAATATGGCGGCGCGATTGGCCTCAGTTCCGGCTTCTCTTTCGCCGATGGGGATTGAGCCGATGATCTCCGGCACCAGGCGGACACTGATAGATCGGCGCAGCTTCATCAAAGCGGCGGGAGTTTCCTTCCTCACCGCCTTGGCTCCCCGTTCACTTTATGCGCTTGAGCGGACAGATGCGGTCTTTGCGTCTGCCTTCCGCGCCCGTGACGGGTCCTACGGCATTGCGACGGTGAGCGAGCGCGGCGAGATCATCGACCGCGTCACGCTTCCTGCCCGTGCCCATGGAATGGCGACGAGCCACGCGACCGGCATGACCGTGGCCTTTGCCCGCCGGCCGGGGACATTCTTTATGGCCTTCGACCCCGTGGGGCATCGCGAACCGATCGTGATGCACACGCCGGAAAACCGCCATTTCTACGGTCATGGACAGTTTTCGCCAGATGGGTCGATCCTCTATGCCAGCGAAAACGACTTCGACGGCAATCGTGGCGTTATCGGGCTCTATGACGCCAGAAACGGCTTCATACGCATCGGCGAATACGACGCGCATGGCGTCGGCACGCATGACATGACGGTGAGCGACGACGGGCGAACGATCATCATCGCAAATGGTGGTATCGAAACCCATCCGGATTTCGGCCGCACCAAGCTCAACGTCGACAGGATGCAACCTTCTCTCGTGCTGCTGGACGCCGCAACCGGCCTTTTGATTCAGAAACACACGATGCCGAACGGACTGCGGAAGCTATCCACACGTCATGTCGATATCGGGGATGACGGACGCATCTGGTTCGCCTGCCAGTATGAAGGACCGCGCAACGATCTTCCGCCACTTGTCGGCCATTTCTCTAGGGGTGAGGATGTAACCTTTGTGGATCTACCGGAAGAAACAACGGTCCGCCTTGCCAATTATGTGGGTGCCATCGCCGTCAACCGGCGCGATCAGCTGGTTGGCCTGACCTCGCCCAACGGCAACGCCGCCGTGACGCTGGATGCAAAAACCGGGCGTCTGGTTTCCGAGACGACAGTGCGGGACGCGGCAGGTGTTGCGCCCGCCTTAAGAGGCATCGCGGTTTCGTCCTATCAGGGGTTTTTCGGAACCCGGCGCAGCGATGTGGCATGGGACCAGCACATCGTGCGGCTATCCGGCTAAAATATTGAAAAAACAGGGGAACAAAAGCCCAACCGGCGCATTGGACCGATCATGAGAAATCTTGCGATCTATATTGTCTTTGTGGTTGTCGTTGTTGCCGTAGGGGCGTTGATCGGCGTCAACAATGTGCCCGGCGAATGGTATCAATCGCTGCAGAAGCCTTTCTTCAATCCGCCCAACTGGATTTTCGGGCCTGTCTGGACCGCGCTTTACGTGCTGATCGGCGTTGCTGGCGCGCGGACATGGATTCGCAAGCCGATGGGAACGCGCATGCGGCTCTGGTTCACCCAGATGGTACTGAACTTTCTGTGGTCGCCGATCTTTTTCGGCATGCAGAGTCCGGCTGGCGCATTGATTGTCATCATCCCGATGCTGATCAGCATTCTTGCCTTTATAGCGCTTTCCTATCGTCGTGACCGCATATCAATGTGGCTTTTCGTACCCTATGCCGTGTGGGTCGCCTTTGCGACGGTGCTCAACGCAAGCATCGGCATGCTTAACTAAAGTGCTTGCGCATTTCCAAAGGAAAAGCGCGCTGGATTTTTCCTAATTTCTCTAATTTGCCGCATCGCCCTTGTCTTGCCTGCCGCCCCGCGCCATGTCAGTTTGCGATGAGGCAGAAGCAGGCAGGCAGGCCATGGAGATCACTGATCCCGGCGATTTTCGTCAGCGGATAGAAAGAAGCTTTGCGCGGCAGGGCGTGGTTCAGGCGATTAACGCCGAAATCAGCCGTATCGAACACCGGCTGGTGGAAATCGAACTCCCTTTTCATGAAAAGCTGACGCAGCAGCACGGCATACTGCATGCGGGTGTCATCGCCGCCGGTCTGGATACCGCCTGCACCTATGCCGCCTATACGATCATTGAGCCGGAAGCCTCGCTGCTGACCATCGAGTTCAAGGTGAACCTCATGTCGCCGGGACGCGGCGAGCGGTTTCTGTTTCGCGGCGAGATCATCAAGCCAGGCAATAATCTTATCGTCGCCGATGGCCGCGCCTATGCCCTGTCCGATGGGCCGGCAAAGCTGATCGCCTCAATGACGGGCACGATGATGGTGGTGAAAGGACGCGAGGATATTACCGGATGAGCTACCGGCCTATGCATGTCGCGGATAAATCAATCCTCTTCGTCATGGCGGCTTCCGCCGAATACGGTCCCCACCTGCAGGCACGCATCACACCGCTGATGACCGGTGTTGGACCGGTCGAAGCGGCTATTGCGGTCACGACCGCTCTTGCCGGTCTCGATACGGCGGGCCATCTGCCAGACCTCGTCGTTTCGCTCGGCTCCGCCGGTTCCCGCACGCTCGAACAGACCGCAATCTACCAGGCGGTGTCGGTTTCTTATCGTGACATGGATGCCTCTCCCTTCGGTTTTGCGAAGGGTTGCACACCGTTTCTCGACCTGCCGGCGGAGGTGGCCTTGCCATTGCGGATACCCGATGTTGCCGGGGCGCGGCTTTCCACCGGCGCCAACGTCGTTTCAGGCGAGGCCTATGGGCTGATCGACGCCGATATGGTGGAAATGGAGACATATGCAGTTTTAAGAGCATGCCAGCGTTTCGGTTTACCGCTGATTGGCCTGCGCGGTATTTCCGACGGCAAGGCCGATGTGAAACACGTGAATGACTGGACCGAGTATCTGCACATCATCGACGAAAAACTGGCGGATGCCGTTGACCGGCTCTGTCGCGCTATCGAAGACGGCGCGATAGCCCTCTGAACCTTGCGATTTTCGCGATTTTCTACCGTTTGCCACCCGCTTCCGGGTTGCCTAAAGCCGCCATTTTCTTTAAAGGCTCGCCATGACCCAGATAGCCCATCCCGACAGCATTCTCATCATCGATTTCGGCAGCCAGGTGACGCAGCTGATTGCGCGCCGCATCCGCGAAGCCGGGGTCTATTGCGAAATCCACCCGTTCCAGAATGCCGCAGAGGCGTTTGAGAAACTTCAGCCCAAGGGCGTGATCTTCTCCGGCGGCCCCGCATCTGTCACGGCGGAAGGAAGCCCGCGCGCGCCGCAGGCAGTGTTCGACAGCAAGGTACCGATCCTCGGCATCTGCTATGGCCAGCAGACACTGTGCACACAGCTCGGCGGCGTTGTCGAGGGCGGCCATGCGGCGGAATTCGGCCGCGCCGATATCGACATCAAGAAGGCTAGCCCGCTGTTCGAAGGCTTCTGGGAGCAGGGCAAAAGCTACCCGGTGTGGATGAGCCATGGCGACCGCGTGACGAAGCTGCCGGAAGGTTTCGAGGTCATCGCAACCTCCGAAAACGCACCGTTCGCCATCGCAGCGGACGAGAAGCGCCACTATTACTCCACCATGTTCCATCCGGAAGTGGTGCATACGCCCGATGGCGGCAAGCTGCTGTCAAACTTCGTGCACAAGATCGTTGGTCTGAAATCCGACTGGACGATGGCGGCCTATCGCGCCGAGATGATCCGCAAGATCCGCGAGCAGGTCGGCACCGGCCGGGTGCTCTGTGCACTTTCAGGCGGCGTCGATTCTTCGGTTGCAGCTATTCTCATTCATGAGGCTATCGGCGACCAGCTGACCTGCGTTTACGTCGATCATGGGCTGATGCGGCTTGGGGAAAGCGAACAGGTCGTCGGCATGTTCCGCGACCACTACAATATTCCGCTTGTTCATGTGGACGCATCCGACCTGTTCCTCGGCGAACTCTCCGGCGTTTCCGATCCGGAAGTGAAGCGCAAGACCATCGGCCGTCTGTTCATCGAGGTTTTCGAGGCCGAAGCGGCCAAGATTGCCGCCGATGGCAAGGGTGCTCCGAACTTCCTCGCGCAGGGCACGCTCTACCCCGACGTCATCGAAAGTGTCTCCTTCTCCGGTGGCCCTTCGGTGACCATCAAGAGCCACCATAATGTCGGCGGTCTTCCCGAGCGCATGAACATGCAGCTCGTCGAGCCGCTGCGTGAACTCTTCAAGGATGAAGTGCGCGCTCTTGGCCGCGAACTCGGCCTGCCGGAAAGCTTCATCGGCCGCCATCCCTTCCCCGGTCCGGGTCTTGCGATCCGATGCCCCGGTGCGATTACCCGTGAAAAGCTCGATATTCTGCGTAAAGCGGATGCGATCTATCTCGACGAGATCCGCAAGGCCGGTCTTTACGACACCATCTGGCAGGCTTTCGCCGTGCTGCTGCCGGTCCAGACTGTTGGCGTCATGGGCGACTACCGAACCTATGACTTCGTCTGTGCGCTGCGCGCGGTGACCTCGGTGGACGGCATGACTGCGGATTTCTATCCCTACGACATGAACTTCCTCGGCCGTGCGGCAACCCGCATCATCAACGAAGTGCGCGGCATTAACCGTGTCGTCTACGATGTCACGAGCAAGCCGCCCGGCACGATCGAATGGGAATAGGACCATACTCGATACGGTGAGGTTGCTGCCGCAACGCCACCGTATCTAAGGAAGAAAGACGACGCCGCGACTAGTTCGCGGCGTTTTTGTTTTGTCGGATGAGATAGATCATCTGGGCAGTCAGGCCGACCACGAGGATCGCCAGCAATCCTGCCTGGGCGCCGAGAAGCAGCGGCGATTTCAGGTCTGTCACTATCGGATGACCGTCGGGAACACGGCGCAGAATTTCACTCACCGTCGGGACCATCAACAGAAACGCGGTAATGCTGAGACAGATGGTTTCAATATATCTGGCGATACGCGTTGAACCCAGAACGCGTTCGATACCGTAGCCTGCAAGCAGGAACAGGATGGTCAGGACGCCAACGACGTAGCTGATTGGCTGATGCGCCACAAGAAAGACAGTTGCAGCGCCAATCAGCATGGACACAAAGTAGATTGCCCCGGGCGTGGATCGGGGGACGATGCGACCGTAACGGGTAAACATGAAAATGGCCGCGGGAATGGCGGGCAGACTGCCGAGCGTGTGGATCCAGCCAAGCGAAGAAATACCGAACATGCGAAATTGCCTTTCTCTTCCTGAAAGATGGGGTGGTCCGGAACGCAGATTGTCGCCGGCATGTCTGCCAGAGCAGCGTCATTAGTTGATCGGTCGGTCTCGTTTGGGTCATGCGTCGACGCCCCTCGCAAGATGCAGTTCAAGCGGTGATGCGCTCCAGCATCGGGCGGGTTATGGCGCCAAAGCTTGTGGCATCGCCATGTGCGCGCGCTGAGAGCATTGCGCCGTGCACGGTGGCCATGAACATCTCAGCATTGACCCGCGCTGTGCCGGTTAGTGCAAGGCGCCCCTGGGAAGCGCCGCGCTCCAGCACGGCTGTAAGCCAGTCCGAGAGACTCCGAAAATGCGCACGCACCTCGAGAACGACCGCTTCGGGAAGAATCGGTATTTCGCCGGCAAGCAGCGCACAGACGCAGAAGGGATGGGTTGCATCGGCGATGCAGCGCTCCCAATAGCCGATATAGGCGCGAAGCTGCTCCAGCGGATCTGGAATGTGCTGCTCCAGCGCGGCGATACCGGCTTCGGCCTCGTGCCTGTACTGTGACACCAGTTTCGCGACCAAGTCCGCCTTGCTGGGAAAATGGTGATGGATACTCGCGTTGCGAATGCCGACTACATGGGAAATATCGGCATAGCTAAAACTATTATAGCCCCCTCTCACAATCAGGGTCCGGGCGCACTGGAGAATGTCATCGGCTTTGGTTTTAGAGCTTTTCATGCTTTTACCTACCAACTAGTAGGTAGAATGTCAAACACGTTCTTCGCAGTGAATAAGCCCCGGCGATGGGATCCGGACGAGGATCGACCCCGACGATCACAGGCGGAGAACCATAAAAGAAAGGCATGCCCTCAGCCGTTGCCCCGTCATTGCCTGGCCCCATCGACATATCACTCGCATTGGCTTCTTGGTTGGCCCTGCTTCCCGCCACCTTGGCTAGCGGATTGCTGGTCCTGCGGACCAGCTGGGAAGATCGTCTGCCCCAGACCGAGTTGCCGGGTTATACGGATTGCGTTAGCGAAAGTCCGTATCAGATGAAGTTTTGTTCGCTTTTTGTTCTTTCAATTTTCCTCGGCGATGATAATATTGCGGCCTTGAGCAAAGGCCGTGGAGCATCGTCGTGAGTTTCGAGTTGACGGATAATGGAGGGTTAGGGCAGCTTTTCCTCGAAGGCTTCGATCTGGAGAAGCAGCGACGGGTCAATCCGCGATTTAGCAACAAGGTCTTGATCGTGCTGAAGCCGCCGGTGGCCTTGGCGGAAAGAATTTTCACCGATGCATCGTGCCATGCCGCCGGGCGGACGAAGCGGGCGGCCCATCCAGCCGAGCTTCTGCATATCACCCTCCTTTGCGTCGGGTGTTTCGACACCGTGCCTCGCGGTTTTGCGAACCGGCTGAAGGCGGCACTGGCGGAAATAAAGGCGCGTCCCGTTCCGATTACATTCGATGGCAGCTCGCTTTTCGGCAATCGCAGCTGTCTGGCGCTAAGCAGCCGCCGCGAGATGCTGGAGCTCAGAGCATTGGCGAAGATGGTGCAGCGCGCCCTTTGGCGGGCCAATCTGCCCTTTGTCGCCGCATCGTCGTTCACGCCGCATCTCACCGTGGTCTATGGCTGCGGGAAAATCGATATCATGCCTGTTGAAAAACCATATAGCTGGCTGGCGGGCAGCTTCGAACTCATCTTCAGCCATAATGGACAGACGCGGCACGAATCTCTCGGGCGCTTCCCGCTTTCGGCGAAAGCGGACCGCTATGAGCAGCCGGAAAGTCAATTATATCTGCCGGAAAAAATATTCAGGCCGCAGAAGCGGTCGGCGCACAAGATGGCGGCACGATAACGCTTGCGTGAAAAAGCACGGCATACATGCCTAGCATTAGCTGCCCCACTGCTGTTAGACGCAGAGGATGCGCCAGCAAAAGCGCAGTTTGTAGCGCCCGCCGAGAACCGGGTGTTCCGGTATCTGGCGCGCGAGGCGGTGCCGCCTCGCCGGGAACGATAACCAGCTTAGAGCTGAACCTTGTCGAAAGCCTTGCCATCGATGCCGAGGGCTTCGAGATCGGCACGGGCGGGCTTGCGATGCGCGCGAACAGCGGCCGAAACCGAGAGCGCTGCACCGAGAACGGCGAAAGTTTCACCGAAGAAGTTACGCGATGTCTTTGCAACCTGACGCATTTTTCTCTCCATCTTTGATGCCCAGATAATGGGCATTTCCGCACCGTTCTACAACTCATGATGTAGCAGGGAAGCCATGCAGCTTTGCTCGCGCTCGTTCGGATATCAGCCATTGCGATTTCGCATGGCTCAGGCTTGGCGTCTTCAAAAGGACGCAGGGCGCCTCAGCCGGCGGGTTGAATAAGGCGGATATTTTGTTATGCCGGAAAGCTTGAACACAAAGAGGCTGGCAGCATGACGATCATCATTTACGGCATCAAGAACTGCGACACGATGAAGAAGGCCAGAAGCTGGCTGGAAACCCATGGCGTCGACTATTCTTTCCATGACTACAAGGCCTCGGGCATTGACCGCGCCCATCTGGAGACATGGTGCGATGCCGCGGGCTGGGAAATGGTTCTCAACCGCGCCGGTACGACCTTCAAAAAACTCGATGACGGCCAGAAGGCTGGCCTGAGCCGCGAGAAGGCCATTGCACTGATGCTGGAGCAGCCCTCTATGATCAAGCGTCCGGTGCTGGAGGCGAAGGGCAAGATAACCGTCGGTTTCAAGCCTGAAACCTACCAGACTCTTTTTGCGTGACTGCAATCTGCCATGTCCAAAACAACCCGCGCCACCCAGATGCTGAACAAGGCGGGCGTCGCCTTCACCACCGTTACCTATGATTACGACCCGAATGCAGACCGCATTGGCCTGCAGGCGGCCGAGGCGATCGGCGAGCCACCGCATCTGGTGCTGAAAACGCTGATGGCGGAGCTGGACGGCAAGCCGGTCTGTGTCGTCGTCCCTTCGGATCGTGAGGTCAGCATGAAGAGGCTTGCGGCCGCTTTCGGAGGCAAATCCGCCAGCATGATGAAACCTGCCGATGCCGAGCGTGCCACCGGTTACCATGTCGGCGGCATCAGCCCTTTCGGGCAGAAGAAGCAGGTGCCTACGGCCATCGAGGCCGAAGCGATGACGCATGATTATGTCTACATGAATGGTGGGCAGCGCGGCTTGCAGGTGAGGCTTTCTCCCCGAGATGCCCAAACGGCACTGAAGGCCATTGCCGCACCGCTGGTCGCCGATTGAGGCGCAGGGGCGCGCCTGAAAGCGTTTGGCTTTCAGGAGGAATGGGCTATGGTCGGCGCCTCCGATTGAAATAGACGAAGGCAGATCATGACTGTTTCCCCCATCGATCCCGTCAAACTCGAAAAACTGGCCGAAGTCGCCATCAAGGTCGGTCTGCAATTGCAGAAGGATCAGGATCTGGTGATTACCGCGCCGCTGGCAGCGCTGCCGCTGGTGCGATTGCTGACAAAACATGCCTATATGGCGGGCGGCGGACTGGTTACCACCTTTTACTCCGACGAAGAAACCACGCTTGCCCGCTATCGCCATGCGAGCGACGCCAATTTCGACCGGGCTTCCGGCTGGCTTTATGATGGCATGGCAAAGGCCTATTCGAACGGCGCGGCGCGGCTGGCAATTGCCGGCGATAACCCCATGCTGCTGGCCGAACAGGACCCCGCCAAGGTTGCCCGCGCCAATAAAGCAAACTCCACCGCCTATAAGCCGGCGCTGGAGAAGATTTCCAACTTCGACATCAACTGGAACATCATCTCCTATCCGAACCCCTCCTGGGCAAAGCAGGTGTTTCCCGACGTGACGGAAGACGAAGCGGTCCGCAGGCTTGCCGACGCCATCTTCGCTGCTTCGCGGGTGGATCTGGCTGATCCGGTCGCCGCATGGGCTGAGCACAATGCCAACCTTGCCAAGCGCTCGGCGTGGCTGAATGGCGAACGTTTCGCTTCACTGCATTTCACCGGCCCTGGCACGGATGTGAAGATCGGCTTGGCGGACGGCCACGAATGGCATGGCGGCGCCTCCACCGCCAAGAATGGGGTCACCTGCAACCCCAATATCCCGACCGAAGAAGTGTTCACGACACCGCACGCGTTGCGGGTCGACGGTTACGTCTCCAGCACCAAGCCCCTGTCGCATCAGGGAACGTTGATCGACGATATCCAGGTGAAGTTCGAGGGTGGACGTATCGTCGAAGCCAAGGCTTCGAAGGGCGAAGCTGTATTGAACAAGGTACTCGACACTGACGAAGGCGCGCGGCGCCTCGGTGAAGTGGCGCTGGTGCCGCATTCCTCGCCGATTTCGGCAAGCGGCATCCTGTTCTACAACACGCTGTTCGATGAAAATGCCTCGTGCCACATCGCGCTCGGTCAGTGCTATTCGAAATGCTTCCTCGACGGCGCGTCGCTGTCGCAGGATCAGATCAAGGCGCAGGGCGGCAATTCCAGCCTGATCCACATCGACTGGATGATCGGTTCCGACAAGGTGGATATCGATGGCGTGAGGCCGGATGGCTCCACGGTTCCTGTCATGCGCAAGGGCGAATGGGCCTGACGACACCTATCTCGGCAACTGGCTGCGCTGACTGAGCCAGATGCTGAAGAGCACCGCAACGAAACCTGCGATCTGCGCTGGCGTGAGGCTTTGGCCGAGCGTCAGCCAGCCGAGCAGGGTTGCAACGACCGGGCTTAGAAAACCAAGCGATGCGGCGGCGGAAGGTTCGATGCGGGCAAGTCCGCGGAACCACAGAAAATAGGTCAAGGCAGCGCCGATAAGACCCAGATAGGCCATGCCGAGAATATTGGCGGCCGTCGGCGTCGGCAGTGCGGGTTCAAAAAAATACGCGACCGGCAGCAGCAGGATACCACCGGCTGTCAGTTGCCAGGCGGTAAACGTCAGGTTCGACACCGGCGGACGCCATTTGCGGGTCAGCACTGTTCCAAAAGCCATGGACACGGCACCGGCAAGGCCTGCCGCCACGCCGATACCATCCATCGCAGCCCCCGGCGCCAGAACCAGAAGCGCCACACCGACAATACCCAGAAAACCGGCCGCGATAGCCAGCGGCCGGACCGGTGTCGCGAGAAACAGCCGGGAAAGGCCAATCACGATCAGGGGCTGGACCGCGCCCACCGTTGCCGCCACGCCGCCGGGCAGCCGATAGGCCGAAACGAAAAGCATCGCCCAGAAGAACGAGAAATTCAGTGCCCCCAGAATGAGGCTGCGCGGCCACCAGATACCGTTTGGCAGTTTTCTCACGAAAAGCAGCAGCAACACGCCAGCCGGCAATGCGCGCAGCATGGCGACATGCAGAGGGTATCCATGAGGCAAAAGCTCGGTGGTGACGAAATAGGTCGTGCCCCAAATAGCGGGAGCAAGAGAAGTCGTCAGCACATCGGCGGCATAGGCTGTATTTTTCTTCATTTCAAGAATCTCTATATCAAGACAAATGCACCCTAAGTGATTTTATCTTGACGTCAAGATACTAATTGTTATGCCTTGATGATGAGCAAAGAACCACTTGACCGCGTCGATCACATTCTGGCGCAATGGCGCAGGGAGCGGCCCGATCTCGATGTCGAACCCATGGCGCTGCTGGGGCGCCTGAACCGTCTCACCACCCATCTAGCGCGAGAGGTGGAGACCGTGCTGCTGAAGCACGGACTTTCCTCCTCCGCTTTCGATGTTCTCGCGACATTACGGCGTTCCGGATCACCCTACCGGCTTTCCCCCGGCGATCTGCTGGCGATGACAATGGTAAGCTCCGGCACCATGACCAACCGCATCGACCAGCTCGAAAAAGCTGGGTTTGTGAAGCGCATACATAATCCCGACGACCGGCGCAGCGTCTTGATATCGCTAACACAACCGGGATTTTCCATTGTCGAGGAAGCGGTCGGTGCACATGTCGAGAACCAGCAGCGCCTGGTCTCCAGTCTGAGCGAGGAAGAGCGCACGACGCTGAACCAGCTGTTGAAACGGTTCTTGCGGGATTTCGAAGCGTAGGCATTTCCGCCTGGCAAACATAATGCTCCGTGATGCCGCTTGTTTCGCGCCGAAAAATCCTGTAAGCAATTTTCCGTAAACCTGTACTACAGGTTGGAGGAAAAATGTTAAGTGCCATTTCGCATGAATCCGGTCTCGTCAGCAGCACGATCGGCGCGATCACCCGTCATATCCGCGAAAACGAACTTGCGCCCGGCGCAAAGCTCCCCAGCGAACTTTCGCTCTCGCAGCAGCTCGGCGTTTCCCGCACCGTCGTCCGTGAGGCCTTCCGGTCCCTATCGGCCATGCGGCTGATCGATGTCAGCGCCGGCAAACGCGCTACGGTAGCGACGCTGGATCATGGTGCGATGTCATTGATGTTCGAACACGGCATTCACACCGAACAGATCAATATCCAGCAGATCTACGATGTGCGCCGCACGATCGAGGTCAGAACCGTGACGCTCGCGGCGCTCAGAAGAACGGATGCGGAAGCGCTCACCATTCTCGACCATGCCAACAACATGGAGCGGGACTTTGGCGACAATGACAAGGTCATGGAACATGATCTGGCGTTTCACCTTGCTGTTGCAAGAGCCTCCAAGAACCCGGTTTTCGAACTCATTCTCGGCGCCTTTCAGAATGTGACGCGCCAGACGTGGCCGATCGGCTGGAAAAGCCGCACATCCGATGCACAGCGACATGCTGCAGGCGAACTTCACATCGCCATCGGACAGGCCATTGCCGCCGGTGACCCGCAAACCGCTTCAACGCTGATGGCGCGTCATTTCGATGAAAGCGTTCACGCGCTTCTGGCGGCCGGCATCGCCTGATTTTTTCAACGCAGTCCCAGACGGAAACTGACTGCCTCTGGAGGAGACACTTCATGAAAATCACCAAACTCGAGACCGTCCGCGTGGCGGAACGGGCAAACCTGCTCTGGGTTCTGGTCCATACGGATGAAGGCATTACCGGGCTTGGCGAAACCTTTTATGGCGCCGAGACGGTGGAGACCTATGTGCATGAATATATTGCACCCAGGGTCATCGGCCGCGATCCGCTGCAGATCGACCTTCTGGCGCAGGATCTCGTCGGTTATCTCGGCTTCCGCTCATCCGGTGCGGAAGTGCGCGGCAATTCGGCATTCGATATTGCGCTTTGGGATATTTTCGGCAAGGCCACCAACCAGCCGATAGCCCAGCTGCTCGGTGGTTTCAGCCGCAAGGAAATCCGTACCTACAATACCTGCGCGGGCACGGAATATATCAAGAAAGCCACCGGCCAGCAGACGGCCAATTACGGCCTCTCCGGTGGCAAGGATTATGACGATCTGAACGGCTTCCTGCATCGCGCGGACGAGCTTGCCCATTCGCTGCTGGAAGACGGCATCACGGCCATGAAGATCTGGCCTTTCGATGCAGCGGCGGAGAAGACGCGCGGGCAATATATCTCGATGCCGGACCTGAAGACTGCGCTTGAGCCGTTTGAAAAAATCCGCAAAGCGGTGGGCGACAAGATGGATATCATGGTGGAGTTTCACTCCATGTGGCAGCTTCTGCCCGCCATGCAGATCGCCAAGGCGCTCACGCCATACCAGACCTTCTGGCATGAAGACCCGATCAAGATGGACAGCCTTTCCAGCCTGACGCGGTATGCCGCCGTTTCGCCCGCACCGATTTCCGCGTCCGAAACGCTGGGCTCCCGCTGGGCCTTCCGCGACCTGCTCGAGACAGGTGCTGCCGGTGTGGTGATGCTTGATATCAGCTGGTGCGGCGGGATTTCCGAAGCGCGCAAGATTGCCTCGATGGCGGAAGCCTGGCATCTGCCGGTCGCCCCGCATGATTGCACCGGGCCGGTGGTGCTCTGCGCCTCCACACATCTGTCGCTCAATGCGCCGAATGCGCTGGTGCAGGAAAGCGTGCGTGCCTTCTACAAGACCTGG
Organism: Agrobacterium sp. CMT1; assembly: GCF_037203725.1. NCBI lineage: Bacteria > Pseudomonadati > Pseudomonadota > Alphaproteobacteria > Hyphomicrobiales > Rhizobiaceae > Agrobacterium > Agrobacterium sp. CMT1. Next base: position 268,400 of record NZ_JBBCAR010000002.1, read on the forward strand.
TATCGCGATCTCGTGACCGCATTGCCGGAAGTGAAGAACGGCATGATCACCGTGCCGCCAGGCGCTGGCCTCGGCATGGAGCTGCATCCCGATATCGAAAAGACCTTCACCGTCAGCCGCCGTTCTTCAGATTCGGCATCGATCTGATCAGAACAGGCTGCCCTGGTTGCCAGGGTCCGAAGAAGCCGGTTTGACCGGCTTCTTTTTCAACGCGACGGGCGTATCCGGGGACGGCGTCCCCTCTCCCGTTGTGATGGCGGAGACGCGACCGTCGGCAAATTCCATAGAGACAACAGCGCCTGACGCGATAGCCGCCGCGCGAGTCAGCGGCCGGTTCTCATCATCGCGGATCACCGCATAACCGCGATTCAGCACGTTCTTATAGGACAGCGATTGCAGGATACGATCATGGGCGGCGAGACCGGAACGGTTCTGCGCCATGCGATGCAACACGGCGGTATCGGCGCGACGAGACGCGGTGACGACGCGTTCCTTCTGCCGCTCCAGTTGGCCGAGAAGTCGGGCGGGGAGCGAACGCAACGCGGAATCGAAAGCATCAACGCGGCCCTGCCCCTGCAACAGGCGGCGTTCCACCAGGGTCTCGGCCCGGTGCATGCGTTCGGTGATCCGCTGCCTGTGGTGTTTGAGACCGTTCAACAGGGTTTCCGGCCTGAGACCCGAGGCAGAACGTTCGAAGGCACGGCGCTTGTTGAGGGCTGTTATTTCCAATCCGCGACCAAGACCACTCGCGGCCTCGTCGAACCGGCGGCGCGGCAAAGCAAGAAGCTGATCGAGCGAAGGCAGCGCGCGCACCAGCGCCCGCACACCTTGACGGCGATTGTCCATCTGTCGTGATACCGAGCCCGAAAGACGGGCAGCAAGGCCCGAAAGCTGCGCTTCGAGTTCCGCCCGCACCGGCACCGCCATTTCGGCGGCTCCCGTCGGCGTCGGGGCGCGCACGTCCGCGGCATAATCGATCAATGTCGTATCGGTCTCGTGTCCGACGGCGGAAATCAGCGGGATTTCGCTCTCGGCAGCGGCGCGCACGACGATTTCGTCATTGAAGCTCCAGAGGTCTTCGAGGCTGCCGCCGCCGCGCGCAACGATCATTACATCGGGGCGGGCAATCTCGCCACCGGGCTGAAGCGCGTTGAAGCCGCGAATGGCGTTCGCCACCTCCTCGCCCGAGCCTTCGCCCTGCACTTTGACCGGCCAGACGACGACATGGACCGGGAAACGATCCGAAATGCGGTGGAGAATATCGCGGATGACCGCGCCCGTCGGCGAGGTCACAACTCCAATGACGCGCGGCATGAAAGGCAGGCGGCGCTTGCGGGCCGGATCGAACAGCCCTTCCGCCGCCAGCCGCCGGCGGCGATCCTCCAAAAGCGCCATCAGCGCGCCGGCGCCGGCGGGCTCAAGGTTTTCGATGACGATCTGGTATTTCGAGGAACCGGGAAAGGTGGTGATCTTGCCGGTGGCGATGACTTCCATGCCCTCTTCCGGGCGGAATTTCAGCCGCGAGAAGGTGCCCTTCCAGATCACCGCATCGATGCGGGCGCGATCATCCTTCAGTGAGAAATAGGCGTGTCCTGACGAATGCGGCCCACGATAACCAGAAATTTCGCCCCGCACCCGCACCTGTTCGAACGCCGTCTCCACCGTGCGCTTGATGGAGCCCGACAGTTCGGAGACCGAGAATTCGGCAAGATTGCTCAATGCGGCGTGGGAGAAGATATCGCTCATGCCTGTTTGTAACCAAAAGCCGTCGATTCGGAAATGCCAGCGCCGGCCAGCGCTTTTTTAACCGCGATGAAACCATATCCTCAACTACAGAGTTAGGAAAATGGGGAATGGAGGAGAAAACAAGGGTTCGTTAGGGAAGACGGCGTTACGTCTGTCCCAGGCCCGGCAACCAAAGAGGAGGCGGCATCATGATTTTTCTCACCGCCACAGTGCTTGGCGTAACCGCAGTTGCGTTACGTTCGGTTTTCGGCATCGTTTTCATTTGCATGATGATTATCGGTGCCTATGGCGTGGCGATCGCACTTTCTCCCACGGCCGTACCGCTGATGTCGCTGCTTCTGGCACTCGCCGGTTACAATTTCGGTGTCGTCGGTGTCGTTATCAGCCTTCTCGTGCTGCAGCGCCCGCGTTCCACTCAGCCAACCCTCTAAAAGCCCCCGGCCTTGAGGCTTCCGCGCTTTGCCCTTACCGAGATTTGCGGGCTGGCCGCCGACATTATCGTTACCTGTCTGCTTATTTTCTATCTCGGCGTTGATGCGCTCGTCGCCCGCCTGCCCGGCGCGGCAACGGGGCTCGCAACAAGCTGGCGGCTGAACCGGGTCAATGCTGAGGCATCAGTTAGGCCGAACGGTTTTTTGATGAACGCCGTAACTTTTACCTCACGTATTGTCAGCGTCGGGCTTTTTGCGCTGCTGCAATGGCGCAACCCCCTGGTGCAACCGCTCGTGCCACTTGTCTTTTCATCATTCGCGGCACTGGTGCTGGCGCTTTACGGCTATTGGCGGCTTCAAAGGCAACGGCAAGAGCGAGACTAAACCGTTTCCCAGCCGTCCTTTTCCGCCGCCCGGTAGATGGCGTCGATGAAAAGCTGGTTCTTCCTTGAGCTTTCCAACGTGACGACCTCGCCCTCACCTTTCGCCGCACGGGCAAAGGCCTCCGCTTCCAGCTTGTACTGACGGCTGTCCTGAAACCGGAAGATTTGCGAGACGTTATGCGTCTGATTGGTTAACTCGATCTCTTCCGCACCCCACCGATTGGCGTTGAAGGGCGACTTTACCTCGATGTAACCGTCCGTGCCATGGAAGACCATGAGCTGGCGGGAGGCGAGTTGTGTCGCCAGATAGAAGCTCAGTTCAAAACCGCCGAAATCGGCCCTGACGCTAGCGTAGATATCCGTGCCGAATTCACTGTCGCGTTCGACGGTCGCTTGCACACGTTTTGGTTCCGCACCGGTGGCAAAACGCGTCACGATCGTCGGGTAGACGCCGATATCCGGCAGGGCGCCGCCGCCCAGTTCGGGAATATTACGCATATTACCGGGATCGCGGTTGAAGTAGGTGAAAGCGCCCTGCACATGTTTCAGCGAACCAATTGCGCCCGAAGCCAGCAGTTCTTTCACTTTCGCCCAGACCGGAGCGTAGGCCACCATGAAGGCCTCGGATACGATAACGCCGTTACGGTCGCGCGCGGCGATAAGGGCGTCTATCTCCTCGGCCTTTAATGAAATCGGCTTTTCGCAAAGAACATGCTTGCCGGCATCAGCCGCCCTGACGGTCCATTCCACATGCTGCGAAGTGGGAAGCGGAATATAAACCGCATCGATGACATCAGAAGCCAGCATTTCTTCATAGGAGCCAAAAGCGTAGGGCACTGAAAAGCGATCGGCCACCGCGCGCGCTTTGGCAGGATCGCGGCTGGCGATGGCGCTGACCACACAGTTCTGTGCATCCTGTATTGCCGGAATAATGTGGTCCTGAGCGATTTTCGCCGTTGAGATTATACCGAAGCGCAGCATTCCGTTCTCCCGTTCTGTCATTCCTGGAAACTTAGCACCGCCACACACTCTGGCAACCCGCGGCAGCGCGACTGATAAAGAATGGCCGGATTTGTCCGGTCATTGTCGGTCTGGCTGCTTTTATACGTACATCAAAAGGGAAATGATGCTAGACATGAACCCAACGGAGAACCGTGAAATGTCCTCTTCCAACACCGCGCTGCTTGTCATCGACGTTCAGGAATCCTTTCGTCACGCCCCCTACTTTGATGAGAGCGGCCTCACGCTTTATCTTGAGAAGCAGCAGGCGCTCATCGATGGCGCCAAAGCTGCTGGTATTCCCGTTGTGCAGATTCTCCATGTCGATGGTGACAAGGCCTTCTCAAAAGACAGCGGTTACATCCGCGCACTTGAGGGCGTAAGAATTACCCCAGATGTCACCTTTCACAAGAACCGCCATTCGGCCTTTGCCGGCACCGGTCTTGAAATCTGGCTGACTGAGAAGGGCATCAACCGATTGATCGTCTCCGGCATCCGTACCGAGCAATGCTGCGAAACCACGACCCGGCACGCTTCCGATCTTGGTTACAAAGTCGACTACGTCAGCGAAGCGACGCTGACTTTCCCGATGACACATGCTTCCGGCACCGTTTTCAGTGCGGAAGATATCCGCAAGCGAACCGAACTGGTGCTGGCTGGCCGCTTCGCGCGCATCGCAACTGTCAGCGACGTGCTTGCAACCATCAAAGAGGCCGCCTGATGGATGAGGGCGGCACCCGCGTCATTCCCTTTTATACGCTTGTGCCGCCACATGCGCTGTTGCTCGATATAGCCGGCCCGCTTGAGGTGATCCGTTATGCCAACGGGGAACAGCGCGACATCCATTTTGACTGCCGGTACATTGCTGCGAGCGACGAGCAACAAACTTCCATTGGCCTTGCGCTTGCCCGGCTTGAGAGCTTACCGGCGACGTTGCCGGAAAATGCTCTTCTACTGATCTCCGGGAGCACATCACGCTTCGACAGTGATCCGGGAACGCAGCGTGAGCGGCAGGCGCTGGCGACATGGCTGCGCCGTGCAGTGCGTCCCGACACCACGGTGATTTCCATTTGCTCCGGCGCGCTTCTGGCGGGCGAAGCGGGCCTTTTCGATGGACGCAACTGCACGACCCATGCCGACTGTATAGAGGGGCTACGCAGCATTGCGCCATTGTCACAGGTGGCCGAAAACCGCCTTTTCGTGGAGGACGGCAACCGTTTCTCCAGCGCCGGTATTTCCACCGGCATCGACCTGATGCTGCATGTGGTCTCCCGGCTGACATCGCCTGCGGTTGCGGCACGCATCGCCAAAACCATGGTGGTTTATCTCAGGCGTAGCGGTAACGATCCGCAAATCTCCCCCTGGCTCACAGGCCGCAACCACATCCATCCCGCCATTCACCGGGTGCAGGACCGCGTGATGGCCGAACCGGCGCAGGACTGGTCGCTGGAGCGGCTAGCGGATATCGCCGCGCTCAGCGAAAGGCATCTCTCACGTCTGTTTCGCGAGCATGCCGGCATCAGCGTCATCGATTATGTCAACCTGATGCGGGTCAACCTCGCCCGTGATATTCTCGCAAACAGCCGCCTTGATATGGAGGCCATTGCCGAACGGGCGGGTTTTGCCTCCGCGCGGCATTTGCGACGGGTCTGGCAGCAGCATAACCGTTATCCGCCCAGCCACTATCGCGGCTTTCACGCCTGATAATCTCGGACCTCCCGCAGCCTGATGATTGCCATCAAAGGAATTGAATGGTTATGCCGGCGGGCAGTTGCTAACCTTGCGATAAGACAGCAACAGGAGCATTCCCCGTGGAAAATCGAAGCCTCGGCCGCACCGGCCTCTCCATCGCGCCCATCGTCTTCGGCGGCAACGTGTTTGGCTGGACAGCGGATGAAAAGACGTCCTTTGCCCTGCTTGACGCCTTTTTTGATGCGGGGTTCAACGCCATCGACACGGCGGATGTCTATTCCGCCTGGGTGGATGGGCATGTGGGCGGTGAATCCGAGGCCATCATCGGCAAGTGGCTGAAACAATCCGGCGTCAGGCGCGAGGACGCGGTGATCGTCACCAAGGTAGGTTTCGACAATCGCGGCCAGAAGACCGGTCTCAGTGCCAAGTGGATCGCCGAAGCCGTCGAAGCTTCGCTGAAGCGGCTTCAGACTGATTATATCGACCTTTACCTCGCGCATAAGCCGGATGCCGACGTGCCGCTGGAAGAAACACTTGCCGCCTTCGCAAAACTGAAGGAACAGGGAAAAATTCGCGCCATAGGCTGCTCCAACTATTCCGCGAGCCAGCTTCAGGATGCGCTGGACACGGCAGAAAAAAATAATCTTCCGCGTTACGACGTGCTGCAGCCGGAATACAACCTCTATAACCGCAAGGATTTCGAAGGCCCGCTTGCCGAGCTTTGCCAGAAGGAAGAGATTGGCGTCATCAATTATTACAGCCTAGCGGCCGGCTTTCTGACCGGGAAATATCGTGCCAAGGCCGATACAGAGGGCGTCGCCCGCAGCTATCGCGTGGGCGAATATGTCAATGCCCGTGGCCTTGCCGTCTTGGGGGCCATGGATGCGGTGGCAGTCGAAACGGGGGCCAAGCTTGCAGATATTGCATTGGCCTGGCTGTTGAGAAAGAAGGCGATAACCGCGCCCATCGCCAGCGCCACCAGCCTGTCCCAGCTCGAAAGCTTCAAACGCGCCGTTGAGTTGACCTTGACGGATGAGATGATAACGCTTCTCGACAAGGCGGGTGCATAAATGGAGCTTGTAATTCGCGATGCGCAGCCGGCTGACCGGGCGGAATGGCTGCGCCTATGGAACGACTATCTCGCCTTTTACGATGTCGATCTTGCCGACGAGGTAACCGACCATACCTGGGAGCGCATTCTCGACCCCGCCTCCCGCGTTTCGATGCGGGTGGCAATGCTTGGCGACCGCATGGCCGGTTTCGCCATTCACCACTTCCATGATTCCACTTGGGTGAAAACGCCTGACTGCTATCTGGAAGACCTTTTTGTCGATGGCGAAATCCGCGGTAAGGGGACGGGCCGGGCGCTGATGGATGACCTTATCGCTATCTGCAAGGAAAAGGGCTGGTCCAGGCTTTACTGGAACACCGGTGAGGACAATCACCGCGCCCAGAAGCTCTACGACAGCTACGTGAAAAGCGACGGCCATATCCGCTATCGCATCACCTTCTGATCACCCCCGGAAGCGGAAGAAATCCACGAAGGCCCTCAGCGCCGGACGCATCTGCCGGCGCGAGGGGTAATAGATGTAAAATCCATCAAACGGCGCGCACCAATCCTCGAGAACGCGGATCAGCCTGCCCTCCCTTATATCGTCTTCGACACGCTGTTCAAAAACGAAGGCAAGCCCTGCACCGTCTATCGCCGCCCGGCGAATGAGACTCTGGTCCGACAGGATCAGCGGCCCCTGAACGTCGACCACAAGCGCTTTGCCATTTTTCTCCAGCTCCCAGCGATAGATCAATCCACTCGCAAAACGCCGGCGGATGCAGCGATGCCGGATGAGGTCCCTCGGATCACGGGGAGGCGGATTTTCCGCAAAATAGGACGGTGCGCCGACAATCGCGCCACGCCAGGCCCCGCTCGCTTTCACGGCGATCATATCTGCATCGAGATGTTCCCCGAGACGAAGCCCGGCATCGAAACCTTTTGCGACAATATCTTCAAAGCGATCATCGGTCGAAATTTCGAGGGAGATTTCGGGATAGAGCCGCAGGAATTCCCCCAGCCGGGGCACAATAAGATCTTCAGCGGCAAGTCTGGGGAGAGTGATGCGCAAAGGACCTGCGGGGCGACCGCCCTGTTCGGCAAGGGTATCGATGACGGCGTCGATATCGGCAAGCGCCGGACCCAAGGTTTCGAGAAGCCGCTTTCCCTCCTCTGTCGGAGAAACGCTGCGGGTGGTACGGTGAAGTAGCCGCAGGCCCAGGCTCGCCTCCAGCGACGAGACCGCATGGCTAACGGCGGAAGGGGCAATACCGAGTTCGGCAGCCGCCTTGCGAAAGCTCCGGCCTTCGGCAACGGCGGAGAGAACGGCCAGTTGGGAGAGTTGCACACGGTTCATTGTTCTAAATTATAGAACAACCCACGCGGATTTGCAGTGATTATTTTTCCTGCTCTCATTCGCTATGTTCCCATCACGCCCTGATGACGGGCGGTTCCTTATGGAAGGACGAACAGATGAAAAGCAGAACCCTTGGAGACAATCTGACCGTATCGGCGCTCGGCCTCGGTTGCATGGGAATGACCCATGCCTATAGCCCGACCGGTGATGAAAGCAGTGCGATCGCGACGCTGCATCGCGCTGTTGACCTCGGCGTTACATTTTTCGATACGGCGGAAGTTTATGGGCCCTACACGAACGAAATTCTCCTCGGCAAGGGCCTGAAGCCTTACCGTGACAGGGTGGTGATTGCCACCAAGTTCGGCTTCAAGATTGATGGCAGCAAACCCGCGGGCCAGATGATGGTGGGAACGGACGGTCGACCGGAAAATGTTCGTGCCGTCGCCGAAGCCTCCCTCAAGCGCCTCGACGTTGACGCCATCGACCTCTTTTACCAGCACCGTGTCGACCCGGATGTGCCAATCGAAGAAACTGTTGGGGCGATGGCGGAACTGGTGAAGCAGGGCAAGGTAAAACATCTCGGCCTTTCCGAAGCCAGTGCCGAAACGCTCCGAAAAGCCCACGCCACCCACCCGATTGCCGCCATTCAGAGCGAGTACTCGCTGTGGACCCGCGACCCGGAAGAAAATGGCGTGCTGGATACCTGCCGTGAGCTTGGCATCGGTTTCGTACCATTCAGCCCGCTTGGGCGCGGTGCGCTGACCGGAGCGCTGAAATCGCTGGACGGACTTGCAGCTGATGATTTCCGGCGTGGCCTGCCGCGTTTCCAGGGTGAAAACTTCGACGCGAACCTGGCGCTGGTCAGACTTCTGGAAGACATGGCTGCCGAAAAGGGTGTGACTGCCGGGCAACTGGCATTGGCCTGGGTGTTGGCGCAGGGGGATTTCATCGTACCGATCCCGGGCACCACGAAGATTGCCAATCTGGAGAAAAACGTCGCGGCCGCTGATGTGTCCCTGACGCCGGAAGAAGTCGAAAGCCTTGGCGCGTTGCTGGCTCCGTCCAAGGTTGCGGGCGAACGTTATCCCGAACGCATGTCACAGATGGCCAATCGTTAAAAAACAAAAAGCCGCGGTGGTTGCCGCGGCTTTTTTCAATCTGTTATCCGACGTCAGGCGCGCAGAACGCCGCCTGTCGATTTCTCGACATTGCCGACGATCTTGGCCGTCAAGGCTTCGAAATCCTCATCGGTCAGAGTCTTGTCGACCGGTTGAATCTGCACTTCGATGGCGACCGACTTGCGGTTTTCTCCGAGCGATGCGCCTTCGAAAATATCGAAGACATTGACGCCTGTGATCAGTTTGCGATCAGCGCTCGTTGCAGCCTTGATGATCGCCCCCGCCTCTACGGCCTTGTCGACCACGAAGGCGAAGTCGCGCTTGACCGCCTGGAAGGGGGAAAGTTCGAGCGCAGGCTTGGTGCGGGTGGCTTTCTTCTTCGGCTCCTGCATGGCGTCGAGATAAATCTCGAAACCGCAATAGACACCCGACACATCCAGATCGGACAGTGTTTTCGGATGGAATTCACCGAAGTAACCAAGCACGACCTTCGGGCCCATCTTGATGGTGCCGGAGCGGCCGGGATGATACCAGGCAGGCCCGCCTGCCTCGATCTGGACATTGGCCATGGGGAGGCCGCAGGCTTCCAGCACCGTCAGTGCATCCGCCTTTGCGTCGTAGACATCCACGGGCTTGCCGCCGCCCTTGGACGCATTGGACCACATGCGGCCGCTGCCAGCGAGCGAGGCCGTGCCACGGCGAACACCGCCAGCAACACGGCGCTGCGTCTCAGGCGTGTCGCCTTCATAGGTGCCGGAGACCTCGAAGATTGCGACGTCACCATAGCCCTTGTCGGCATTGCGCTGTGCGGCGGTCAGCAGGCCCGGCAGCAGCGAGGGCCGCATATCCGACATATCGGCCGCAATCGGGTTGGCGAGCTTCAGCGCCGGCGAGCCGCCGCCGAATAGCTTCGCCTGCGCTTCCGGAATGAAGGACCATGTGACGGCCTCCAGCATGCCGCGGCTTGCCAGCGCACGGCGCGCGGTGCGCGTGCGGACCTGCAGCGTGGTCAGGATGCGACCGTTGACGGCACCGAAGCTTTCCAGCGGTTCCGGCTTGATATTGTCAACGCCATGAATGCGCATGACCTCTTCAACCAGATCAGCCTTGCCGTCGACATCCGGGCGCCAGGACGGCACAGTGACGGATACGCGCTCGCCCGTTCCCTCGACCCCAAAACCCAGGCCCTTGAGGATGGCCAGGCTCTCTTCAGCCGAGACTTCGAGCCCCGTCAGCCGCTTCACTTCCGCAAGCGGGAAATCCACGACCCTGGGCTGATATCCCTTGTAACCAACGACCTTGGCTTCGCCGGCAACGCCGCCGCAGAGCTCCAGAACCAGTTCGGTGGTCCGCTCCAGGCCCGGAACCATGTATTCCGGATCGACACCGCGCTCGAAACGGTAGCGCGCATCGGTGATGATGCCGAGCGAACGGCCGGTCTTGGCAATGTTGATCGGGTCCCAGAGGGCGGATTCGATCAGCACGTCGACGGTGTTTTCGTCGCAGCCGGAATGTTCGCCACCCATCACGCCGCCGATAGACTCGAGGCCCTTTTCATCGGCGATGACGACATTGTTCGGGCCGAGCTTATATTCACGCTGATCGAGCGCGAGGATCGTCTCACCCTCCTTTGCGCGGCGAACGGTCAGATCACCCTTGACCTTGGCGGCGTCGAAGACGTGCATCGGCCGGCCCTGATCGAAGGTCATGTAGTTGGTGATATCAACAAGCGCATTGATCGGACGCAGGCCGATCGCCAGAAGACGCTGCTGCATCCATTTCGGGCTGGGGCCGTTCTTCACACCGCGCACGATGCGTAGCGAAAAGCCAGGGCAGAGGGCGGGATCGTCCAGTTCCAGCTTGACATCGACGGGCGTTGCTCCTTCCACCTTGAAGGAGGGTGCAGGCTTTGTCTTGAGCTTGCCGAGACCGGAGGCCGCGAGATCACGCGCAATGCCGTAGATCGAGGTGCAGTCCGGACGATTGGGCGTGAGATTGATCTCGATGACAGGATCATCGAGGCCGGCATATGATGCGAAGGAAGTACCGACGGGCGCATCCGCCGGCAGGTCAATGATGCCGTCGTGATCGTCGGAAATGTTGAGCTCCTTTTCGGAGCACATCATGCCATGGCTTTCCACACCGCGAATCTTCCCGATGGCGAGCGTGACATCGATGCCCGGGACATAGGTGCCGGGACGTGCGAGCGCACCGACGAGCCCAGCGCGCGCATTCGGTGCACCGCAGACGATCTGCACCGGCTTGCCGTCACCCGCATCAACCATCAGAACTTTCAGGCGGTCGGCCTCCGGGTGCTTGTCGGCGGAAACCACCTTGGCAATGACGAAGGGCTTGTAGGCCGCCTTGTCGTCAACATCCTCGACCTCAAGGCCAATCGCCGTCAACCGCTCGCAGATCTCGTCCAGCGTCGCATCGGTATCGAGATGCTCTTTCAGCCAGGAAAGAGTGAATTTCATGTCTTTGCTCCTTGGCTAACCGGATTAAACGCTCAGACCGCCGAACAGCGTCGGCATGTCGAGCGGACGGAACCCGTAATGGTTCATCCAGCGGACATCGGCGTTGAAGAAATCGCGCAGATCGGGCATGCCGTATTTAAGCATGGCGATGCGGTCGAGACCCATGCCCCAGGCAAAGCCCTGATATTCATCCGGATCCAGCCCGCCGGCGCGCAGCACGTTTGGGTGCACCATGCCGCAGCCGAGAATTTCCATCCAGTCCTTGCCCTCGCCGAACTTGACGATGGGGCCGGAACGGTCGCACTGGATATCCACCTCGAAGCTTGGCTCCGTGAAGGGGAAGAAGGACGGGCGGAAGCGCATGACGACGCTGTCGACCTCGAAGAAGGCCTTGCAGAACTCCTCAAGAATCCAGCGCAGATTGCCGACATGCGCCTTCTTGTCGATGACAAGACCTTCGACCTGATGGAACATCGGCGAATGGGTGGCATCGGAATCCTGGCGATAGGTCTTGCCGGGGATGACGATGCGGATCGGCGGCTTCTGGCTCTCCATGGTGCGGATCTGCACCGGTGAGGTGTGGGTGCGCAGCACCTTACGCTCGCCTTTTTCGTCCGGCTGGAAGAAGAAGGTATCGTGCATCTCGCGGGCCGGGTGGCCTTCCGGGAAGTTCAGTGCCGTGAAGTTGTAATAGTCAGTCTCGATGTCAGGACCTTCGGCGATGGAGAAACCCATATCCGCGAAGATGGCAGTGATTTCGTCGACGATCTGACTGATGGGATGAATGCGGCCGCGCTCTGCCGGAGACTGGCGGACGGGCAGGCTGACGTCCACCGTTTCGGCCTTGAGACGCGCGGCGATGGCGGCGTCTTTCAGCGCGTTCTTGCGCTCGCCGATAAGGTCGGTAATTTCGGTCTTGAGCTGATTAATGGCGGCGCCGCGGGTCTGGCGCTCCTCCGGGCTCATGCTGCCAAGCGTCTTCAGAAGCTCCGAAACCGAGCCCTTCTTGCCAAGCGCGGAGACGCGCACGGCTTCGATGGCCGGTTCATCGGCAGCGGCGGCGATCTCCGACATCAATTGCGATTTCAAGGTATCAAGTTCAGTCATCTTTTCCTGCCTTGCCGGATTTTTTAACAGCGGCGTCGGTGTTCACAGCATTCATCAGATAGTCGGTCGCCATGATAAAGCGTCGCAGATCACTACCCATCCGCACGCGCCCGATCAACCGGGCAAGCGGTAAAAAACGCCCGAGAATGCGGGTCAAGCGGGTTAATTCTTCCAGTGCGCGGGGTGGAGCATTTTCGAGCCACCGCGAAAAGGCGGCGTCGCGGGTTTTGGGGGCATCATTGGCGCGCGTGGCAACCTGCAGAAACAGCAGCCAGATATCACGAGCCTGCGCCGTTTCCAGCGGCATGACATCCTGAGGGCGCTCCTCGAAATCCATGAAACCGATACGGCCATCCTTCAAGAAGAAGTCTCGTACATGCGGGCGGCCGTGGCAGAGGCCTGCGGCATGCAGCTCGCCAAGTGCTTCTGCGGATTTAACAAGCAGGGCGTCATGCTCGATCGGATCGGAGGCCTTCAGGGCATCCATGCGCTCCATGAGCGTCGGGCCTACATCTCCCAGCACCACGGCCGTGCGGGATGAGTAGATCAGCGGCGGAACCGGGAAGCCGCGCTGCTGGAACTGCTGCAAGGTTTCCAGTTCTCGCTGCATGAGGCCCGCGCCATCAAGCGGCTCGGAAGGGCGAAGAAAAGCGTAGGGCAGCAGTTTTGACAGCAGCTTCTGAATTTTCATCCACCACGTCACACGCTCCGTGCCCTGCCGTTTGATCCACACCGTCAGCTGCGAGAGTTCAACCTTCTGAATGCGACGGTCACTTTTCAGGAGGACACGCATCACGATTGCGATGTCATCGTCGTCGAGATGAACGCGAAAACCTTCCGCTTCCACAACCTCACTTTTATTGACCTGCATTTCGTCCACCAAAGGTTTCGCTTCAAACGGCGTGAATACTCCAACTCTTCTAAATTTCTAAATTAAAAAACGCCGATAGAAATGTATGGCAGCTGAAAAGAAAAAACCCGCGCCGGTTGCCCGACGCGGGTTCAAATGAACAACAGATTGTCCGCGCCGTAATTACTTTACAGCGGTTTCAAACTCGTTGGCCGTACCAGCATCCTTGAGGTACTCAAGCGCCTTCTTCGCTGCTTCGACGAGCGCGCCGAATGCTGCCGGCTCATGGATAGCCATGTCGGACAGAACCTTGCGGTCCACTTCGATGCCAGCCTTGTTCAGGCCGTCGATGAAGCGGCCATAGGTGAGGCCGAATTCGCGGACAGCAGCGTTGATACGCTGGATCCAAAGAGCGCGGAAGTTACGCTTGTTGACCTTGCGGTCGCGGTAAGCGTACTGCTTGGAACGATCCACGGCAGCCTTTGCTGCGCGGATGGTGTTCTTGCGGCGGCCGTAGAAACCCTTGGCTGCCTTGAGTGTCTTGGTGTGCTTGGCGCGGGAAGTTACGCCACGTTTTACGCGTGCCATGTCATGATCTCCTTAAAGTGTCCAAAAATGCGGAAAAGTCTCAGAGACCGTTCGGCAGGTAGTTCTTGACGACCTTCTTGCCGTCAGCTTCGGCGAGAACCATGGTTCCACGCGCGTCGCGAATGAACTTGTTGGTACGCTTGATCATGCCGTGGCGCTTACCGGCGGCGGCTGCAACAACCTTGCCGGTTGCAGTGATCTTGAACCGCTTCTTTGCAGCGGACTTCGTCTTCATCTTGGGCATTTTGCTACTCCGTTTTTGTATCGAAACAGGCAGACGAGGCCTATTTCAAGCTATTCAGGAACGGCCTCGGCATGCCCTGCCGGACCGTTCGGACGCGCGCTTATAACCGCAGTCGGTTAAAAGCGCAACGGGGAAAGCGAACTTCCCCGTGCGGCTCATTACGCCAGTTCTGTGGCGGTATAAGTTATTTCGGCGCGAGAACCATCATCATCTGACGGCCTTCAAGCTTCGGCTCGGCCTCCACCTTGGCAATCGCCTGAGTGTCTTCCTTCACCTGAAGAAGAAGCTTCATGCCCAGTTCCTGGTGAGCCATTTCACGGCCACGGAACTTCAGCGTCACCTTCACCTTGTCGCCATCTTCAAAGAAACGGCCCATCGCCTTCATCTTCACGTCATAATCATGCGTGTCGATGTTAGGGCGCATCTTGATTTCTTTGACTTCGACGATCTTCTGTTTCTTGCGCGCTTCAGCGGCCTTTTTCTGGGTCGCGTATTTCAGTTTGCCGAGATCGAGGATCTTGCACACCGGCGGTTCAGCGTTCGGCGAAATCTCAACGAGATCGAGACCGGCCTCCTCCGCCAGTTTCAATGCCTGATCCGTCGGCATGCTACCGAGGTTCTGGCCCTCTTCATCAATAAGCTGAACTCTGGGAACCCGAATTTCCCGGTTGGAGCGCGGCCCCTCCTTGACGGGGGCATCGGCTTTGAAAGGTCTGCGAATGGTCGTATTCTCCTGATCTGTTTCTGGATCACGTCGGCAAAAAACAGCTTGTTTGGTACAAGCGGCGGAAATGTCGTTATTGCCGTGGCGAAGTCAATAGCATATCTGCCCGAAAAGATCACCTGTTGTCACGGTTTTTGCAAATACGCCGCCGTTGTTCACTAAAATCAGGAGAATTGCATATACATGAGCGAACAAGCCGCCGAATTCCTGCGCGTAGGTCCCGATAACGACAGCCGCGAGATTGCCATTCTCCATCGTCCGGCGATTTCCGGCAAAAGCGCACCCATGCTGGTGTGGCTCGGCGGCTATCGTTCAGACATGACCGGAACAAAGGCGGTCGAACTGGATCGCTTTGCAGCGGAAAACGGCCTTGCCTGCCTTCGGTTCGACTATTCCGGCCACGGCGCGTCCGGCGGAGATTTCAAAAAAGGCACGATCTCCCGATGGCTGGAAGAGGCTCTCGCCGTAGTGCGTGCAAAGGCACAGTCGAGCGTCATTCTCGTCGGCTCTTCGATGGGTGGATGGATCGCCTTGCGCATGGTTGAGGAACTGCGAAAGACAGGTGGTGCCCCATCCGTCGCAGGCCTGATCCTCATCGCGCCTGCGCCCGATTTCACTGCGGAACTGATAGAGCCCAGCCTGACGGAGGCAGAAAAGACATCGCTGCTGGAGAGGGGATATTTCGAGGAGCACTCGGAATACAGTCCCGAGCCCAACATCTTCACCCGCGCGCTCATGGAAGACGGCCGGCAGAACCGCGTGTTGCAGGGCATCATCACCACCGGTTGCCCCGTTCACATCCTGCAGGGCATGCGCGATCCCGACGTGCCCTATCAACACGCGCTGAAACTTCTGGAACACCTGCCAGCCGACGACGTGGTTCTGACGTTGATCCGCGACGGCGACCACCGGCTCTCCCGGCCACAGGACATTGAAAGGATGCTCACGGCGGTTAGAGCCCTTGCAACATAGGCATTTCCGCAACGCTCTTAACCATATTCAACGAGTCTTGCGCGCCATTGATTGCTAAAGATTGACTCCTGCCCCCCAACTCTCTTAACTTTTCATTAAGAATTAAGGGACGGGTTTCATGATGAACGCACCGCTGGCGCGTGCGCTGCTGTCTGCAGTTGCCGCCGGGCTAATGACTGCTGCCTCCGCCATGGCGGAAACCAAGGGAAGCCCTTCCATGGTGACGGGCGGGATCACCTCCCAGCCGATCGGCCATTACGAGTTCTGTCAAAAATATGCCGATGAGTGCAACATTCGCAGCAAGGCGACGCCGCCGCCACGCGTCACCGACTATGGCTGGGGCGTCATTCGCGAGGTCAACACCTCCGTCAACACGACCATCGTGGCGATGACCGACCAGGAAATTTATGGCAAGGACGAGGTCTGGGAATACCCGACAACCGCCGGCGATTGCGAAGATTTCGTACTGCTGAAGCGCAAGAAGCTGATCGAGCGTGGATTTTCCGTGGCCGACCTGCTGATAACAGTCGTTCGCAAGCCTGATGGTGAAGGTCATGCGGTGCTTACCCTTCGCACCACGGATGGCGACTATATTCTCGACAATCTCACCGACGACGTGAAGCTCTGGACCGACACAAACTACACCTATCTGAAGCGGCAGGCGTCCTTTAATACGGGCCGCTGGGTTTCCATCGAGGATGGTCGGGACGTTCTGGTCGGCGCGTTGCGCTGATCTGCATGAAATCGATTATATCGAAAAGCCCGCGGCACGCGCCGCGGGCTTTTGCCTTTTAGCCATTGCCGATGATAATGCCGGCCGCCAGCACCAATGAGCCACCGAGGACCACCTGAAAGACGGCGCGCAGGAATGGCGTTTCCATGAAGCGGTTCTGAATGAAGGCGATAGCCCAGAGTTCCACGAAAACAACGATCGCGGCAATAGCCGTGGCTGTCCAGAAATGCGGGATGAGATAGGGCAGCGCGTGGCCGAGGCCGCCAATGGCCGTCATGATGCCCGATGCCAGGCCGCGCTTCAGTGGCGAGCCTCGACCGGAAAGCTTGCCGTCGTCATGAGCGGCTTCCGTAAACCCCATGGAGATGCCCGCGCCGACGGAGGCGGAAAGACCGATGAGGAAGGTCTGCCAGGTATCCTGTGTGGCAAAGGCCGCTGCAAAGATTGGCGCCAGCGTCGACACGGAACCGTCCATAAGCCCGGCGAGACCCGGCTGCACATAGGTCAGGAGGAACTGACGCTTGGCGGTCTCCTCTTCTTCCGTTCTGCCGTTTTCATCGAGATGTTTTTCCTCGAGCATATGCGCGATATCCTCGTGGCCGCGCTCTGCCTCCGCCAGATCACCGAGCAACTTGCGCGTCGAGGCATCCGTGGTGCGCTTGACGGCTTCGTCATAAAAACGGATTGCCTGCGCTTCCATCAATTCCGCCTGGGCGCGAATTTTTTCCAGTGAGAGATTCTTCACCAGCCAGTCCGGTGTGCGTTCGTAGAAACCACGCACATGTTCCCGGCGTATCAACGGTATGGTTTCTCCGAAGCGGCGGCGATGCATGTCGATCAACACGTTTCGATGCTGCTGCTCGACCTCGGCCATGTCGTCAAAAACCTTCGCCGATTGAGGATATTGCGCGCGCAGGTGATCGGCATAGGAGCGGTAGATGCGAGAGTCATCTTCTTCCGACGAGATGGCGAGCGCCAGGATTTCCTGTTCGCTGAGGGAGGAAAAGGGACGTTTGGAAAGCGAGAAAAGACTGTGGAACATGGCTGAAACCTTTTTAGAATAATTCTAAATACATCCGCATCACCCCGCGATCAAGCCATCTTAGAATAATTCTAATCAGTCAAAGCGCCGCATTGCCGATGGCAGCGCAGCGGCGTAAATTCGTTGGGAAAGGATCGATGATGCAGAACCCAGCCGCGGCAAGAGCCGCCCACAGCGCAGAAATTCAGGACAGGGCAGAAAAAGCGATGGCGGCTATCGGTGTGGATGCCCGTTTCATCGATCTGCTGGTGGAAACATTTTACGGTCGCGTGCTGAAGCACCCCGCGCTCGGGCCCGTTTTCGATGCGCGGCTTGCAGGCCGCTGGCCGGAACATATGGCCAGGATGAAGCAGTTCTGGGCGGCCGTCGCGTTCAAGAATGGCGGCTATGGCGGCAAGCCGGTCCAAGCCCATCTTGGCGTAAAAGGCATGACCGCCGAGCTTTTCCCCCAATGGCTTGCGCTGTTTTCCGCCACACTCGATGACATTGCACCGGGCAGAGAGGCGCACGACTGGTTTATGGAAACCGCTGAACGCATCGCCAGAAGCCTGACGCTCTCGCTCTTTTACAATCCGGCGCTCGATGATCCCGCGTTGACGCGATCGTCGTCTTAACCGCAAGGCGCGGGGCCTGGGTACGGCACCTGATTGCAGAGTTGGAACTATGACGAAGCGCCGCGCAGGAGCGCGCAGGTTTCGAACATTCCCTCTTGATGGCCGCAAGGATAAATGTTTAGTAGCCGGCGGGAGGCGTACCGTGCGGTTCGCCTGTAATATGAAGCATAGCAGGGCTTATCGACATGGATCGCAGATCATTTATCCGCAAGGCTGGCGCCGTGGGCGCCGGTGTTACCGCAACGGCGCTGGCCGCTCCGGCCATCGCACAAGAAAATCCCAAGATTACCTGGCGCATGACGTCGTCCTTCACCAAGGGCCTCGACATTCTGTTCGGCGCGGGCCAGATCGTCGCCGATCACGTTAAGGAAGCTTCCGGCGGCAATTTCGTCATTCAGCATTTCGCGGGCGGAGAGATCGTGCCGGCCCTGCAGGCTGCGGACGCGGTGACGGCCGGAACCGTCGAAATGGCGCATACATGCGCCTATTATTACGTTGGCAAGGACCCGACCTTTGCGCTCGGGACCTCGGTTCCCTTCGGCCTCAATGCGCGCCAGACGAATGCCTGGTTCAACCAGGCCGGCGGCAACGAGCTGCTCAATGAGTTCCTTGCCCAGCACAATATCTACTCGATCCTGCTCGGCAACACCGGTGCCCAGATGGGCGGCTGGTTCCGCAAGGAAATCAACACCATCGACGACCTCAAGGGTCTGAAGATGCGTATTGCCGGCCTTACCGGCCAGGTGATGCAGAAGGTTGGCGTGACGCCGCAGCAGATCGCCGGCGGCGATGTCTACGCCGCGCTCGAAAAGGGCACGATCGACGCCACCGAGTTCGTCGGCCCCTATGATGACCAGAAGCTCGGCTTCTACAAGGTCGCGAAATATTACTATTACCCCGCATGGTGGGAAGGCGGCCCGGCCGTTCATGCCTTCGTCAACCTGCAGAAGTTCAACGAACTGCCGGAAAACTACAAGCGCATCCTGAAAGACGCCTGCGCCGCGGGCAGCGCCAGCATGCTGGAACGCTACGATGCACGCAATCCGAAGGCGCTGAAGGAACTGGTAGCGCAGGGCGCGATCCTGCGCCCCTTCAGCCAGGAAATCCTCGATGTCTGCCACAAAGCGGCGCAGGAAACCTACGCGGAGATTTCGGCCAAGAACGAGAGCTTCAAGAAAATCTACGAGAGCCAGCAGGCCTTCAAGAAGGATGCCTATCTCTGGGCACAGATCGCCGAATACACCTATGACACCTACATGATGATCCAGCAGCGTAACGGCACGCTCTGATCGACAATCATTTCCCGACGATCTTCAAACGGTCATCCGGCATCTGCCGGGTGGCTGTTTTGTTGGGGGAGACCAGTTTCCAAACCTGCCGTTCCCGCCAGTCGACCGGGCTCATGCCGGTGACGCGGCGAAATTCCCGGTTGAAGTTGGACTTGGTTTGAAAGCCGGAAGAAAACATGATCGATGTCACCGATTGATCCGTCTCCTCCAGCAACCGGCAGGCTTCGCGGATGCGCAGCTGGTTGACATATTGCGAGACGTTGACGCCAAGCGAACGATTGATCGCACCCGAAATCTGCCGGCTCGGCAGGCCGAGGCGTTTTGCTAGGCGCGACAGGTTGAGATTTTCGTCGCGGTAGAGCGCCTGCGACGTCATCAGGCGATCGAGGCCCGCAACAATCTCGCGGTCCTGTTGTGTTGGTTCCGAAGGAGGCGGCACCTCTGCCGGCGGCTCCGCGGCCGCTTGCGACGCCTTGCTTTTCCCGGCCATGGCCGCCATCAGCCCGATCAGCAACAGGCCGAAAAGATTGGCGTTGCTGACGAGCGCCGCGACGTTCTCGCCATGTGCCCATTCGAAATCGAGAAACACCAGAAGATCGAACATCGCGGAAACGCACAGCGCCGCAGCAGCGATGATCAGCGCCTTGTGTGCCGAAGCGACGCTCGCAAATTGCGCCTCGTCCAGCCCATCAGGCCCTTTTCTTCCGAGCAGCAGCAGGGCGGTGGCATGGCCAACGAAGAGGGCAATCAGGCCAAGATCGATAGCGACCGGGAATGTGAATTCCAGAAGAATGATCAGCAGAGGGGACAGGACGAGGCTTGCCAGCATGGCTCTTCTGCTTTCCGGCCCCACCTTCATCAGGCCACGAAAGGCAATGTACACAAGTGGTGGCAGGCAGGCGGCCAAAACCGGCAGCACGTACCGAACCAGGCTCACCCCATATCCCCAGCGCAGGCCGACGAGCACAGACTGCAAGGCGCAAAGGGCGATAAGCGCCAAAAATACGCGGTTTGTCCGCACATCGTCTCCGCTTCGAAAGAAGACGATGAACATGACCACCAACAACAGCGCCACGACGAAAGGCAGGGGAATGAAAAGCACGATAACCATCCCGGAGCGAAACCTTGTCGCACTTCATGGACCAGATCGCGTTTCGGTACGACCTTTAACGCGATCAAGGACGCAAAAAATACGTGGCGGCGCAGATTGAGCCCCGTTCTTCCCAGAAACACGAGGTTTTCATGCGCCCTGTCACCACCATAGCGACCATGTTATTTTCCGCTTTCGTCACTCAACCGGTTTTTGCGGCGGACGCCGTCGGCATCAGCGAAACTACCGTCCATTCGCCAGCTCGCGGCAAAGACCTCGCTCTCACCGTCTGGTATCCATCTGACGGAAAGGGCACACAGGCGCCTTCCGGCGAGGACCGAATTTTTCAGGGCACGCCCGTGTTCAAGGATGGTGCGGTGAAAACGGGCCGCTTGCCGCTCGTGCTTCTGTCCCACGGCTCGGGTTCAAGAGTGTCCGGCATGGCATGGATCGCCGCGAAGCTTGCGAGCGAGGGTTTCATCGTCGCCGGCACCAACCATCCCGGCACCACCAGCGGCGATTCCACGCCCGCCGATACGCCGAAAATCTGGGAGCGAACAGACGATCTCTCAACGATCATTACGGTCATGACGGCAGAAGGCAAGTGGTCGAATGCGATCGACACGAAGAGGATCGGCGTTCTCGGCTTCTCGCTGGGCGGCAGCGCGGCGATGGAGATTGCGGGTGCGCGCGCCGATCTCGATGCCTATGCCCGCTATTGCGAGGACTATTCTTCGATGATGGATTGCCAGTGGTTCGCCGGCGGCCGGGGTTACCTCAATGGCGAGCCGGTCAGCGTTCCGAAGCTGGATATCAAAACCCTCGACAAGGCCCATTTCGAGCAGCAGAACCGCGATCCCCGCATCCGTTCCGCCGTGCTGGTTGATCCCGGCCTGGCGCTGGCTTTCAAACCGGAGAGCCTGAAAGCGATCGATATTCCGCTGACCTTCATCAATCTCGGCAGCAAAGGTAAAATTCCGCCGGCCGTGCTTGCGGATAAACTCGCAGACGACGTGCCCGGCGCGACCTATCTGCGGGTGGACGACGCCAACCATTTCAGCTTCCTGCCCCTCTGCAAACCGGATGCCGATGCATTTCTCAAATCCATCGGCGAGCGTGATCCGATCTGCGAACCGGCCGGACCACGAGACCGCGCGGATATTCACGCACAATTGGAGACGATGATCCTTACAGCTTTCAACCGCACGCTGAAGCCGGGCCAGTGAGGCCGCAGTCTCAAAGGCCTAGCCGATCCGCTTATAGAACAGGGTCGTGCTGCAAAAGCGTCCATCCGGAAACAGGGCGTAATCCGGAATGACGCCGACCCGTTCCCAGCCGAGACGGGGATAAATCGCCTCTGCATCGCTGCCAGTTGCCGTATCCAGAACCAGAAGGGTACGGCCACGTTTTGCCGCTTCCTCCTCCACCCTTTGCATGAGCTTGCGGGCGACGCCAAGGCCTCGGGCGGATGGGTGCACGAGAAGTTTCATCAGATCGCCGCGATGTGGCTGGTTGGGTTTGGAGGCGAGCCCCACCTGCACGGTGCCGACTACCTTGCCATCCACTTCCGCTACCACATGAATAGTCGCACCCTGACCTGCCGCTTCAGCCACGGATCGCCAAAAGGGTTCGGCATCCTGCGGGGAAAAGGGCAACATGAAGCCGACGGAGGCGCCGCCGTTCACGCAGGCGGCTAGGACTTCGCAGAGTTCTGGCAGGGCATCGATGGTCTCTTGCCCGTTCAACATGCGGATGATGGTCATAAAAACTCCTGTGGGGAAATCAGCGCTGTCTTTGATCCAGCACAACGGCATAACGGGCAGGTTTTTCGGAAGGATTGTGGAAGACGTGCCCTTCTCCGACCGGCATGAAAAGGCAATCGCCCGGCTCCAGCCGGTGAACGTTTCCGCCGTTCGTCATTTCCAGCACGCCTTCGAAAAGCCAGACATATTGCGTCATGCCCCGGCTTGCCGCATGCGGCGGAAAACCGACGCGCGCGCCGGCTGGAAATTCGACTTCGACAATATCAACATCCGATCCTACACGCGGCGGGGAAATGGCGCGGCGGACATAGCCTGTCTCGGGATCTTTCCAGAGCTGCTGGTCGCGCTTTCTCACCAGCGGAGAAACGGTTTCCTCATTTTCGGCGAAGAAACCGGAGAGCGACAGGCCAAATGCCGCGCAGATGCGAGCGAGCAGCGACGCGGTGGGGCTCGCCTCTCCCCTTTCAATACGGGAAATCATGGCGCGGCTGACGCCCGATTCGGATGCAAGCCTGTCCAGCGTCAGGCCGCTTTCAGCCCGCAACGTTTTGATACGCTCGCCGATCGAGCGTTCGAGAATGTGATCTTCGTTTTCCATCATATGAGAATTTCACTCTCACATGATGGAGTCAATATCCTTCATAGTGGAAATTGTCATTTTGCCGTCGGGTGCTTCACGGCAAATAGGCGTCAGGCGCCAACCTGGGCAATCCAGTCATTCAGATTATAGTAGTTCGTTACTCGACTAACCTTTCCATCTTTCAGATCAAAAAAGGCGCCGGCCGGCAGCACATATGTCTGACCGTTCGCCTCGGGCAACCCTTCGTCAGTCTTGAGATATTCGCCATTGACAATGAATTCGGCGGACGCGCGCTTTCCATCCTCGCTCGCCATGATCACCATATCGGTAAGGTTTTCCTTATAGCAGCGGTTCATATGATCCATGAAGGACGCAAAGGCGGCCTTGCCGGTCTGGCGCTCGCCCTGATTAATGTCATGCACCACCTCATCGTGAAGCAGCGCCAGGAAGGCATCCATATCCTGGCGGTTGAAGGCATCGTAATAGGCGCGGATGGTCTCGGCAGCGGTCATCGTCTTCTCCGTTCATGCTTGCGCGGGTGTTCCATGACGGTATAACCAGTGCAACCGAGAGTGAAAATGCCCATGACCGTCGAAATCAAGTCTCTTTCCGGCATTGACGCCACACCTTATTTCGATGACCTCGCGCGCCTGCGGATCGAGGTGTTTCGCGCCTTTCCGTATCTCTATGACGGCTCGCTGGAGTATGAGCGCAAATATCTTGCGACCTATGCCGATACGGACGGGGCGATCTTCGTGCTGGCGCTCGATGACGGCAGAGTGGTCGGCATGTCCACCGGCATGCCGATGGCCGCCGAAACCGACGAGGTGAAAACGCCATTCGTGGAAGCAGGCTACGATCCGGACCGGGTATTCTACTTCGGTGAAAGCGTGCTGCTTCCCGGCTATCGCGGCCACGGCGTCGGCGTGCGCTTCTTCGAGGAGCGGGAGGCACATGCAAAGCGGCTCGGCTTCAACCAGTGCACCTTCTGCGCTGTCGAGCGGCCTGCCGACCATCCCCGCCGGCCGACGGATTACGTGCCGCTCAATGCCTTCTGGGAAAAGCGCGGTTATCGCCACCACCCCGAGCTGCATACAAGCTTCATCTGGCAGGACCTCGACGAAAGCACCGAGAGCCCCAAACCCCTGTCATTCTGGATGAAGACCATCCTTGCCGGAGATGGAGACACATGACACGCCTCGCCGCCAGCCAATATGCCATCGAGCTGATCGAGACATGGGAGGCCTATACCGCCCATCTGTCCGCCGTTGTCCGCGAGGCCAAGAGCGAGGGCGCAGAACTGCTGCTGCTGCCGGAATATTCGGCTATGACGCTGACCGGTCAGTTGCCACCCGACATCCGTTCTGATCTGCACCGTTCCATCGAAGAGATACAGCCGATGATCCCCTCCTGGGTAGAGCTATGCGAGGAGCTGGCGCGGCAACATCAAATTCTGTTCCAGCCCGGCAGCGCGCCTGTGAAGGACCCGGACGGCAAATTCCGCAATCGCGCGTGGCTTTTCGGTCCGGATGGCCTGATCGGTTATCAGGACAAGCAGATCATGACCCGCTTCGAACGGGAGCAATGGAACATCCATGCCGGCGTCGAGGGCCTTAAAGCGTTTAATACGCAGATCGGCAGGCTGGGCATTCTCATCTGTTACGACAACGAGTTCCCGATGCTTGGCCGCAGGCTGGCGGAACTCGGCGTCGAACTGGTCCTCGCGCCCAGTTGCACCGATACCCTCGCGGGTGCCTATCGGGTCCGCATCGGCGCGCAGGCGCGGGCGCTGGAAAACCAGTATGCCGTCCTGTCATCGCCCACCGCCGGGGAAGCGCCATGGTCCCCGGCCGTCGATGAAAATCGTGGTCGCGCTGCCCTTTACGTGCCGTCGGACTACGGCATGCCAGCATCCGGCATCGTCGCGGAAAGCGAAAGTGATGCGGTGACGCAAAGCAGCCTTTTGATCGCCGATATCGATCTTGCCGCAGTGGCAAGGCTGCGCACCGAAGGACAGGTGGCCACCCGCCGTGACTGGCCGGAGCAATTTGCGATCTGAAAAGCCGATTTTAAAAGGCTTTTAACCAAATTCCCGCTTTGCGGCATGACAAGCCCCTGCTATAGCGCGGAACATGAGCACAAATTCGACCCGCACGCCCCTGGACCATATCCGCAACTTTTCGATCGTTGCCCACATCGATCACGGCAAATCGACGCTGGCCGACCGGTTGATCCAGTCGACAGGCGGCCTCGCCGAACGCGACATGTCGGAACAGGTCCTCGATTCGATGGATATCGAGCGCGAGCGCGGCATCACGATCAAGGCTCAGACCGTGCGCCTGCATTACAAGGCGAATAACGGCGAGACCTATGTGCTTAATCTTATCGACACGCCCGGCCACGTCGACTTTGCCTATGAAGTCTCCCGCTCGCTTTCGGCCTGCGAAGGTTCGCTGCTGGTGGTCGACGCTTCGCAGGGCGTGGAAGCCCAGACGCTCGCCAATGTCTATCAGGCAATCGACAATAATCATGAGCTGGTCACGGTTCTTAACAAGATCGACCTGCCGGCGGCCGAACCCGACCGCATCAAGGAACAGATCGAGGAAGTCATTGGCATCGACGCTTCCGACGCCGTGATGATTTCCGCCAAGACAGGTCTTGGCATTCCCGATGTTCTGGAAGCCATCGTCCACCGCCTGCCGCCGCCGAAGAGCGATGTCGGCGAAAACGGGCCGCTGAAAGCGCTGCTTGTTGACAGCTGGTACGACACCTATCTCGGCGTCATGGTTCTGGTGCGCGTCATCGATGGCGTGCTCAGCAAGGGCCAGCAGATCCGCATGATGGGCTCGGGCGCGAAATACGGCATCGAGCGCGTCGGTGTCCTGACCCCGAAGATGGTCAATGTCGATAGCCTCGGCCCCGGCGAGATCGGCTTCATCACCGCCTCGATCAAGGAGGTGGCCGATACACGCGTTGGCGATACCATCACCGACGACAAGCGCCCGACGGCGCAGGCCCTGCCCGGCTTTAAACCCGCGCAGCCCGTGGTGTTCTGCGGCCTCTTCCCGGTCGATGCGGCCGACTTCGAAGATTTGCGCGCGGCGGTGGGCAAGCTTCGCCTTAACGACGCCTCCTTCTCCTTCGAAATGGAATCGTCTGCCGCTCTCGGCTTCGGTTTCCGCTGCGGCTTCCTGGGCCTGCTCCATCTCGAAATCATTCAGGAACGCCTCGAGCGCGAATTCAATCTCGATCTCGTCGCGACAGCGCCTTCGGTCGTTTATGAAATGACGCTGACGGATGGCACGGAAAAGGAACTTCACAACCCGGCCGACATGCCCGACGTGGTGAAGATCAAGGAAATCCGAGAGCCCTGGATCAAGGCGACGATCATGACGCCGGATGAATATCTCGGCGGCATCCTGAAACTCTGTCAGGACCGGCGTGGCCTGCAGACCGAGCTGACCTATGTCGGCAACCGCGCGATGATCACCTATGAATTGCCGCTCAACGAAGTGGTGTTCGATTTCTACGACCGTCTGAAATCGATCTCCAAGGGTTATGCCTCGTTCGACTACAACATCATCGACTATCGCGAAGGCGATCTCGTCAAGATGTCGATCCTCGTCAATGGCGATCCCGTCGATGCGCTCTCCATGCTGGTGCACCGCTCTGCGGCCGACCGGCGCGGGCGCGGCATGTGCGAAAAGCTGAAGGAACTCATTCCGCCGCACATGTTCCAGATCCCGATCCAGGCCGCCATCGGCGGCAAGGTCATCGCCCGCGAAACCGTGCGCGCGTTGCGCAAGGATGTAACGGCGAAGTGCTACGGCGGCGACGCCACACGCAAGCGCAAACTTCTGGACAAGCAGAAGGAAGGCAAAAAGCGCATGCGCCAGTTCGGCAAGGTGGAAATTCCGCAGGAAGCCTTTATCGCCGCTCTGAAGATGAACGACGAATAAGCGGCGAAGTACCGCGATTGCTTTTGAAAGGGAGGCTTACGGCCTCCCTTTTCCTTTCAAAAACACCGTTCTCAGGCGTGCAGCTTCGCGCCTTTTGTAATCTTGTCGACGATTTTCTTATCGGCTCTAAGCGCCATTCCGACAACCTTTGCGGTTTCCGGAGAAAATTCCGAGAAGGCCTGACGGTTCGCCGCGTCGTGTCCGGTGGAGAACATTTCCTCGATATAAAGCGATGTCGTGACATCACGCTCAAGAGAACGCTGATGGATTTTGCGCAACGCCTCCTGATCCGCGGCCATCACGACAATCGGCTGGACAGACAGAGGATTGTAGACGTTCCCCGCCCTGTCGCGGTATGGTTCCCCGATGATCTCTCCGGTCTGGGCTACGATCCCGGACATGAGAAATGCGGTGACGTTCAATTTTTGCCAAACGGCAAGGTCGTCACGAAGGACGACGGCGATCTTGGTATCAAACATGCGAACTCAATCTGGCTGTGGTTACGAACGAGAAGCAATCCTACAGCCTCTGCATGCCACCGATCTTGAACGTTCGTGCAAATTCGAGGGCATCGTGCAGGCCCCCGCGAGCGACGGTTTCGAGCGCATAGAAGCGCGCTTTCACGGTAATGCTTACGCGCCGCACCGGCATGATACCTATGCGCTGGGCGTTACGCTCTCAGGCGTTCAGACCTTTTCCTATCGTGGCGCATCGCATTTCAGCATGCCCGGAAATGTGATCGTGCTGCATCCCGACGAAGTTCACGATGGCGGCGCCGGCACGGATGAGGGCCTGCGCTACCGCATGCTTTACCTTCCGCCTGAAAAGATGATGCAGGCAGGACATAAGTCGCTGCCTTTTTCCAAACATCCCGTTATCGAGGACGAGGCCTTTCGCCTATGCCTGATCGAAGTGCTTGCCAACCTCGAAAGCGAGCCGGACAATCTACTTGTGACAGACTGGCAGGCGCGACTTGCGGATCTGCTCTGCAAACATTCGAATGAAAGAACTGGGAATATCAAGCGAGTTGACAGGGCCGCCGTCTTGCGGTGCAGGAATTACCTGCTGGAGAACAGCGCCGCAACCGTGGGATCGGAAGAGCTGGAAGAGATAAGCGGGCTCGACCGCTTTACGCTTTTTCGGCATTTCCGTTTCCTGCTCGGAACGAGCCCGCACCGTTATCTCATCATGCGGCGGTTGGAAAAATGCAAGGAGATGATGCGGGCCGGTGGCAGCCTTGCGGAAACAGCCTTCGCCTGCGGGTTCGCGGATCAGGCACATTTCACGCGGCATTTCAAAAATGCCTTCGGCATGCCACCGGGGCGCTGGCTCAACCTCGTTTCACACTGATCATTGCGGAAACAGGATCGACCGATGCGCCGCCGCACCGGCCATTGCGCCGTCGCCAACCGAAAGGGCGACAGAGCCGGCAGCCCTTGCCACATCGCCGCAGGCAAATATGCCGGCTATGGTGGTCTGTTTCATCGGATCGGTAACGACGGTCGATCCCATCGGTCCCTCCTCGATGGCGCAGCCAAGTTTTTTTACCCAGTCTGAGGCGATACGCAATTTCGGCTGGGTGAAAAGGCCCGCCAGCGTAATATTGCGCCCATCCACCAGAGCGATATCCGCATGTCCGGCGATTTCCCGGATATGCGTTTTTTCCACATGGACCCCGCGAGCAGACAGAAGCGCATCCTGATCAGCATCCGGCTCGAAGACGCCATTGGTAAAGAAGGTCGTCTCCCCCCAGTCCGGGAGCATCAGTGCATGATGTATGGCCAGAGGTGAAGCCGCGATAACGCCGATCTTTCCGTGATCCAGTTCGTAGCCATGGCAATATGGGCAGTGGAAAACAGAGGACCCCCAGCGGTCCTTCAGCCCGACTATATCCGGAAGTTCGTCGGTGACGCCCATGGCGAGAATGAGACGGGCGCCGCTTTCACGGCGGCCGCCATCGATTTTAACCTCAAAGTCACCAAAAGTCCCTTCCGCATCCGTTACCCTGCCCCGCGCCCACTCGATCGTCGGGTAGCGCTCGATCTGGCTGCGCGCCTCGCTCACGATCTCGCCGGGCGCCTTGCCGTCCTGCCCAAGGAAACCATGAGAGTGGCTGGCAAAGCGATTTCGTCTTTCGCCTGCGTCCACCACGAGAACCCGCTTCCTTGCGCGGCCCAGCTGCAGGGCGGCGGATAACCCGGCGTAACTGCCGCCAATTATGATCACGTCGAATTTCATGATGCACCCATGGTTTGAGACCGACCGTAACCCCGGTCCATATCATGTCACTTATATTGTTACATGAAAGATCGAGTCAATGGTCATGCAACTTATATTGTTACATCAGTCGGAGGGTGATAAGCGTGAATGCAAACAGGCGGGCTTCAACAATGAGACACGACACGCGACTTTCCCGGGTGCTGCATATTCTGATCCATATGGAAAAACATGAGGGCGCGGCGACTTCGGAAAGTATCGCAGCCATGTTGCAGACTAACCCCGTGGTGGTGCGCAGGACGATGGCGGGCCTGCGCGAGCAGGGATATGTTTCTTCCGAAAAAGGACATGGCGGAGGATGGGTTCTGGCGCGCCCACTCAATGAGATTACATTACTCGATATCTACAGAGCGCTTGGCGCACCCGACCTGTTCTCTATCGGTCTGGCAGGTGACAATCCGGATTGTGTTATTGAACAGGCAGTCAATGCTGCACTTTTCGAGGCCATGACCGAGGCGGAGAGCATTTTGTTATCCCGCTTCGGGAATATTACGCTTTCGGCGCTGGCGGCAGAATCGATCACCCGCTGGTCAAAAGTCTCCAATCATCCTTCCGCCATGGACCAGCTCTGAGCGAGTAAACCAGCGATTGTGCAAACGAAAAAACCGCCTGCTCGGAAGCAGGCGGCTTCATCATGTCCAGTCAGCCATTAAGGCTGGGTCTGGGTTCCACCCGTGTTCGGACTTGCCGGGGCGGCGTTATTTGCCGGCGGCGTTGCCGGGGTAGTCGGTGCCATCGGTGCCGGCGCCTGGTCCGTCGCAGCGGGCGGCGTAGTGGACGACGTCGTGGCCGGATCGGTGGTCGGGCCGCTCATCTGCGACCAGGCGAAGACGCCCACCAATACGACGACGATGATTGCCAGCCACGGCACCCAGGACGACGAGGTGCGGGCACGCGGTTCGTTGTTGATATTCAGTTCCGGACGAAGATCGCGGTCCGGACGCGGGTTGTTGGGATCGAATGTCATGGTGTTTCCTCCTCTTCATTCTGCCGAGAAAACGACGTTCCCGCGATTTTGTTCCGATCAGCCGCCCCTGCGGTCAGGACGAAGGTGAAACGGCGGCTGACGAAGAGCATCTGCAAGCACGGTCATGACGTGTGGACCACCCATTTGCGACACGTTGAAACGCATGAAACCGGACGCGCTCTGCGAGGAACTGAACACATTCCCCGGTGCGAGCACCAACTGCTGCGCGAGCGCGCGGCGCGCCACATCGGCAGCATCCGCGCCTTCCGGCAGGCGGCACCATAAAAACATGCCCGCCTGCGGTTCGATCCACGGCACGCATCCAAGTGAGACGAGGCGCGCCGCCGCCTCCGGCATCGCCGCCGCAAGCCGCAGACGAAGCGCCTCGACATGTTTGCGATAACTGCCATCCGTCAGAAGCGACAGGACCAGCGCGGCTGAGAAATGCGCTCCGCCAAAAGCGGTGGCGATCTTGAGGTCGGTCAACGCTTCCACCCACGCCAGGGGCGCTGCTATGAAACCGCAGCGCACGGAAGCCGACAGTGTTTTTGAAAAACTACCGATCTGGACAACGCGGTTCAGGCCGTCGAAAGCCGCCAGACGCGGGGCGGCCTGAGTTTCGAAATCGGCGAAAATATCATCCTCAATGATGGTCAGTCCCGACTGTTCGGCCAACATCAACAAACGGTGGGCATGAACGGCGGAGAGCCGCGCGCCAGTGGGATTATGGATCGCGGAATTGGTGATATAGAGCCGTGGCCGGTGCTCTTTCAGCGCCTGCTCGAAAATCGGCAGATCCGGCCCTGTAGGTGTATAGGGCACGCCAATGGCCCTGACGCGGTGCGCGCGCAAAAGGGCGTGGAAATTGAAATAACATGGATCATCGACGATTACCGTATCTCCAGGCTGCAGCAAAAAGCGGCACAGGAGATCGATTGCCTGGGTACCGGAATCGGTCAGCATGATCTGGCTGGCCCCGGCCTGAACCCCGTGATCGGCCAGCCTGCGCGACAGGAGCTGCCGCAGCGGCAGAAGCCCCATCGGGCTCGCATAATCCGTCAGCAGGGCGGCATCCGCGCGCGCAAGCCCCCTGATCGCCCGCCGCATTGCCTCTTCCGGCATCCAGGACGCGGGAAGCCAGCCGCAACCGGGCTTGGCAAGGACGGACCCTTCATCCAGCGCCTGGCGGGATACCCATAGCGGGTCCACCGCCCTGTCCAGCCGGGGCTCGATATCGGCGAGAGACAGAGGCGCAAGCGGACCGGCTACAAAAAATCCGGAGCCCGGCCGCGAGCTTATCGTGCCATCGGCCACCAGCCGGTCATAGGCTTCGACAACAGTGGAGGTGGAAACCTGCATGGCTTTCGCCAGCCCGCGCACCGAAGGCAGGCGCGCGCCTGGAACGAGGCTGCGCGAAGCAATGCGCTGGCGAATGCTCGCCATGACCTTTTCTATGCGCGTACCGGGCTCGATCTGCGCGAGGGTTGAAAGCCGCCCGTCCACAACTCTCTCCATCCGTACTGGAACATCAACCATAACAGTTTCTTTAAATTGTACATGACTGTCGCTGTTGCCGCCAGCAGTTCCGGAGGAAGAAGGACAAAATGCAGGAGATGACGATGGACAAGGCGACAAGCGGCTGGCTCAACGGTCTGACGGGCGTGGTGATATTTAGCGGCTCGCTGCCCGCCACGCGCGTTGCGGTGACGGGTTTTGATCCCGTGTTCCTGACTGTGGCCCGCGCCAGCATTGCGGGTCTATTGGCGGTGGTGCTGCTGCTTGTTTTCAGGCAAAAGCGCCCGGCGCGCCATGATCTGACATCGCTCTTCATCGTCTCGCTTGGGGTTGTCGTGGGCTTTCCGCTGTTGACGGCGCTTGCCCTCCGGCACGTTACCTCGGCGCATTCCATTGTTTTTGTCGGGCTGTTGCCGCTGGCCACCGCAATCTTTGCGGTTCTGCGCGGAGGAGAGCGCCCGCGCCCGGCCTTCTGGCTGTTTTCCTGCTTGGGCAGCGCCCTGGTGGCGGGCTTTTCGATGTGGAATTCATTTTCGACCGGGCTTGAGGCCTCGCTTGCCGGTGATCTCCTGATGCTCGGCGCAATCATCGTCTGCGGACTTGGTTATGCAGAGGGTGCCGCCCTTTCCCGCAGACTGGGGGGCTGGCAGGTCATTTCCTGGGCGCTGGTTCTCTCCCTGCCGGTGATGCTGCCGCTCGCGTTTTTCACAGGGCCGCAAACGCTTGCCGGCATCGATCCCCAGGCTTGGGGCGGCCTTGCCTATGTTTCCCTGTTCAGCATGCTGATCGGCTTCATCTTCTGGTATCGCGGCCTGGCGCAGGGCGGCATTGCGGCAGTCGGACAATTGCAGCTGCTGCAGCCGTTCTTCGGCCTCGCGCTTGCCGCAACCCTGCTGCACGAAGAGGTAAGCCCTGCCATGATTGCCGTTACGCTGGTTGTGGTGCTGTGCGTCGCGGGCGCCAGAAGATTCGCGCGCTGACACGGGCGATCCTTCAGCTGGAACGGCGATCCACCCAGCGGTGCCACGCATCTTCGCTGCCGTTGAAGACATTGAGATCGATGCGGCCATCGACGCCATGTGACAGGCCCGAGCCGGAATATTGCCAGAACAGCCATTTGCGACCGGGATAGACCACCGATGGGTGCTGGGCGACGGCGCGCAGCCAGAAAGGATAGTCCTGGAACTCGCCGGTCAGGTTATCCTTGTAAAAATCCGGCGCGGTATAAATGATTGGCCGCTGCCCGTAATGGCGCTCGAGCTTGTTCATGAAGACGCGCATCTTTTCCAGAACGCGCTCACGGGAATGGCGCATCTTGCAGCTCGACTCGCCGTTATATTCCACATCGATCACCGGTGGCAGCGCGTCGGGATCGCGTGGCACGTTGCGAATGAACCAGTCTGCCTGTTCGCTGGCCGAACGGCACCAGTAGAAGAAGTGATAGGCGCCACGGCGGATGCCCGCGGCCTTTGCACCCTGCCAGTTGGTGCGGAACATCGGATCAAGGTGATCGCCGCCATCCGTGGCCTTGATGAAGGCGAAGTTGGCCCCGCGGGTGCGCAGCAACGGCCAATCGATATTGGCCTGCCAGCGCGACACATCCACGCCGTGCACCTGGAAATGCCGCGGCTGAACCCGGCCGAAATTGATCGGTTTCGCATCGCTGAAGCTGGAACGGAAAATGCGCGAGCGGATCTGCGCACCGGCGCTCGCCGCCGGAGCCGCCGCCATGGCCAATTGGACCGGGCGCTCCATCGGCCGTTCGGCCGGCCGTATCATCCCGGCCTGCGGCGGGACCGGCAAACGGATTTCAGGCGCATCCTGCGGCAGCGACGCCCTCGGCGTGACGGCGGAAAAAGCCTTGGGCTCTTCCGGCACCGGCCCACCCCAGGCCAGTACTTCCTGCCGCGGTTGAGCGGTTATCGGCTGCGAGCCGACGCTTGCCTGCGGCACCGGCGCTGATGGCGTGACAGAACTCGTGGTTTCCTTCGACGGCAAGCCAGCAACCAGGCTTTCCGGACCGGAACTGGACGTGCAGCCGCCAAGCAGAAGGCAACCGAAAAGAAGTGCTGGCACAGCCGATGAACGCATGAGAACCCGTACGCAAAACAAATCGGGGACGCACTGGCGCCACCCGGAGACCTCGAAATACAAATGCTAACGGAAGATTATCAAAAAAGACTGAATCTTATCTTTACGCCGGCACCCACCAATGCGCCTTCGTTTCTGGCAGGTAAATTGCATTCCGGTTCTCATTGTACGACTCAGGCCGTCATGGTGCTGAGATCAACGGTATCGGCGCCGGGGGAATTTCTCTTGATCGACTCGATCGCGTGAATGGCCGAGGCCTTGGCCTTATAGCCTTCAGAGACAAACATCGTCTCGCCGTTCGAAGCCTTGAAGCGAAAGCGAAATTCTCCGACTTTGTCTTGATAGATCTCGAATTTGTACATGGGCTTTGCGGCTCCTTCGCGCTGAAAAATGAACTCCACGCAATTCTGGTCTGGCACCATGATATTCGCAACAGAAAATCCGTCAGATGAGCCGCACCCAGGCACGGGCAATCTCCAGACCCGCTGCATCCGCCATCCCTGCGCGCAGGTCGCGATGATCGGGATATTGTGCCAGCCAGCCGGGCGCCATTTTTTCGATGGAAGCGGGAAAGGCCTCGCACCAGCCGTCAACGACTGCGGCGGAGGCCTCGAAATGGAACTGTGTGCCATAGACCGCCCGTCCGAGGCGAAAGGCCTGATTCCGTGTCGCGGCATTGGTCGCAAGCCGGGTGGCACCGGGTGGTAGTGTAAATGTATCGCAGTGCCATTGAAAAATCGGAAAAGCTCTATCCAGCCCGGCCAAAAGCGGATCGGATATGCCCTCTTCCGTGAGGGACACCTTTTGCCAGCCGAATTCCGGTGGACCGGAAAGAATATTATCGCCACCATAAGCGCGGGCCAGCAGCTGGCTGCCGAGGCAAACACCCATGACTGCCCTGCCCGCATCGCCAAAGGTTTTCATCAAACGCGCAAGCTCTGGAAGATAGGGATAGAGGGCATCGTCGAGTGCGTTCTGCTCCCCGCCCAGAACGATAAGGGCATCATGACCGCCCGCATCTTTCGGAAGCGGTTCCCCCGCATAGGCGCGAATGACGCGTACCTCCGCATTTGCCTCCGCCAATGCCACGCCGAGTTGTCCATGCGGCGTGCCCGCCATGTTTTCGATAATTGCGACGCGCATGCGACCTCTTGATGATAACAGATGATTCAGCCGGCGGGTTTCGCCGATCGAATCCAAGCTTCATCATGATGAAACGGGATTTTCAAGAGGTACGGCAGCAGTGGCGTGGCACAGCATGGGCCCTGCCACTGGATATTAGAATTCCCGCGAGAGCTTCGCGTCGACCGAATGCCGGTTGCCGCCCCGAATCGCGAAGAACAGGAAAATCGCCGCCCAGAGAATCGATTTTTCCGCACCGCCCAGACCTTCCGCCTTCACCACACCATGGAACCAGACCGTTACCAGAAGGACGATCATGGCGGCGAAGGATGCCGGCCGCGTGAAAAGGCCGATGGCGATGAAAATACCGCCGAAGAATTCCGTTGCCGCCAGCAGCGGCGACCAGAAGACGCCCGGGTAAAAACCGAGGCTCTCCACCATGCCGACCGCCCCGAAGGGATTGAGAATCTTGCCGAACCCATGGGTAACCAGCAGAAGTCCCGCCGTGACACGCAAAATGGTCTCCACCACATCGTGTGTCCCGTTATAAAGCGGTGCAACGGCGGGAACGAACAGACGCTGACGATGATTGTCGAACTGGGCCATAGGATATCTCTGTTTGAGCATTCGATTGACTTATCTGTTCGCAAAGCCCCGTGATAAGAACAAGCATGTGCCGGGTAAAAACATGAGGGTTAAAGTTAACATTATCGTGACTCGGCCGCGAAGGAGACGTGATGATGACCGACACCAAACCGCGCATAACGATACGCTACTGCACCCAGTGCAACTGGTTGCTGCGGGCTGGATGGATGGCGCAGGAGATCCTGCAAACCTTCGCCTTGGATATCGGCGAAGTGAGCCTTGTCCCCTCGACCGGCGGCGTGTTCGAGATCGGGGTGGACGGTACCATTATATGGGAACGTAAACGTGACGGCGGTTTTCCCGGTCCAAAAGAGCTCAAACAGAGAATCCGCGACATCATCGACCCGGACCGAGACCTCGGTCATGTCGACAGGACGAAGCACGAAGGCCTCGACACCTGACCCGGCGACGGGTTTCAACAGCACCAGACAAGTTTTTTCCCTTTAAAATCAATGACCGTCATAAAAGTTCAAAAAGCCTGTTGACACCGGGCGGCTGCCCTCGTACATCGCTCCCGTCGCCCAGATGGCGGAATTGGTAGACGCGCCAGCTTCAGGTGCTGGTACTCGCAAGGGTGTGGAGGTTCGAGTCCTCTTCTGGGCACCATTCCATTTGGAGAAACGTAGTTTTCTCAATAGTTTCAAGGCTTAGTCAGTCCTTCCGGTACACAACGAGGTACACGGAAGGTCCACATGGGTCTCACACTGAAACACATAGTCTCCACTAAAGCAGGTACATTCCACTACCGTAGACGCATCCCCAAGGATGCTGCGGAAGTGATAGGCAAGAGAGAATTTAAGCGACTTCTCGGTCAGACCGAGCGGGAAGCCCTGCGGAACTATCCCAAGGTCAATGCCGAATTTGAGAGAGTAGTCGAGGACGCGCGGAAAGCGGCGCGCTCTGTTACTGATCTAACTCCCCTTGAAATCCATCGTTTGGCAAAACGAAGGGCTTCCGAACTGGAGGCATTGAAGGTCTACATAGGTAGCCGTGAATTGACCGGAGCCGATCCCGAAGCCGCTGACTTGATTCGGGACAGCGTTTTGTCAAAAGGGGTGCCTGATCCTGTCGAACGTCAGGCGGTGAATTTGATGGCAAACAAGGGCCGCATTCCCCGTCCCTCACCGACATTAGCAGACGCTAAACGACTCTATCTGCACGAGAGAATCACAGGCGATATAAACGAGAAGCAGAAGGCCCTGCGGTTGGAGCGCGTCATGGGCTATCTCGCACATGCAATCGAGAGTGACAGACCTCTTGACCGCCTCACTCGTGAGGATGCCCGCGAAGTGAGAGACCATATGCTCCGTGATCTCGATATGAAGCCGTCAACTGTGCGCCGATACGTGAATGACATCCGGGCTGTGATCGGCTTCGGCATTACAGAGTTCGGCTTACGAGACGCCTTGAACCCATTCCAAAGACTGGAGATCAGACTCCAGACGGTCGCGAGAGAGGAACGCTCTCCAATCCCGGGCAAAACTTTAAACGCCATCCGAACCCGTCTTGAGGCTCATGCAGGGGCCGATCTGTGGCAGATATGGCGGATACTGGAGGGAACCGGTTGCCGTCTCGGTGAGGTAACTGGGCTTTTAGTAAGCGACGTGAAGCTTGAGGCTCCGGTGCCGTATCTCGATCTTGTCCACCACGCCCACAGACGCCTCAAGACAGCAGGATCGGTGCGTAGAGTCCCCTTGGTCGGAGAAGCGTTGGAAGCCGCCAAGGAAGCCGTCACGGCTGCTGGAAACGGGACAGTATTGTTCCCCAGATATGGCAAGGTCCGGGGCGCTGACGTTGCCTCCGCCAGCCTGATGAAACATATTCGGTCAGTGACCCAAGATACTAAGATTGTGGTCCACTCTCTCCGGCACACTATGAAAGACCGTATGATCAGTGCGCGTGTTCCCGATAGCGATCAGGACCTCGTTCTTGGACATTCTCGCGGAGGCATGGGTGAACGATACGGCGGAGCCGATACGCGGCTGGAAGTGGCGCTTAAGGCAGTGAAGGTAGCCCTAGACTTGGCGGCAAATATTCGTGTGAGGACCTCGTGAATTAGTAGCATCTTACGCAAGATTGTGATTTCATTGGAATACAACCCTGTTGAGAACATAGGGTATATTCTGACGGGGCAGTGTAATGAAAAATGATCGGCGGGCGTTTTATATTTATGACCTCGAATTGGCGGCGAGGAAAGACGGAGCTAAAGTTCCATCCTTTGACGAGACCTACAAAATTTGGGAGAAAATGTGGAAAAACGAACGTGTCTATCCACTAAACAATGATAAAGCGACGCTCCTAATCGGCGATATCGTCCGCGATGATCAAGAAAACTGCATTACTATTTTGCTCCGTCTCTCAGACACTGCGGCACCCAACAGCGTTTATTCAGACCCATCTAATGGGGAGTATGTTGAGCATGTGAAGCAGGGAAAAATCGGCGCGGATTTCGCTTGTCATGTAATTATCTCGACTAAGATGGAGAAGGCGCAGCCGAACGTCTATACCTGTGCGATCGAGCGAGTACCGGGCATATCGGCGGGACTGGTTCAGCGCATACTGAGCAAGATGCTGAACTACGAATACAATGAGAACGCCGATTTCTATAAGTATCCCCACCCCGGCGGGGGCTTGAACAAGGATAATGAACCTCGAATGGAGCGCTGTTGTCCGCATATTGAGTTGCGCGGGCGCCCCTCTGCATCAATGATCAAAGACATAAACAACGGGCGCTTAACCGGGATCAGCCTCATTCGAAGTGAAGCGGTCACACCGATTGCCGGTGCCTCTTTCCTACGAAAATCAGAAACAGAACTGAAACTGGATATCGACTTCAAGAATTTGCCAATGCAGGTTTGGGGTTCCATCGAACGTGCGTTGAAAGCGAACTCAGGCGATTTCGGGACTGCTAAAGTTTCTTACCAGCGGCCCGGAAGTAAAAGGTTCGTCACTGTCGAACTGAATTCCACCACCGGGCATCCATTAAGCGATTTATATGTGGAGAGCTTCGAAATCGGCTCTATTTTTCCACCACTAGCCCATTCATCGAAGACGGTAGTGACGAGATTGACGGACCCGGCTGTAGTACAGTTTAAATCTTATAGGGCAATCTAAATGCTTAGGGAACTTCTGTATGAGCTAACGAGAGGGTTTGCTTATCGCAATATAAGCCACCCTGACATGCGGAAGTACACGACTTGGCTACCTCTCCTTATATATACAGCTTGCATTGCATTTTACTTTGGTCTGGGCTTAGACTTTAAATGGCTAGGGACGAACGGCGTTTTTAATGGCTTGCAGACGATCTTATCGACGCTCCCAGGGTTCTATTTCGCTGGGCTTGCTGCGGTTGCTACGTTCGGAGGGCGAGGTATGGACACAACAATGCCTGAACCCACTCCATCGATCAGCATTCTTGTTCGTGGAAAATTTGTCCCTCACGATCTAAGTCGTCGTCAATTTCTGTCTTATCTTTTCTCGTACCTTGTAGTCTTGTCGTTTTTGCTTTGTCTTTCAATCTTGGGAATCAACGCGCTCGCCCCTACATTACCGAGCTTCGTATCCTTTATGGAAGCCATGCAATACGGACCTTGGCTTCTATCTATAATAAAATTCTGCTTGGGCTCTGCCTTGCTATTGGGGCTGTCTTCCATGTTGATCACCACGCTCCATGGGATCTTTTTTCTGACTGAACGTATGCATCAGCCCAATGTTTAAGAGCGTCGGCCCCGCCCGAAAGCGGGACCGTTCTACTATTCCGGCATATCCTCGATCAAGGCACCGAGAGCCGCCGTTAACGGTATCCAGTTTCCGAGCGGCATGAACGCCCGGATACCCTGCCGGATTTGGTTTTGGGTCATATCTTCCCCCGCCCAAATGGACTTTGCTGCACCTCTCGTGAAGCCCACGGCGCTATCCCATTGATCCTTTGCGGGAGTGCCCACGAATACGTCAGTGGCCGAACCGGAGGCACGAGCCTGACCGAACTGTGGACCAAGCGGGGTCGCCATGAGAACGCTATCTAGGAACATGGGAACAACTGAGGCAGTCGCTGTGCGGGCGAAGCCGTTCTTCAAGAGATTAGCCGGGTCCATGGTCTCCTTCCAATACTTCCTCCATCCATCTTCAGTTACAGCCTGACCGGACTGACGCACCGCATAGGTGGCCGTGCCCGCTGCAAGCTCGCCAATGAGTAGGACAAGCATTTTGGGATCGGTGAGTGCGCCGTGGTTCAGAGACCAGAGGGTGGACTTGGCCCAAGCACCATAAACAAAGGTGCGGAACTGCACAAACATCGACGCAATCGGGCGACTCATCCACTTCGACAAAGCGCCATAATCGTTCTGCTGCACGAGGCGGTCGGTGTACCGATTGAGAAACACGCGATACTTCGAGACTGTCGCCGGGTCCCACTTCATCGTGTTGATGCCGACGATCTTGTTCCCATCGAACTCGGAGTGTTCCAGAAGGTCCCTAAACAGGTTCTTCGCGTCAGCCTCACCGAGGCCGATTGAAGCCAGCCGGTCCCGATCACGGGGCTTGAGCTTCGAATAATCGAAGGACCCATCCGCGTTGCGGGTCTTACGAGCCATATGCGCGATCTGCTGCGTGATGGCCTTCATCGCCCAACGCTGCTGGTAGTCGTGGATTTGTCGCATGAATGAGACGTTGGCCGTGAGCCGCTGTCCCGCGTCGAGGACGTTATCGACAACCTGAGTGAGCCGCCCGCCCGTCTGCGCACCGAGACGATCATCGTCCAGACGCAGGTCGTAGCGGTTCCAGAGGTTGTCCATACCGATGCCGGTCATGTCAGACAGTTCGTTGAGGAGCTTGTCCTTCCCGAGCTTGCCAGTGGAGACTGCACGGTTCATTTCCCGAATGGCGGGGATTTGCGACAAGGCCGCACGGAACCCCGTCAGGGAGACGATCTTCCACGTTTCCTGAACCTGATTGAGACCCATGTTCGACATGAGCCGGATGAACTGCATCGACTTGACCCGACGAGCCCACTGCGCGTGGGCCTTCTCCGAGCCGTAGACAGGGATGCCGTTGATCTTGGCCCACCCGAAGTCGATGTTCTCCAGCGCGTTCTTGAGTTCGCCTTCCTTGTCCGCGAGGTTCCCCGGCATGAGCCGATAGCTTTCCTTGAGGGACTGCTTGAGCTTGTCGAGGTCGCTAGTGGAGCGGATGCCGTCTACGATCAGTTCTCCCGTCTCCGGGTTGAAAATCTTCGTCTTTGCGAAGGCAATTCTGCCCGACATTGACCGGGAGTATCGCCGGAACAGAAGCTCGGCGTCCTGCTCGAACAGGTCACGCGGGCGAAGCTCAATCAGCTTCCCGTCACGGGTTTGGATCGTGGCCTTGTAGCTATGGTTCATGAGCGTACGGCGCTTGAGGTAGCCAACGCCTTTCGAGGAATCGCCCTCCGTCTTTTTCGCTGTGTCCATGAGGCCAGAGAGGATGTCGAAAACTTCATCAAGTTCTTTGTTTGTGAGGTTCGCCTGATCTTCTAGCGCCTCTTGAAACGCCTTCTTGAACCCGTCCCTGTCCTCCAGATGGAGCGACTTGGACATGGCGTCCTCGATCCCGTAGCCAGCCTTTCGGATGTTGGCCCAATATCCCTTCGCCATGCGGGCGGCCAGGTCATCGGAAATCCGAGCGCCACCGTGGTCTTTGATGGCGTCCTTGAAGAACTTCTCCATGACCTCGTGGTGAACCATCTGGTCCACATGCGCGATCACATTATGGTCAGCGACGAGCGGGACGTAATTGGCGTCAGGTCCGCCCTTCCAGAGACCCGCTTCCTCCATATCCCGAGCGAAGTCGGCCATAGATTTGCGGAACGCTCCAGCGGCTTTGACCACATGGGGGTTTGAATCCGGTGACGGTGCCGGGTCCCAAATATAGTCCGCAACCATGCGGTTGAAGTCTCGTTCGAGCTTGGCCTGTCCTGTTAGGTTCAGCCGGGAAAGCCCCGCCTCTTTGATGAAGGCGTTCTTGGCCGGGAGATACGAGGCGTTGAAGTTGCCCTCGGCCTTCCGGTGAGCCGCTGTGAAGCGGGAGTTTACGCTGTCCGGGACAACGCTGTGATCGGTGAAACCAGCGGTCTCCTCGAAGAAGTGAGCGCCTATCAGGCGGGTGAACGGGTTCTTTGCCGTGGTCATCTGACCTGTCACGTCGCCCTTTCGGAACCACCCGCCGAAGCCTCTCGGCACACTCTCGTCGGACATTTCGATGGACAGACCGCGATCAAGTCCAATCAGGCTGTCCCTCATTTCGGGGTTACGCGCTGCGCCTCCCGAGCCGGATAACTGGATCGAGCCGCCTTCCGGGGCCACTTCCGGGGGCTTGATGCCGCGCCGAACGCTGGCCGCTGTATCGTAGGCCGCATGGGCCTCGAACGATGAACCACGGTTGGCTGCGAGGGCTCCACCGAAGGCACCGAACACGGCACCGAACGTTCCGGCCGTAACCGGATCGGCATAAGGGTTGTCTGTCACCTCGCCGGAAGCGAAGTCCAGAGCGGCGTTGAC
This sequence comes from Agrobacterium sp. CMT1, assembly GCF_037203725.1. NCBI lineage: Bacteria > Pseudomonadati > Pseudomonadota > Alphaproteobacteria > Hyphomicrobiales > Rhizobiaceae > Agrobacterium > Agrobacterium sp. CMT1. The sequence continues at coordinate 310,356 of NZ_JBBCAR010000002.1, forward strand.
TGCTGCACCAGAGACGGCACCATAAAGCGCACGGCCTACGCGACCGACGCCCAAGGCTGCGCCGCCCATACCACCAGTACCGACACCTACCGCCACGGAGACGGGATCAATGGCTCCCGCCACCAAGCCCTGCGAGATATTCGCTGCGGTGCCGGAGACGCCCATACGGGCTTGACGAACCAAGTCCTCCCGAACCCACTGCTCACGGCTTCGAAGATTGAACTCCGAACCCGAGGAAAGAAGGAAGTCGTGGTATTGCGAAGGGTATTGCTTGGTGAGGTGCGTGCCGCGCTCATCGCCAATAGTGAAGTACGGGTCTGTCCCGCTCTCCCCCATCCACCGTGTGAGGTGCGACGTGATGCCGAAGCTCTCATAGTTCGCGCCGACGCCTTCAAGGAAGGAATACGGCTCGGGTTCCGGGTTGGCGTTCTGCTCCACATAAGTCTTCGGCTGCGGGGCCATGACGACATCATTCGCGGTGGTCTGGATTTCGGGACCACGAGTGTCGGCTGACGTGTAGTAGGTCGTCCCGGTGGGAGTGAACTCGCCGTTCAGCAGGGCGACTGCCTTCTGCTTATGGGAGCCCATCTGGTATTGGACTTTGTCCCGAACTGTTCCCGGAGCGCCGCCAGCCCCGGCGTCACTACGGCCATAATACTGCTCCCCGATACCCCCGGCGTTGATGGCCGAGTACATTTCGAGGAGGCCCATTCCGGGCTTGAAACCTGCATCCACAAGGTAATCCGCCGAGACTCGAACGGCGTCTTCAATCGGCATACCCTTGTAATAGTTGTATTTCTCTCGTTGCGGCTGGCCCATCTGGATCAGGCCGATATGTTGCCCCCACTTCGTTGTCGGCCCCTGCTTCCAAGGGTCAAACGTGCCACCAGTCTCGTAGGACATGACGGTAGCGAGGTCTGCGGGGTTTGCGCCGATCCGTTCGGCTTCCCGGACGATGGCAGATGCCAATGGATTGTTCATTCAATTCTCCAAATGAAAAAGCCCCGTCACAAGGACGAGGCGATGTTGTTTGCGTGGGGACCGGGGGAAAGAGTGTCCCCCTCACAGATTGCGGCGCTTCGAAAGATTAGTCCGGGTGAAGCTTGCGGCTACCGCCTGACGCCACCATAGCGGCGTAAGCATCCCGCTCGGCTTGCTTCCGGGCCTCGGCTGCGGCCCTTACTGCAGCCCGTTCGTCGGCCTTCTGCTGGTCATTGGCAGTAGCGTGGATGATGAATAATTCGGCCTCGGAAAGCTGGCGTTTGATCGTGGGCATGTTCATTCCTTTGGTTGATTTCAGGGGAGTAGGATCAAGTTGCGTTCTCTTGCCGTCAGAAGCCTACCTTCCAGCCTTGCGTGCTGGTGGGCCTCTTGAAGCTCCAGCACCCGGGCTTTGCGCCCGCCGTTCACAAGGCGCTGGACGAGAACGTTGGCGGCATCCTTGACCGGCTGCGCGGTGCCGTTATTTAGGGCTTCCCAGTGCTGAATGATCTGGAAACGCAGCTTGGCGTCATAGGCCGATGCGATGAACAGGAGGTAGGTGCCGGGGAGGCAGTAGCAGGGGCGGCGCTCGCCGTTGCCCGCAAGGTAGACCGACGCAAATTTGCGTTCGTCTTCCCCGATCTTCGATAGCTCCCGCTGAATGTCCCGGAGAACGTCGGAATGGCGCTTACCTGTCATTGCCGCTATTTCCAGCGACGACATGAAGGGGACCGCTCGGCACACTTCCGGGATAGCATCGGGAGCAACTGAGGGACCGCTAAGCGCGGCCCCTTTCGTGGTCATAAGCTCCCTCATAGACGGACGATCCCGGCCCGTACAGCGGCCCCAAATCCCATTTCGGGATAGCCGGGGACAGTCACAGTCCATTCCCCGTTCGGGGTCCGTCTTAGTGCCTTACGCTCGGCAGGGGACATCCCCTCCAGATGCTCGGCAAACCGCTCCGGGTTCGTCTGCGGGAGCATCGCAAGCCGATCAACCGCGATCCTGCCAAGGTCTCGGAGGCTGTCGGGGGCGTTGCCGATGGTGGCTCGTCTGGCGTCCCGCAACTCGTCGTCAGACAGGAAGTCCATCAGGAGCGGCACATTAGCGTGGACATCGGCAAGGACGTTGTTTGCCTGTGCGACATAACCCGCCGTAATCTTCACCACATGGCCAAGGTCTGCTCCTTCCGGTAGCTCATCGGCCTCCGGGAGGTAGCCGCTTTCGATAACGTTTTCTAGGGCAGCATCGACCGCCGCAGCGCCCACGGTGGCGTCAAGCTCCTGTAGGGTCTCGGATGCCTCCTTCGCCGCCTGTGCGGCCTCCGAAAGCTCCTCCGGCCCCTTCTGGCTCTGTTCCGGGGCCTTATCCGCTACGCCCGTTTCAACCTTGGCCTGTGGCTGGACGGGCAGATTAAAAGAACCGGATGCCGCCTGTTCGCGGGTGATGAGACCGGCTGCTAGAGCGGCGTCGATGGTGGTTTCCGTGCCGCCGATCATGATGTGACCGGGACGCAATGCCGATTTGACGGCGACGGAGCCTTCAAACTTCTTCTGGACGACCTGCTTTCCATCGACGGTATCGATCTGAGTGCCGCCGCCGTTGACGTAGACGCCGACGACCTGCTTGCCGTCCTGTCGAGGATTGATCCGCTCATATTCCCTCTTGAAGGCGTCCAGTTCTTCCGGGGAGGTTTCATTGCTGTAGGTGACGTGGGTCATGATGTGTTTCCTTCTGTGGCCCTGTAGGGCAGGTTATTTGGGTTTCTTGGTGGAGAGGAGGCCGTGTTTCTCGCGCCTCCAATCCGGTGCTAGGTGAGGTTGGGCGAAACGGTTGGGACCATGCATCGATCTCATGCCGGGTTCGCTACCGGAGAGACGGTCCGCCATCTTGCGGTCCCTGTCGGGGTCATCGTCTCTGATCCATTCATCGTTGAGGAGTCGGCATGTGCCGTGGTGGTCAGTCTTCACTGTCACCAATCGTCCAGTCCGTCCAAGCCGTGACGATCTGTGGGAGGCTCGGGGTCACGAATGGGGGCGGGGTCCGGTGCCACTGGCGTGATGCTCATGGTGGCAACAGGTGGGCCGTTCAGATGCAACTGCATCGCTGCCGACGAACAGCGAGTACAGACGCCAACCCATCCCGGATTACACATCACCTTCGACTTACACTTGAGGCACTTTCCTATGCTCGTGGGCACAAGGCTTTCGAGGTAGGACTGGGATCGGCGGCAAGCTTGATCGTGTCCCGTTCCAGAAGCGAAGATGGTGGTGAAGGGGCGATTATCGGGGCCGAACTCGATCATGCTGCGGCCCCTGTCAAAGCAATCTCATGGTCGCACCTCTTGGCCTTGCCCTTTCGCCAGACAAGGTTTTCCGGGAGGAGGTTCAAAGGGTTTCCGTCAGCGTATCGGATGGCGACACCGCGTCCCGCTCCGGTGATGATCCGGGCGATGGTGCCAAGAACGTAACCGGTACCGGTTGGGATGTTTGTGCGGACATAGGTCCGTCCGTTGTCGCCGTTGGCTAGCCATGTCCCGGTTGCGCCACTTCGGCGGACGTTCAGGTAGTCCCGTTCAAGGACAATGGCGTGTTGCTTGCCCTGCTTGTCCAGTGGGACCTTGAGGACCTTGCGACCCTGTTGATCGATGTAGCCAAGGCACTGAGGGCGGGCTGCTTGCGAGGTCATGCCTTCGTAGGCTCCTTATACAAATGAGTAAAAAGAAGACCCCGCTCCTGCGGATAGCTCCGGGAGACGAAAGGTCGGCTGATGTGGGGTATGGGTGGGCCGATGTGGTGCGCCGGTGTCGCTTCTGCCGAACAGATGGGAGACACGGACGCTAGTGTTCAAAGCACTAGGAAGAGAGCCCCGCCCGGAGTTGAAGCCGAACAGGGCATGGAAATCGTAATCACTTCCGGTTGACGTTCATGACCCTGAAACGCCACGAAAGCCCCTCCGATCAAGGACAAGAGGAGCTTGCGTCGTGTTTCGATGCGTGATGATGACGGTGAGGAGCATGAGGACGAGGGAGCTTAACTAGGGTGTAATTTCTCTTCTGCTTCCCCTGCATTGGGATGATCGATCACGAATGATGAGGGAGGAACAAGGAGGAGCTATCCCCGTAGGTGTCTCGATACGTTGCCACTATGGGTTCCCATGTGTGACGGAGCTGCCCCCTACCCCACTGATGTCCACCATGTCCCATGTCCAACATCAATGCATGATCCGAGGAGTGAGACTTCCTTAACTAGGGTGTAATTGGCAGCCCACTCCTGCGGCGTGGTTAACCCCGAACTTTAAGGTTCCGCGCCACCTTGTAGGATGTCAAGGCACATCGCTTCCGGGCTGTCATTCGGCAATCCGAGAAGCTCATTAGTCTGCAAAAGCTTCCCGACAACAAACTTGAACGGCACCCGCACTTCCTGAGATCGCGGGTCGGCTCCAGATGCTAGGAGGCTCGCAAGCTGAAATGACTGGTCCATGGCGTCCATTGCTGCCCGCAGGGCATAGCGGGCTGTGAGGCCGCTGGCCTCCGCTGTACGCTCCATTTCGAGCAGGGCATCAACAAAGAGGGAGAGGCTGGTAGGCTTTGCTTGGGTCGTCCGCATGTCTCTTGCTCCTATGGTTCGGTTATGAAGTGACATTTTGCAGATCATTTTGATGTTGAAAATCAATATGTTGTCCCATTACCGGGAGGTTCCCCATAGTGGGAACAAATGGCGAGAAATCGTCCCACTATCGAGACACGAGAATAGCCCTGCGGCTGCGGCTGTTGAGCAATGCAGCGGAGATCGTGAATTCCCACTATCGGGAGTAAATGGACAGAATGTCGCAGCAAGGAAATCCGGTCATGCCCGTTTCTAGCGATTGACAAGGGCGCTCGACTCGCGGAACATTTGAAGAACAAATTGGAGGCGGCAATGACCCATGACATCGAAGCCACATACACCGAAGCGCCTGAGTGCCTAGATGCCGACTTATCAGAAATGAAAGCCGGTCGCTTTCGGCATTACCGAGAGGGGCCAGACGAGCGGCTAAATGTGGACGACACGGCGAGAATGATCGAAGTCGCACAAGCGGAGAGGAAGCTCAGGGTTTCCCTCGCCCTCCTCTCACATTGAATTGGCTTAGGCTCCGGCCTTGTTCGTCTTTCCGGCCTCTTTCAGGATGCTGAATACACTCGATCTGCTTGCCCCTGTGGCGGCGACAATCTGCGGGACGGTCTTTCCCTCATCCCGTAGCTGAATGATCGTCTGTGCCTCTCTCTGGGCCGTTGGTGCGCGTCCCTTGTACATTCCCTTGGCCTTGGCGTCGGCAATGCCTTCCCGCTGGCGTTCCAGCATCAATTCCCGCTCGAACTCCGCGATGGAGCCTAATAGGTTCAGCATCAGCTTTCCCGTGGGTGTAGAGGTGTCGAGGTTCATGGCGAGAATGCGGAGGCTCACGCCCTTGGCCGTCAGGGTGCCGACAATCGCCACTAAATCAGCCACCGAACGGGCAAGACGGTCGAGCTTGGTCACGATGAACGTGTCGCCTTCCCGGAGGTGATCCAGCGCCCTTCGAAGCTCTGGCCTCTTAGCGTCCTTGGCCGATGTCTGTTCGCTGAATACTCTGTCGCATCCGGCAGCCTCTAGGTCCCGAACCTGTGCGGCAAGTCCTGCCTTTTGATCTGTGGTCGAGGTGCGGGCATATCCGACAAGCTGTCCGCGATAGCTGGCATTGGTCATGTGTGCCTCCATAGTCCAAATAGATTCTTTAATCCTTTCGGACAAATAGTCCAAAAAGTCAACAACCATTCGTGTTGGACTATTGAGGAGCGATGACGAGCAGTCCAGCTAGACCAAGCCCTGTTGGACTATCAGCCTCGCCACATCCGTTGCACCGATCCGACGAGAACACCGCACATCCAGAATGCCACGACCGCAACCAACAGTGTCAGCACATCCCTAACATCATTTGGCCGAAAGCTGCCGCGCCCTCCCTTCCAAACGAAAGCAAACAAATTGAATACGAACCAGAAACCCACCGGGACAGCGAAAACTAAAGTGGCGAGCATGGTCCCCATCAAGCCAGAAGCGCTGCGTCGTCCTTCCAGCCCCAAAAGGTATCCACCGAAAGCCGCAGTCCCTATCAAGAGCAAGACGTAGAGTTCCATGCGCTCCCTTATGGGCGACCCCCAAGGGGGGGAATGCGGCTCATCACCTGTCGAGGTCGGTGCCTCCGATTTTTCGGCGAATTTTGATTTAAAAATCTCACACAAAATCTGTTGCGCAACCCCTGTGCGATATGTCATCAAGTTTCAACTTAAATAAGGGGTGCATTATGAAGGCCTTCACCGAGCTAAACCTGGGTTTCACAAACGCGGAAAATTACAGAAAGAGAGCGAACAAAGAGTTGCTGGCAAAGTACTTTGTACGCGATGAGTATCTCGAGAAGCTTCTTAATCATAATGTATATTATCTAGTGGGCGAAAAAGGTACCGGGAAAACAGCCTACTCGACTTATTTGAGCAATACGAAATATAAAAACGTAAACTCTTTTAGCTATGACGTTAGACAGACGGAATATCATAAATTTATGGAACTTAAGCGCAGAGGCCATCTGCCTTTGAGTCAATACTCGGACGTCTGGAGAACGTTGCTACTCATCCTTTCAGCCGCGAGCATCTTGGAGAGATCCAACACGCCGGAGTTTTTGCGTCGCTTCACAAAGCTCAACGCGCTCAAAATGGCGCTTGATGAGTTCTATAGTAATGCATTCGCGCCGGAAATAATCAAAGTTCTCAATTTCGTCGAGTCGTCGGAGCTTTCTGCATCCCTGATAGCAAAGTACGATAAAATGAAGTCCGGTGTAGAATCAAAGATAAAGAGCGAGAAGAAAGATAGTAACTCCACCTTCCAGAAAAACTTACTCGATATACGTCGAGCCTTTGAGGATGCAATCGAGGCTCTTAAACTCGACGAAGATTACGTAATATTCATTGATGGAATTGATGTCAGACCAAGTGATATTCCTTACGATGAATATTTTGAATGTGTTCGCGGCCTTATTGACGCTGTGTGGGCAATCAATAACGACTTCTTATCAAACATCAAAGATTCAAAGGGCCGAGTAAGAGTTGTTCTGTTAGTCCGACCGGATATATTCCTCAGAACGGGATTGCATAACGTTAATACGAAAATACGCGATAATTCGGTGTTCCTCAACTGGATGACTACCTACAATAATTTTCGATCGTCGGCCTTGTATAAAGTCGCAGATAGAATTTTGAGCGCTCAGCAAGATGAACCAATGAGTGAAGGGCAAGGCTGGGAATACTACTTCCCGTTTAAGACCACTAGCGCAAAAGACCGTGACGATGAACGAATCACTTCTTTCCTTTCGTTCTTGCGATTCAGCTACTATAGGCCACGTGACATAAATGCTATGATGGGAACTATGAAGGAGATACTCGAGAGAAAAGGGCCAGCACAAACCGTTTCCGACAAGGATTTTAACGATCCATCATTCAGAGACGCACATGCTGACTACTTACTTGGAGAGATTCGAGACCAGCTACTCTTTTATTATTCACAAGATGACTTTGAAACTTTTCTTCGTTTTTTTAGCCATCTCAGAGGAAAGAGTAGGTTTAGTTATGGGGAGTTTGTAGATTCTCATATTTCTTTTATCGCTGAATGCAATTCTCAGTCGGTAAAAGTTCCTCAGTTTTTAGAATCTGCAGATGCATTTCTTCAGTTTTTGTATGAGTTGAACGTAATTTGCTATAAAGAATTAGATGAAGATAATCCAAGCGCAGAACCGTTCATTCGCTGGTGCTTCAAGGAGCGAACTCCATCGAATCTTTCGCCGAAAATCCGGCACTACGTCGATTACGAGATTTTTTACGGACTTTCAAAAGCCCTGAATGTCGGGCGTAAAATTCAAGTTAAAAACAACCGCCCAACACGAGAAATTGGAACTGTTACTGTTGTAACTAAAGGAAAATTCGGGTTCATACGCGGCGGCCCTGACCAGGCGGATCACTACTTTCAATGGAAACAACTGGCTGACGGTTACTCCCCCGCAGTAGGCGACAAGGTCTCATTCGAACCTTCCGTAAAATACGGAAAAATAAGGGCCTTAACGGTTAGACGGGAACGGTGAGCGATTGATAATTGTTGGATGTCAGGTACACAACTTAACTGCTTGAGGTACACAGAGAAGATATCAACTTAGACCGGATAGACCACAAACACTTGAAATTACAGAGAGATCCACCATTTCTCCAGGTTCGATTTGGTGCCCACGGGCCTCTTCTGGGCACCATTCCATTTTTGATCTTAGCCAGATCAAATACCTAGACGAAAAAACAGCAACATTTGGCCCTCCTGCAGAACGCAGGGGTACATGTTGCGGTTTTTCGTTTTGCTGACGTCCAGCGCGAATCTTACCCTTAGGAAAAGATGCAGATGACGAGCCAAGGCTCACGCCTTCACGTCATCGAATACGGCGGCTCGATCGTTCGGATTGAGGCGGACCAAGCCTTGTTACGGCTGGGCGTCTTTGTCGCCACTGTTTTGCGAATGCTGCTCACAATTGGGCGTACAGGAAAGAACGGTTCGCTCCGTCTGGCGGAAAACACGGACCGTATTGCCTTCATCAATGGAGACGAGAATCCGCTCATCGACGATTGGATTCCCTTCGGCGTCGAGAAGTACGAGATTTGTCGTGCCGAAACTGCGGCCGGTCAGAACGATCGTGGTGGCGTCGGCAACCGTGGCATCGGCAACTTTCGAGTTGCCGACGATAACCTTGCTGACAGGACGGTCGAGACGGAGGACGCGGGCGTGATTCATCGAGACGCGCAATATGTCTTCCTGGGCAAAACCGGGCTGGAACGCCCCTCCCAGAATGACCGACAAGCCGACCACAATTTTCGTCAGTTTTCCGGATGACACGCTTTTTGCCCTTGCTCACTAACCAGCAGTTTACCGCGTCAAAGAATGCGTGGTTTTAGTGAATGAAGCGTTAAGTGACGAAAATGCGTGATGCGCACGGTAACCATGCATAATTCCTGGCATTCCCGACCTGCGCCGCCCCGCATCATAACTGAACATCTGTGTCTCATTGAGGAACCCGTTTTCCCAAAATGAGAACAGCCCTTCGACAGAAGAAGTTTGTTTATAAGCAAATATAGAAATACATTAAATACTTTTCATGTTTATTTACCAAAGGAAACTCATCCTGCCGTTTACTTTGAGTTAATCGTTTTTTTTAAGCGCTTGGAAATCGCTCGTCTGTAGTTTGAAGGCAACCGAACAACGGAGAACAGTTGTCGGCGTGCTGAACTACACAAGAGTTAGGAGATACTCATGACCAAGATTTTCGCTCGTTTCCTCAAGGACGAATCCGGCGCTACGGCAATTGAATATGGCCTGATTGCTGCCCTGCTGTCCGTCGCAATCGTTGGCGGTGCAGGCGTCGTCGGCACTCAGCTCGACGCGCTCTTCGACCGCATCGGCGGCGTAATGACGACTGCCCGCAACACAACTTTCTAATTGCTTCTAATCTGAAATCGAAATGCCGCTCAAAACTTGTGAGCGGCATTTCACATTGTGTTCAATACCTGGAATACCTGTGCACACCGCCTGTAAGTGTTCGAATAAACGGGAGTTTCCTTCATGGTTATAGCCGTCATCTTCCTGGCACTTCCGCTTTGCCTTGCATTCGCGGCGTTTACCGACCTGCTAAGCATGACTATCCCCAACCGGATTCCGCTGATTTTGCTGCTGTCGTTCATCGTGATCGCGCCTTTTTCCGGCATGGGCTGGCATACTTTCGGAATGAGCCTTGCCGCGGCGGGCGTAGTTTTTGCTGCCTGCTTCGCGCTTTTTGCGGCAAACGTCATGGGTGGTGGAGACGCGAAACTCCTGACTGGCGCAGCGGTGTGGTACGGCTTCAGCGTTTCCCTTGTTGAATTTCTGCTTTCAGTGACATTCGTTGGAGGACTGCTGACCCTCGGCATTTTGCTCTTGCGGTCGCGCGCCCAGGAAATCATGGCCAGCGGCATTCCCGTGCCGGCTTCGCTGCTCGTGGCAAAAAAAATTCCCTATGGGATCGGCATCGCCATTGCAGGATTCCTGACCTATGGTGACGCACCAATAGTAAAAGCGGCAATCGCCAGCCTCTCCTAGAGAGAATTACTGCCTCGCCGGAATTAAGGCATCATTAACTACAAATCCAAGCGCAATATTAACCATAATTACACCAATCGCGCGCCATCCTGAGGTGAGAAGAATCTGATTCCCTCAAGGATCGAGCATGAAACCGTCGCGTATCGTCATTATGTCCGTTGCTCTGGTGGCTGCCGGTCTTGCCGGCCTTGTCGCCATGAATATTTCCGGCACGAAGCAGGTCATCGAAAAGGCGGAAACGATCATCCAGAAGGAGCCGACGGTCAACGTTCTGGTTTCTTCAGTAAATCTTCCCGTCGGCAGCCGCCTGAATGACAGTTCTGTTCGCTGGACGCCCTGGCCGCAGGGCAACGTGGTCGATAGTTTCATAACCGACACAAAAAATCCGGACGCGATTAAAGACCTTGCCGGTGCAGTCGTGCGGTTGCCCCTATTCGAGGGCGAGCCGATACGGCCGGAAAAAGTGGTCGATTCCAGTGCACGCATCATGTCTTCGCTTCTGCCGGCGGGCAAACGCGCCGTCGCGACGGAGATTTCCGTTTCAACCGGTGCCGGCGGTTTCGTGCTGCCCAATGATCGCGTCGACGTCATCATGGTCCGGAAGGGTGACGGCGGTAATTTTCTGACAGAGAATGTCTTGAACAACGTCCGCGTCCTGGCGATCGACCAGCAGATCAAGGAAGGCGAAGACGGCATTTCTGCAGTCGTTGGCGCAACAGCAACACTGGAACTGACCCCCGAACAGGCAAAGATCATAACCGTCGCGCAGCAGATGGCGGATCGCCTGACGTTGGCCTTGCGCTCCGTCGCCGATGCGCAGGAGAACGATACATTGTCAGCCGGTTATCTTCTCAACGGCGGTGCAGGGCAGCCAGAAATCCAGGTGATCAAATCCGGCTCCATTGTCAAGGGCGGTCAAGGAGCAACACAATGACCGGGGGGTTCATGACAAGGCGTCTGGCAAAAGACCTGCGTTCATCATTGGTTGGCGGGCTGGCGTTCTGCGTGGCCTTCTCAGGCGTTCCGGACCCGCATTCGCCCGAATTTCTGCGCTTCAGTGAAGCAAAGGCTCAAAGCGCCAGTATCGTGCGGATCACTGAAAGCGGCTCGGGCATCCGCAAGCGGCTGAAGCTTGGTCTCAACAAGGCGCTGGTCATCGACCTGCCTGAGGACGCCCATGACATTCTTGTCGCCGATCCCAGCCTCGCGGATGCGGTAACGCGTACATCGAAACGCATTTACCTGTTCGGAAAAACAGTCGGTCAGACCAATATCTTCATTTTCGGCGAGGGTGGGCGCGAGATCGTCAGCCTTGATCTGGAAGTGGAGCGGGATATTGTTGGTCTTGAAGCCAATATTCGTCGCTTCATCCCTGAATCCGACATCAAAGTCGAAATCGTCTCCGACAATATCGTTCTCACCGGATCGGTACGCACACCGCAAGATTCGGCGCGTGCAGTTCAGCTTGCCGAAGCCTTCTTGAAAGGCGGTGAAGCCACCACCCGAAATATCTCGCTGACGGGCGGAAATAACGGGGGTGACGCAGCAATTTTCGCCGAAAATCGTCAGGTATCGCAGATCGTCAATATGCTGACGATCGAGGGCGAGGACCAGGTGACACTGAAGGTGACCGTCGCTGAAGTCAGCAGACAGGTGCTGAAGCAACTTGGCTTCAACGGCTCGATCAGCAGCTCGACAAGCAACAACGGTTTCGCGTTCTCAAATCCCTCCAACCTCGGGAATACCATCGACAGCGCCACGCGCATCGCCAGCGGCGCGATTGGCTCCGGCTCCCTGAGATTTGCCTCTTACCTGAATGCCATGGAGCAGGCGGGGGTAATGCGGACATTGGCGGAACCGAGCCTCACGGCGATCTCTGGCGAACAGGCCAAATTTTATGTCGGCGGGGATTTTCGAATTGCCGCGGAACAGGATGTTTCGCTCGACAAGGACACAGGTATCGCGACCGTCAAACGCGAAACGGAAACAGTCGACTACGGTATCACTTTGAACTTCAGGCCAGTGGTGCTTTCACCCGGCAGGATAAGCCTCAAGATAGAGACCAATGTGTCCGAACCGACCTATGAGGGCAACGTCGTCACCGGAAATTACGGGCGCAACATCCCGGGTTCGACTTACATGTCCGTTCGTAAACGCGAGACATCGACAACGGTCGAGCTTCCGTCGGGCGGTTCGATCGTGATCGCAGGTCTCGTTCAGGACAATATCCGCCAGGCCATGTCGGGGCTTCCGGGCATGTCGAAAATCCCCATTTTCGGCACGCTTTTCCGCAGCAAGGACTTCCTTCGCAACGAAACGGAACTTGTCATCATTGCAACGCCCTATCTGGTGCGCCCGGTCGCGCGCAACCAGATTGCCCGCCCGGATGACAATTTCAATCCTGAAAACGATGCAGCCATGTATTTCATGAACCGCGTCAACAAGGTCTATGGCCGCAAGGACCAGGTTCAGGCGGCTCCTTATCAGGGATCGGTGGGGTTCATCTACAAATGACGACACGCGCACGAAACCGCCTCTTCAGAACAGGCCTCCTCAGGTCAGGAAACAGCATGCGGGAAACATCCTCCTCTTCTTCCCTGGGGCGCGCCGGGCTTGTCGCCGTGGTTGCACTCACCGCCGGCCTTCTGCAAGGCTGTGCGCGCGATCCGCTCACGACCAACGCCATTCCCGACGATTACCGGACCCGCCATCCGATCACCCTGTCGGAAGCGGAACATTCGCTTGATATACCGGTTTCGGCAGGCGATAGCCGTCTCACCACGGCGATGGCGGACAATATACGTGGTTTCGCCCAGAATTATGCGTCGATGTCGACGGGTGTCATCAACATCCAGATGCCGTCGGGATCAGCCAATTCGGCAAGCGCCGCTAGAATGGCGAAACAGATCCGCACTACGCTGTCCGGCGCCGGGGTCGCACCGGGCAAGATCATGGAGACACGTTATGCGGCTTCGCCGAACGGCGACTCCGCCCCCATCCGACTGAGCTATGTCGCTATTACCGCCATGACCGGGCAATGCGGCCAGTGGCCGGAAGACCTTTCGGACAACACCTTCGCCAACAAGAACTGGTACAATTTCGGGTGCGCTTCGCAAAGCAATCTCGCGGCTCAGGTCGCCAATCCGATGGATCTGGTCGGCCCGCGCGGCATGAGCCCCATCGATGCCGAGCGCCGCGCAGTGGTTATCGATACGTATCGTAACGGCAAGAACACGGCCACCGCAAACTGATGCGGTCCCAACAATTGTCACGGCAGGAAAGACGATGAGCGCTGTAGAATACGACATCAAGTCAAGCGACGGAGCAGACACCCTGCAGCCGGTGCGCACCTCCGATATGGACCGCCTGCGGCCCCTGCCCCGCATCTCCATCCACGCCTTCTGCGTCAGCGACAACATGCAGGGCGTCATGGACGCATTGTCCGGTGACAGGCGCATGAGCAAGGTAACATTGCGGGTGACGAAGGGTGACATCAACGCTGCGGCCACGATGTTCTCCGCCTCGCCTACGCCAAATCTCATCATTCTGGAGACGGCAAGCGCGCCGGCTTCGCTGCTGGATGACCTTGCTCCTCTCGCGGAGGTTTGCGATCCCTCCACCCGTGTCATCATTGTCGGCCGCCACAATGACATAACGCTCTATCGCGACCTCATCCGCAACGGTATTTCCGAATATCTGGTCGCCCCGGTCAACATGGCCGATCTTCTGGCTTCGATCGCCGCGATCTTCGTCGACCCCGAAGCGGAGCCGCTTGGCCGCAACATCGCCTTCATCGGCGCCAAAGGTGGGGTGGGGTCCTCGACGGTCGCACATAATTGCGCCTTCGGCATCTCGACCCTGTTTTCGACGGAAACCATTCTCGCCGACATGGATCTGGCTTATGGCACAGCCAATATCGATTTCGATCAGGATCCGGCCCAGGGCATGGCGGAAGCGGTTTTCTCGCCGGAGCGGCTGGATGAGGTATTTCTCGACCGCCTTTTGACGAAATGCTCCGATCACCTATCGCTGCTCGCGGCACCGTCGCTTCTTGACCGGACTTACGATCTAGACCGCCAGGCCTTTCTGCCGATCCTTGAGGTTTTGCAGCGTAGCGCCCCCGTCGCCGTCCTCGACCTTCCCCACCAATGGTGCGACTGGACAAGGGCTGTGCTTGCGGAAGCGGATGAGGTCGTCATCACCGCGGTTCCGGATCTTGCGAATCTTCGCAACACGAAGAACCTGTTCGACGCGCTGATAAAACTGCGCCCCAACGATAAATTGCCGCATCTCATCCTCAACCAGGTGGGCATGCCGAAGCGACCCGAAATCGCTCCGGCGGATTTTTTCGACCCGCTGGAAATCGAGCCGATTGCGATCATTCCATTCGAGGCGCAATTGTTTGGAAACGCCGCAAACAGCGGACGCATGATTAGCGAAATGGATGAAAAATCCCAGATCGCAGAAACCTTCTCGCAAATTGCCCATACCATCACCGGTCGCACGGTGCTGCGCAAAAGCCGGCGCGGCGGTCTGGACAGACTTAAGAATATTCTCAAGCGCAAGTAGGGATTCCCTCCGCGCCTATTGACGGAAACGCCGATGTTCGGAAAACGCGGGGCCGAGGGCCCAGCCAGAAGCACGAAGCCGGATCCCGTCGCACCTGTCCCCATGCAGGTGGCGGCGCCCGAGCCGCGCTCTCTCTCCATCGACACGCTCGAGCCGGGCCAATCACCCGTAGCGCGACAGACGGCGGTCACGCAGCCGGCGCAAAAAAAGCGCGCCCGCACGGAGGATTATTACAATACCAAGAGCCAGGTATTTTCCGCGCTCATCGATACGATCGACCTTTCGCAGCTCGCCAAACTTGATGCGGAGAGCGCGCGCGAGGAAATTCGCGATATCGTCAACGACATCATCACGATCAAGAATTTCGCAATGTCGATTGCCGAGCAGGAAGAACTGCTTGAAGACATCTGCAATGACGTTCTCGGTTATGGGCCGCTTGAGCCCCTTCTTGCCCGCGACGACATCGCCGATATCATGGTCAATGGTTCTGGCCAGACCTTCATCGAAGTCGGCGGCAAGACCATCGAATCCGACATCCGCTTCCGCGACAACGCGCAATTGCTTTCCATCTGCCAGCGCATCGTCAGCCAGGTTGGCCGACGTGTGGATGAATCGAGCCCCATATGCGACGCCCGCCTGCCGGACGGCTCGCGCGTCAACGTCATCGCGCCGCCGCTCGCCATCGACGGCCCGGCGCTGACAATCCGAAAATTCAAGAAGGACAAGCTTACGCTCGACCAGCTCGTGCGTTTCGGTGCGATCACACCCGAAGGCGCGACACTGCTGAAGATCATCGGTCGTGTCCGCTGCAACGTCGTCATCTCGGGCGGCACCGGCTCCGGCAAGACCACGCTTCTCAATTGCCTGACGAGCTTCATCGACAGGGATGAGCGCGTCATTACCTGCGAAGACACCGCCGAACTGCAGCTGCAGCAACCGCATGTCGTCAGACTCGAAACGCGGCCTCCGAACATCGAAGGGGAAGGTGAGATCACGATGAGGGATCTCGTCAAGAACTGCCTTCGCATGCGGCCGGAACGCATCATCGTCGGCGAAGTGCGCGGACCGGAGGTATTCGACCTGCTCCAGGCGATGAATACCGGCCATGACGGTTCAATGGGAACGCTGCACGCCAATACACCACGCGAGTGCCTCAGCCGCATCGAATCCATGATCGCCATGGGCGGCTTCACCCTGCCGGCCAAAACCGTGCGTGAAATCATCTCGGGATCGATCGATGTCGTCATACAGGCGCAGCGCCTGCGTGATGGTTCACGCCGAATAACCCAGATCACGGAAGTGATCGGCATGGAAGGCGACGTCATCGTCACTCAGGATTTGATGCGATACGAAATCGAAGGTGAGGATGCCAACGGCAAACTGATCGGCAGACATGTATCGACGGGCATCAGCAAACCCCATTTCTGGGACCGTGCACGCTATTATGGTGAGGAAAAACGCCTGGCCGCCGCGCTCGATGAAATGGAAAAGACCTCCTAAGGGAAAGCGACCGCCATGGACCCGACAATCCTCTTATTGGCCGCACTCGTCGCCGTTTCGGCGGGCGCGCTCGCTTACGCTTTTCTTTTCCAGCAGATAGAGGTCGAAAAAAAGACCACCAGCCGCTTCAAGCGGGTCCAGGCCGCCGAGACGGACCACACCAACATCAAAGCCGCACGTGACCGCGTGCATGAGCTCAGCAAACGCCGCAAATCCATGCAGGACAACCTGCGGGAAATGGAAAAAAAACAAAATGAGAGGGCAAAAAAGGCCAAAAATGTCGGTTTGCGCGAAAAGCTCGTTCAGGCGGGGCTGACGCTGTCCCTGCGACAGTTTCAGCTGCTGAGCGTCGGCGCGGCGGGCTTTGCCACCCTCATCGCACTTCTTTATGGCCTGTCATTGCTTATCGCCCTACCGATAGGCGCCGTTATCGCGCTGGGGCTGCCGCGCTGGGCACTGGCGTTCCTCCTCAAGCGCCGGCAGAAGAAATTCCTCGAAGAGTTTCCCAACGCACTTGATGTCATGTGTCGCTCGATCAAATCCGGTTTGCCGCTGAACGACGCGGTGCGATTGATCGCATCTGACGGCCAGGAGCCGGTGAAAACGGAGTTCCAGCGGGTTGTCGACGCACAGCAGGTCGGCATCGGCATTCCCCAGGCGATCGAGCGCATGATGCTGACAATGCCGCTTTTTGAAGTGAGCTTTTTCAGCACCGTCATCAACATTCAGGCGCAGGCCGGCGGCAACCTCTCCGAAGCGCTGTCGAACCTTTCAAAAGTTCTGCGCGACCGCAAGAAGATGCGCGCCAAGGTGAATGCACTTTCGATGGAGGCAAAGGCGTCTGCGGTCATCATCGGCTCGCTGCCCTTTGTCGTCATGATGCTGGTGCACTTTACCTCGCCCGAATATCTATCGGTGCTTTTTACCGATATTCGCGGCCATATCATTCTTGGGGCGTCGGCCGTCTGGATGTTGATCGGGATATTCATCATGCGCCAAATGATCAATTTCGATATTTGAGGGCGCAGAATGAGCGGGAGTTTTCTTTCGAGCCTCACCAATCCGCAAACGATCGTCGCCGTTCTGGTGACGCTGGCGGTTTTCGCCACCCTTTATACGCTCATCATGCCGGTTTTCGAGCGGAAGGATTTCGCCAAACGCATGAAAGCCGTGTCGTCGGAACGCGATCTCATCCGCAGCCGCGAGCGCGAGCGGCTTGCGACCGTTACCAGGGAAGGCAAAACTTCCCTGCGCGGCAACAATAACAAGTCCGCCCGGCGCATCGTGGAAAAATTCAACCTCCAGGAAGCGCTTGCGGACAAGAACACGATGAACAAGCTGCGGGCAGCAGGGCTTCGTTCCCAAAACGCGTTCAACACGTTTCTCGCCGCCCGCTTCATCCTGCCTTTCATTTTTCTGGCCGTAGCCTTCACCTGGATCTTCGTGCTCGGCAATCTCTCCGACAAAGCCTTCATGGTCCGGCTGATGGCTGTGTTACTGTTCGGCTATATCGGTTTCTATGCTCCCAATATTTATGTGTCGAACCGCATGAACAAACGGCAGGCGTCGATCAAGAAAGCCTGGCCGGATGCGCTCGACCTCATGCTGATCTGCATCGAATCCGGCGTGTCCATGGAGGCCGCGATGCGCCGCGTGGCAGAGGAAATGGGTGAGCAGTCACCCGAACTGGCTGAAGAAATGATGCTGACGACGGCGGAACTGTCGTTCCTGCAAGACCGGCGGGTCGCTCTCGAGAATTTCGGCACGCGAACACAGCTCGAAGCCGTGAAAAGCGTGGTGCAAGCGCTTATTCAGGCGGAACGTTACGGAACGCCGCTCGCTCAGGCGCTGCGCGTTCTCGCACAGGAAGGCCGCGACGAACGCATGAACGAAGCGGAGAAAAAAGCGGCTGCACTACCGCCGAAGCTGACCGTGCCGATGATTGTATTTTTCCTGCCGGTCCTCATCGCCGTCATTCTAGGCCCTGCCATCATCCGCGTGCTGGACACGTTCTGAAAAACATGCCGCCCGAATTTCGCGGCGACGCGTCAAGTTCCGGATATAAGGACGCGGCATCGCGCAAAGCATCAGCCCGCCGCCTTTCCGTCTTTTTTTGCGAGCTGCTGCCAGGAATTTTGCTGGGACAGCATTGCCCGCAGATAAGTCAGGTTTGCCTGGGCCTGCTGCGGCGAGAGTTCCTGTACCGCAATGCGCTCTGCTTCGGCGAAGCGACCCTGGAGGCCGACAACGAGCGCGAGGTTCTGGCGAACGCGGCTGTCGGCGCCAGGCTGGGCGATGGCCGATTGCAGGTAGGTTTCGGCAGTGCGCGGATCGCTCGACAGCACATAGGACATGCCGAGATTTGAAAGCACGCTCGGATCGTTCGGCTTCAGGTCAAGCGCCTGCCGATAGCGGGAGCGGGCTTCGCTCGAACGTCCAAGCTGGTCAAGCACCGCGCCTTCGGCCGAGTAGAGGCGCCAATCGGGTCGATCGGGTGTCTGCGCCCGCTGGATGGTTGAAAGCGCCTGCTCCAGCTGTCCCGCAGCCGCCTGTGCCTTGCCATACGCGGCAAGCACGTCGCGGTCGGCGGGATTGGCGATGGCTATCTGCTGCATGACTGCAAGAGCCTGCGTGTTCTTGCCCGTCATCATCAAGACGCTGGCATAATTCATGCCCACCGACTTGTCCTTGGGATTGCGTTCATAGGCTTTGCCGGCGGTTTCTTCCGCCTGGCGAAGCTGGTCCATGTTCATGTGATCATAGGAGCGCGCGGCGGCGGGAATGGAGCCGGTAGACATCCGGTCCGGTTTGTTGGTGCTTGCACATCCAGAAACCGCAAGAACCAATGCTGCAAAACACGCGCCCCGCAGCAACCCTGTCCGGCCTGTCTCAGCCAAAGAAAAAGCAGTCATGGCAGCGCCCTCGCCCAAGAATGACAAATCTTGCGCCCGACAAACGACAGACTCACATGACGCAACTTTCGCTTAAGCAATAATCTGTTAACCCTAACAGAGCGTTAATCGCACCGATTCTCGACATTTACGGAAGCACATAATGGCGCCCTATCAGTTCATCGAACGCCCGACCCCTTTCAGCTCAAAGGCAGGCAGTACACTGCCGGTTTTCGCAGTCACGCCCGCCCACATCGAGCAGGGCGCCATTGACCCCGTCGCTCTGGACTGGGCAAAGAAAGCAGGGTTCAAGGCGGAGGCCGGTGCCATCCTGCTCGTTCCCTCTGCCGATGGTTCGCTCGGCGGCGTGCTTCTCGGCCTTGGCGGCAATCCCTCTGAAATCCCGTTCATCACCGGTAAACTCGCCCGCGAACTGCCTGAAGGCGAGTGGCACATCGAGACCGCACCACTGACGGCCAATCGCCTCGCTCTCGGTTTCGGTCTCGGAAGCTACCGCTTCGACAAATACAAGACCACCAAAACCAGCGGGGCGAAGCTGCTCATTCCCCAGGATGCCGAAGACGGCGAGATCAAGCGCATTCTCGCGGGCGTCTTCCTCGCGCGCGATCTCATCAATGTGCCTGCCAACGACATGGGACCGGATGAGCTGGAGATCGCTTTCCGGGCCCTTGCCGCCCATTACAAGGCGAAGGTGAAGGTGACCACCGGCGACGACCTGCTGAAGGAAAACTTCCCCCTCATCCACGCCGTCGGCCGCGCCAGCGAAAGCGCACCACGCCTTCTGGAAATGAACTGGGGTAAAAAGGGTAATCCGCGTCTGACGCTTGTTGGCAAGGGCGTGTGCTTCGACACCGGCGGTCTCGATATAAAACCCGCAGCGTCCATGGCCCTGATGAAGAAGGACATGGGCGGCGCCGCCAATGTCCTTGGCCTGGCTCTGATGATCATGGACGCGAAGCTGCCGGTCGACCTGCGCGTCCTCGTGCCCGCGGTCGAAAATTCCATCTCTTCCAACGCCTTCCGTCCCGGCGACATTTACCGGAGCCGCAAGGGGCTGACGGTGCAGATCGACAATACCGATGCGGAAGGCCGCCTCGTTCTGGCGGACGCTCTGGCCTATGCCGATGAGGATGCGCCGGACCTGATGATCGACATGGCAACATTGACCGGCGCCGCCCGCGTCGCGCTCGGTCCCGATCTGCCGCCCTTCTACACTGACGACGACGATCTGGCCCATGACATCGCTGAAGCCAGCATCGATACCGACGATCCGCTGTGGCGCATGCCGCTCTATATGGGATACGACAAGGACATTCGCTCGCGCGCGGCCGATATTACCAATGCGCCTTCCGGCGGCATGGGCGGATCGATCACCGCCGCGCTGTTTCTCAAGCGTTTCGTGACCAACACCCGGCGCTGGGCGCATTTCGATATTTACGGCTGGTCGCTGAATGAAAGGCACCACTCATCGATCGGTGGAGAAGCGCAGGGTATTCGCGCCCTCTTCCATTATATCGCACATCAGTTCACGAAATAACGGCTTTAGGGGCGCTTCGTCGACCGGAGCGCCCCGCTTTGATCAAACCAGAACCTTCTGTTCCTTGTGATCTTCCTGGCCGAAGAATTTCAGGTAACGCTCCACTTCGGCCGGTTCACCGGTTGCTTTTTGCGGATTGTCCGAGAGTTTCACAGCCGGCCGGCCATTGGCATCGCTGACCTTGCAGACGATGGAGATCGGCTTGAGGCTGGCGATGGTTTTTGGCGCGCAGCCAGCAAAATCATTTGTGAGGTTGGTGCCCCAGCCGAAGCTCATGCGAACGCGGCCTTCGAAATGCCTGTAAGTGTCGATGATGGCATCGACATCGAGGCCATCGGAGAAGATCAGCATCTTCTTGCGCGGGTCGCGACCCATCTTCTGCCACCACTCGATGATCTTCTCGCCACCCTCGATCGGCGGTGCGCTGTCCGGGCGGAAACCCGTCCAGTCAGCCACCCATTCCGGCGCATTGCGCAGAAACGCCGCCGTGCCGAAGGCGTCGGGCAGAACAATCAGCAGGTTGCCACCGTAAAGCCGGTTCCAGTCCTTCAGGACCTGATAGGGCGCGGCAGCCAGCTCCTCATCAGTCTGCGCCAGCGCCGCGACCACCATCGGCAGTTCATGCGCGTTCGTCCCGACGGCTTCAAGGTCCGAATCCATGGCGAGCAGCACGTTGCTCGTACCGGTAAAGGCCGGCCCGATGCCTTCCTTCAACGCCTCGACGCACCAGCGCTGCCACAGAAAGCTATGGCGGCGGCGGGTGCCGAAATCGGAAATGCGCAGGCCCGGCAGTTCCCGCAGCCGCTCAACCTTCTCCCACATCTTGGCCTTTGCGCGGGCATAGAGAACATCCAGCGTGAAATAACCGAGCGAGCGCATGGCGCTACGCGAACGCAACTCGTTGATGATGGCGAGCGCCGGGATTTCCCAGAGCGTCGTGTCCATCCAGCGGCCGTGGAAATTCAGCTCGTACTGCCCGTCGCGCTTGAAAAGCTCATATTCCGGCAGCTGATAGCTTGATAGCCAGGAGAGAAATTCCGGCTCGAAAATCTGCGAGCGGCCGTAAAACGTGTTACCCGCAAGCCAGATATTCTCTTTTTTGGAAAGACGCAGCGTACGCGCATGATCGAGCTGTTCGCGCAGCTCCATCTCGTCGATCTCCTCGGCCAGCCGCACCGTCTTGGTGCGGTTGATCAGCGAAAACGTCGCGTCGACTTCCGGATAAAGCTTCCAGATCATCTGCAACATCAACAGCTTGTAGAAATCCGTATCGATCAGGCTGCGGACGATCGGGTCAAGTTTCCAGGTATGATTGTGGACACGGGTGGCTATATCGGTCTTCGTCATACTTGCATTCCCCAGTATCGGCCAAAGGTCAGAATAGCCGATGTCAATCCGCACCCCGGCAGGTATCAACCCGTCATGCGGAAGATTTATCTGAAAAAGCGACAACAAGTCCAGAGCACCGGCCCGGCAAATGCCTCACCAGCCCGCCCGCGCGTTGATTTCCCGGCAACCTCATTATCGTTTTCAGCCAGGGGCTACGGGCACGCCGCGTCAGAAAGTCGGATCAACGGGATTGATGCCGGGGTACCAATCCTTGGAAACGGGGTTACGTCCGCCAAAGCTGGAAATACCGTTTTCATCGGTGCAGCGGTAACCCTGGACGGGAAGTCCGCGACTGCCGAAGACGGTCCGGTAGGGCCCACGTGAATATCCGGTACTTCCCAGTTCGCTATGGCAGTTATAACGGACCTTGGGTTGGAGCGTTCGAGGGTCTTTTACACCGGGCAGGTTGGCATAGGCGTCGGGTGCCGGGGCAAAACCGTTCTGGAACACCGTCTGGGCCTCTGCCGAAGTGCTCAATAAGACCGCCGCGAGGATCGCTGCCAATCGTGCCGCCGTTCTTGTCTTCATCAGTGTCCGTCCCGTACCATTATTGACAGCATGTAGGCCGGCGACGGCTGTCGCACAAAGGGCAAGACGGGAACAATTTCGTGAAGCGCTCCCTCAGTCCTCCAGGCGACGGAACGCCGTCGGCTTTTCATAAAGCCAACCGATGCGCTCAATGGCTGCAGCGAGATTTTCGCGCGCGACATTCATGGTATGGCCGTTGGCGTGCAGCAGCGTTTCCTCATTTTCCATCAGCCCGACATGGCCTTTCCAGAAAACCAGATCGCCGCGCCGCAACTCGTCCCGCTCTATTTCCACACCGAGCGATTTCACCTGCATGTCGGTATCGCGCAGCACCCGCCGGCCCGCCATCGCCATGGAAAGCTGTACGAGGCCTGAACAGTCGATACCAAATCCGGAGCGACCGCCCCACAGATAGGGGGTTTCGATGAAGCGCAACGCCACCGCGACATAGTCGTCGTCAGCGGCAGCATCGACGGTCCGGCAGTGGGCGGCAATGACGCCTTCGCCATTTTCGGTCATGAGATACCGGGTGCCACGGGTCTCCTCTTCACCGACGATCCGGATCAGGCTGCCCATGGACAGCGCCGCCACCGGTGGCTTGCGCAGTTCGGCCGAAGGATAAACAAAGGTACGGGGAGCAACGATACGGTGAGTAGCCGCAACGACATCACCAATGGCCGTTTCCGGCACGTAACCCGCATAACCATCCGCATCCGCCTGCACCCAGGCCCAGCCGTTCGCCCTGTCGAAAACGCGCAGGGTCTCGCCGAACAGCAGTTCGGTATCGATACCGGCGACAAGGTCCGGCGTGGGCCGCAGGCCGATGACAGGTACCACGACCTGTGCGGGAGATCCGCTGACGAAACGATCGGCCTGCACCGCCCCTTGCAGTTTTTCGTCGGCGAGATCGGAGCGGAAGACATTCAGGCGGCGGTCGAGCATCATGGGGTTCACGTCCAGAGGTTAGATATTACGGGCCTGATTAATAATCAGATCGCCGAATTTTTCCAGATAAAGCGCGCCTGCGACGGTGCGCTTTATCACGACATTGCGCCTGTCCCGCTCATCCCGGGCCCGGTCAACCAGCCCTAGCGTGCCGAGACTGTCGAGCGCGCGGGTGATGACCGGCTTGGTCACGCCCAGCAGGCCAGCGAGGCCGCGCACGGTATGCGGCGGCGGCACAAGATAAATCTGCAGCAGGATGGCTGTCTGACGCAAGGTCAAATCGGGCGCATCGGCCGTGACCTGCGCCATCGAGACGCGATGCCAGAGCCCGAGGGCGGCCGTGGGCGAAAGTTCTGCAGGCAAGCCGATAAACCTTCCAGTCGTTGTCCTATCGTTTTCATGCAACAGCGCGAAAAACTCAAGAACCATCCCCACAAACAGAACCGCCGCACGGCGCAGATCCGAAAGATCGCGCGGCGCGGCGGTAATTGTTGACCCATTTTTGGGCCATATGTCCCCTCTGGACTTGCAAGATGAGATGCAGAAATCGTGCCAGTTTTGCTGCGCCGCACAACTATATTTTAAATCAGGGACTTAATGGATAAATGACGCGCGCGGCGAAGGCGTTTGCAAGGCGTAAATGGCGATAAAAAGAGGCAAGAACGAACTCAATGCTTAAAAACTGTCTCCCGCCGTGACGGCGGAAGACAGGGGTATTGTGGATCAAATCTCTGCGCCGCGTGCGGCATCGACTGCATCGGCATTCTGCTGCCGATTATAGCGGATCGACGACCAGAGCGAGATACCGATCAGGGTTGCGCCGCCAAGGCCCGTGATGACTTCAGGTATATGCACCATGGTCTGCACATACATGATGACCGACAGGATCAGGATCGCATAAAAGGCGCCGTGCTCCAGATAGCGATATTCGGCAAGCGTTCCTTTCTCGACCAGCATGATTGTCATCGAGCGCACGTACATGGCGCCGATGCCGAGGCCGATGGCGATGATGAACAGGTTCTGCGTCAGCGCAAAGGCACCGATCACGCCGTCGAAGGAGAAGCTGGCGTCAAGCACTTCGAGATAAAGAAACGCACCGAAACCGCCCTTTGCTGCGCCTTCCAGCATTTCCTGGCTACGATCGAGAATGCCGCCGACAACTTCTACCAGCAGGAAGGTCAAGAGACCCCAGATCGCCGAATGGAAGAACGTGTTGGCCGCGACCGGACCGAGTTCCGGGTTGTCGCTGGCGCCGATGATGCGCGAAAAGATCAGCATGACAACAAGCACGAAGGCGATCTCGATGCCCTTGACGGAAGAATAGGTCGCAGCCTTTTCCTCGATCCAGCGCACCCAATGCACGTCCTTTTCATGGTCAAAGAAGAAGTTGAGACCGACCATCATCAGGAAGGTGCCGCCGAAAGCCGCAATCGGCAGATGGGCATCCTGCATGATTTCCGCATAACGTTCCGGCTGGGTTGCCGCCATGACGATGGCCGTCCAGGGACCGACATTGGCGGCGACGACAACGATCAGCAGCGGGAAGACGATACGCATGCCGAAAACGGCAATGAGAATGCCCCATGTCAGGAAGCGGTGCTGCCAGACCGGCGTCATGTCCTTCAGCTTGTTCGCGTTGACGATGGCGTTATCGAAAGAAAGCGAGATTTCCAGCACCGCCAAGACGACGCAGATGAAGAAGATCGTCGCGGTACCGCCAACCGTACCGGTCATTTCCCAGCCAAGATAGCCGCCGAGGATGAGACCGACGATGGTGACGATAAAAGCCCACTTGAAGTAGGAGAGCGTGGTTTTCTGGGCAGCGCTCATGTCCGGTCACCGTTCATTACGAGGACGGTTGCAGACCGACGCGGGGCGTCAGGCCGCACGCAGAAAGCACGCGCGCGAAGCACATTCAGGTTTTTCATAGTTTTTAATCCGCCGGCGAATTTTGCAGGCGGTACCGACATCACGAGAGCGCCGTAAAACTCTCGCCAGAGGGGCCCGGCACCTTTGTTTCCTCTGCCCTTGCGAGACAAATCATCGCAGGGCCCCTTCTTACTCCCTGAAGATCACGCCTTCGTCAAGTCCCGTGATCGCAACCAGAGATCAAACCTGCTCTGCGGCCAGATCTTCGGCGGTTTCGCGACGGCGTTTGAGCGTATTTTCGCGAAAGAAGATGTAAAGGCCCGAAAGAACAATCAGGCCCGCGCCGACCACGATACTTGTCTGGGGCACATCGCCGAAGAACAGCCATCCGAAAATGACCGCCCAGAGCAGCAGCGTATATTGCAGCGGCGCAACCGTTGCAGCATCGGCAAGTTTGAGCGCCCGGTTGACCAGCACATGCGCCGCCATGGCGACGACGCCGAGCAGGCCGAGGAAGGCAAGATCAAAACCGGATTGCACCGGCAGCCATCCCGACGGCGTGACGAGCACGGCGACAATGCCCGCAAGCGCCGCGCCGATGATCTGCCAGAAGGCGAGCACCGTGTCGGGCGTATTGCGCAGCTGGCGGCCGGACAACATCATGAATGCAAAGGCAGCGCTGCCGAGGATAGAAAAGAGTGCAGCGGAGGTGAGGCTTGCCGAGCTCGGCTTGAGCGCGATGAGAACGCCGACAAAACCGATGCCAATGGCCGTCCATCTACGCCAGCCGACCTTTTCTCCGAGCAGAAACGGGGAGAGCGCAGCCACGTAAATCGGCGCCGCGAGCCAATAGGTCATGACGTCCGCCAGGGGCAGCGCCGCGACCGCGAAATAGAAACAGAAAAGCTCGGCCGTGGAGAAAAAGACGCGCGCCGCCTGAAGGCCGGGCCGCTCGATTTTCACGAGGCCGGAGAGGCCGGCTCTCCAGACGATCGGAACAAGGATGACCAGCGCCGCGGCGCTTCGGATAAGGATCACCTGGCCCTGGCTGTAGGTCGATACGAGCCATTTTCCCATGGCGTCGTTCAACGCGAACAGCAGCATTCCAAGCAGCATCACGGCCACGCCGAGGCCCGTCGGCGAAAGCTTTTTTATCATAGTCGACATGTCAGTTCCGATCTCCCAATGGTGGCATTGGTCGTCCAACCAGCCGTCCTTTGTCAAGTCCAGAACGGACGGGTTTGCGTAATTAATAGTACTATTACGCCGGGGCTTCGGATATCAGGTGAAGATGCGTCGTTCTTCGGCCACGAGTTCCTGGAGAAAATTGACCACCGTGCGGACACGGACCAACTGGCGAGCGGATTCGTGATAAGCCGTCCAATAGGACCGGCTGATGGTGAGATGCGGGATGATCCGTATAAGTTCCGGATATTGGCCCGCGATGTAATTGTGCAGGATGCCGATCCCTGCACCGGATCGTACTGCCTCCGTCTGGCCGGTAGCGCTTGAGATTTCAAAGGCGGCGTCCCAGTCACGCATGATTTCGCCGGTGAAGTTCAGCGAAGGCGAAAAGATCAGGTCCTCCACGTAACCGATCCGCCGGTGGCGTTTCAGTGCCTCGACATCATCAGGCGGTCCGTAGTCAGCCAGATAATTCGCCGATGCATAGAGGCCGAGTGAATAATCGGTGAGCTTGGAAAACATCAGCCTGCCCTGTTCCGGCCTTTCGATGGTGATGGCGATATCGGCCTCACGTTGCGACAGCGAAAAGGAACGCGGCACCGGAACGAGCTGGATTTTCAGATCGGGATACCGCGCCGTCAGTCTGCCAAGCCTTGGCGCGAGGAAGGATACGCCGAGGCCGTCCGGCGCGCCGATGCGCACCGTTCCCGCAACCGCCGTATCGACGCGACCGAGATTGGCCTGGGCATTCAGCATTTCAGTTTCCATGCGCTCCGCACTCGCAAGAAGCCGCTGACCCTCCTCCGTCAGTTCGCAGCCATTGGTGCTGCGCAGGAAGAGCTGGGTGCCGATGGCGGCTTCCAGCGCGGAAACCCGGCGGCTGAGAGTGGCGTGGTTCACACCGAGCTTTCTGGCCGCGGAAAGAAACTGGCCGCTTCGCGCCACGCTCAGGAACAAACGTACATCATCCCAGTTCATGCCACGTTCCTTGTGTCTATTTTTGCACAATTGATGCTTATTTCAGGCGATTGATTTGTGCAAATCGAAAGGCAATGCTGCGCCATCACATTCTGGAGGAACACCATGAAGGAAATCGGTCATTTCATTAATGGCAAACATGTGCCGGGCACCAGCGGCCGCACATCGAATGTCTACAATCCGGCCACGGGCGAAGTTCAGGCTACGGTCGCGCTTGCCAGCGACGCCGAACTGCGCGCGGCTGTCGAAAGCGCCAAGGCGGCACAGCCGAAATGGGCTGCGACCAATCCGCAGCGTCGTGCCCGCGTTTTCTTCAAGTTCGTCGAACTTCTGAACCGAGACATGAACGAGTTGGCGGTGCTGCTCTCCAGCGAGCACGGCAAGACCGTCGAAGATTCCAAGGGCGATATCGTCCGCGGGCTTGAAGTCTGCGAATTCGTCTGCGGCATTCCGCATCTGCAGAAGGGTGAGTTCACCGAAGGCGCGGGCCCGGCCATCGACATGTATTCGATCCGCCAGCCGGTCGGCATCGGCGCAGGCATCACCCCGTTCAACTTCCCCGGCATGATCCCGATGTGGATGTTCGCCCCGGCGATCGCCTGCGGCAACGCCTTCATCCTCAAGCCTTCCGAGCGCGACCCGTCGCTGCCGATCCGCCTCGCGGAACTGATGATCGAAGCCGGTCTTCCGGCCGGCATCCTGAACGTCGTCAACGGCGACAAGGGTGCCGTCGACGCCATCCTCACCGATCCCGATATCGGCGCGGTTTCCTTCGTCGGCTCGACGCCGATCGCCCGTTACGTCTATGGCACCGCTGCAATGAACGGCAAGCGCGCGCAGTGCTTCGGCGGCGCGAAGAACCACATGATCATCATGCCGGACGCCGATCTCGATCAGGCCGTGAACGCGCTGATGGGCGCCGGTTACGGTTCGGCCGGCGAGCGCTGCATGGCTGTTTCCGTCGCAGTTCCTGTCGGCGAAGAGACGGCAAACCGTCTCGTTGAAAAGCTCATTCCGCAGATCGAGGCACTGAAGATCGGTCCTTACACCGACGACAAGGCCGATATGGGCCCGCTCGTCACCAAGGAAGCCCAGACGCGCGTCAAGGGCCTGATCGACAGCGGCGTGGAACAGGGCGCAAAGCTCCTGGTCGACGGCCGCGACTTCAAGCTGCAGGGCTATGAAGACGGCTATTTTGTCGGCGGCTGCCTGTTCGACCACGTCACCCCTGACATGGACATCTACAAAACGGAAATCTTCGGACCGGTTCTGTCGGTCGTTCGTGCCAAGAACTACGAAGAGGCGCTGGAACTGCCGATGAAGCATGAATATGGCAACGGCGTCGCCATCTTCACCCGCGACGGCGATGCAGCCCGCGATTTCGCAAGCCGCGTCAATATCGGCATGATCGGCATCAACGTTCCGATCCCGGTTCCGCTCGCCTACCATTCCTTCGGCGGCTGGAAGGCTTCGAGCTTCGGCGACCTCAACCAGCACGGCACGGATTCGATCAAGTTCTGGACGAAGACCAAGACCATCACCTCGCGCTGGCCGTCTGGCATCAAGTCGGGTGCCGAATTCGTCATGCCGACGATGAAATAAGCCGCAAGCAGGCAATACAAAAAAGCCCCGCTGTTTTGCAGCGGGGCTTTTTTGACTGGAATTCATCGTGCTGGAAGCAGGGCCCGAGATCAGTTGGTCGGGCCGTCATTAAAGCCCACTTCGTCCACCAGTTCGGATGCCTGCTTGCGATGGGCGGCGATGTCCGTCAGCGGCAACTTGTCCGGATTGATGGGGCCGAAGCCCTTGACCACATCCGACGGCTCGGCGCCGGGCAGCACCGGATATTCGAAGACCTGCCTGGCATAGATTTCCTGTGCCTCGCGCGATGCCAGGAATTCCATGAGTTTCAGGGCATTGTCCTTGTTGGGGGCGTATTTCGTCAGGGCCATGCCGGAAATATTCACATGGGTGCCGCGGTCGCCCGCATTGGGAAAGATGACGCGCACGGATCCCGCCCATTCCTTTTCTTCCGGCTCGCGGTCATTTGTCAGCATCAGGCCGACATAATAGGTGTTGCCAAGGGCAATATCACACTCCCCGGAAAAGATTGATTTCGCCTGGCTGCGGTCGGTTCCATCAGGTTTGCGGGCAAGGTTGTTCTTCAGGCCGGTAAGCCAGGTGCGGGTATAATCGACACCATGATGTGCAATCATTGAGGCGATCAGCGCAATATTATAGGAATGCTGGCCGTCGCGAATGCAGATCTTGCCCTTCCATTTCGGATCCGCCAGTTCCTCATAGGTGATATCCTTCTGGCTCACCCGCTCCTTCGAGGCATAGACAACCCGGCCGCGTGTCGTCAGGCCGAACCATTCGCCCTCGGGATCACGCAGATTGGCGGGGATATCCTTTTCGATGACGGGATCGTTGAGAACAGGCTGCGTGACACCGCCCTCCTTGGCCTCGACCAGACGGGCGATATCGACCGTCAACAGCACATCGGCCGGCGAATTGACGCCTTCTGCCTGGATGCGTTCCACCAGTCCCTTGTCGAGAAAAAGAACATTCGTCTCTATTCCCGTTTCCTTGGTAAAGGCGTCGAGCAGCGGCTGGATCAATTCAGGCTGGCGATAGGAATAGACATTAACCTCTCCCTCTGCCCAGGCTTTGGGTGTGCAGGAAAGGATCATCATCCCTGAAAAAACGGCAGCGGAAAAATATGATTTCAAGCTTGCCATTGTGAATGCCTCCATTACATTCCGATTCTTGACTTGTTTGTTCATGAATCATGAAGGCGGTCAACAAGGCTGTTTGAGAAATCTCGGATGGATGCCAGTTTTTTCGGTTTCTGGAATTGTTCTAAACTGAAAAAGAGACTATATAACTCCACATTGAGAGTTAGGAGACCAGCATGCGCTTGACCAAACAGACCAACTATGCCGTGCGCATGTTGATGTACTGCGCCGCAAATGAAGGCCATCTGAGCCGCATTCCGGAGATTGCCAAGGCCTATGGCGTTTCCGAGCTGTTCCTGTTCAAGATCCTCCAGCCGCTCAACAAAGCCGGCCTGGTGGAAACAGTTCGCGGCCGCAATGGCGGCGTGCGGCTTGGCAAGCCTGCCGAAAAGATCAGCCTGTTCGATGTGGTCAGGGTCACCGAAGACAGCTTCGCCATGGCGGAATGTTTCGAGGACGGCGCCGTCGAATGTCCTCTTGTTGACAGCTGCGGCCTGAATTCGGCACTGCGCAAGGCGCTCAACGCCTTCTTCGACGTGCTGGCCGAATATTCGATCGACGATCTCGTCAAGGCTCGGCCGCAGATCAACTTTCTGCTTGGCCTCGACACCACGATGCCGAAGGTCGCTGCCCTTCCGGCTGCATGATCGTCTTATTGCTTCCCTGGCGATTACACCATAGCCCGTGCCCATGAGG
Source organism: Agrobacterium sp. CMT1 (assembly GCF_037203725.1). Taxonomy (NCBI): domain Bacteria; kingdom Pseudomonadati; phylum Pseudomonadota; class Alphaproteobacteria; order Hyphomicrobiales; family Rhizobiaceae; genus Agrobacterium; species Agrobacterium sp. CMT1. The sequence goes on from NZ_JBBCAR010000002.1 coordinate 341,359, forward strand.
TCACGGGCTTTTCTTTAAGGAAGCCGCGCGAGACAGATCTTTAAGGAAGCCGCGCGAGACAGAATATTTTTGATCCCGCGTGTTGACCTCGCGAACGGAAGCGGCGCATTTGGTCGCGAGCTTTTTCAAGCAACCAATCAGCGTCGCAATGATCATCAAGCCTGAATTCCATACATTTGCGCTTACCGCGCTCATCGGCAGCATAGGTGCGCTGCTCGCCAGCCTCATCGATATCCCGGCACCCTTTCTATCCGGCCCGGCACTTGCGGTGACGATCTCTGGACTGGCAGGCCTCAGGCTTGGCATTCCCGCCTTCATCCGCAATGCCTGTTTCGTCGTTGTCGGCATTTCGATGGGAACGAGCGTGACGCCCTCCGTGATAGACGCTGCGAAGACCTGGCCGGTGAGCTTTGTCGTCGTCCTCGTCGCTGTCGTCATCATGCTCTATGTCGCTTACTGGATACTGCATTACGGTTTCGGTTACGACCGGACCACGGCAATGCTCGGCGCTTCCCCCGGCCACCTCAGCTATATCATCAGCCTCGGGGCCGAGACGAAAAGCGACCTCGCAACCGTCAGCATCGTGCAAAGCGTCAGGGTACTTGCGCTCACTCTTTCCGTACCGCTGATCGTGGAATATTTCGATCTTGTCAGCACCGAACCGCTCCTCACCAAACCGCCGATGGATCTCCTCACCTTGGGACTGACCATCGTCGCTTCCCTGATGACCGGCTGGCTTTTCCTGCGCTGGAAGTTTCCTGCTGCCCTGCTGCTCGGCGGCGTCGCGATCTCCATTGGCACGCATATTACCGGCCTCACTGAAGGCGGCGTCCCGACCTGGCTCAGCCTTCCAGTGTATGTGCTGATCGGCTGCCTGATCGGGACACGGTTTTCGAATGTCTCGCTGATGGAGGTGCGCAAGGGCTTTGTAGCGGGCTTTGTCGTCACCATCGCCGTCATGGTGATCGCCGGCAGTATTGCCTGGATGATTTCCCACGTGACCGGCGTTCCGCTCAATGCGGTAATGATCGCCTATTCACCGGGTGGCCTCGAAACCATGGCTGCGATGGCGGTCATGATGCACGCAGATACCGCCTATGTCGGCTCGCATCACGTCATCAGGCTTCTGTTCCTGTCGGTTCTTATGCCGCTCGTCATGGGAAAGGATGCCCGAAAACGAGACGGCGAAACCTGACATCTGCCGGAAAAATGCTGGCAGCAGCATTGCAACCTTTTTCTCTCCGGTACGTTCAGGCTTAGCCGCAATTGCGGGCGGCGACCTTTCGCCTGTTCGGCAGGCTGACCCATCGGAGGACCATTCATGAACCGCTTGATGACGTTGACGGGCGCCGGACTTGCGCTTGCCTTTTCTGTTTCGATCGCTCAGGCGCAAGTGGTCGTGTCGTCGAAAATCGACACGGAGGGTGGCGTTCTCGGCAACATCATTCTCGCCGTTCTCAGCAAGAACAATATCGAGACGACGGATCGCATTCAGCTCGGCGCAACGCCAGTCGTCAGAAAGGCGATTACCGCGGGCGAGATCGACATCTACCCCGAATATACCGGCAACGCCGCCTTCTTTTTCTCCAAGGCGGATGACCCGCTCTGGAAGGACGCCGCCAAGGCCTACCAGGAAGCAAAGACGCTCGACTATGACGCCAACAAGATCGTTTGGCTGACGCCCTCCCCGGCCAACAATACCTGGGCAATCGCGCTGCGAAAGGATGTTGCGGACAAAAACAAGCTGAAGACGCTCTCCGATTTCGGCAAATATGTTGCCGACGGCGGTGAAGTGGTTCTTGCCGCTTCTTCCGAATTCGTCAACTCGGCTGCTGCCCTGCCGGCGTTTCAGACCACTTATGGCTTCACCATGAAGCCGGACCAGTTGATCACGCTGTCCGGCGGCGATACGGCCGCTACCATCGCAGCCGCAGCCAACCAGACCAACAACGCCAATGCCGCCATGGTCTACGGCACGGATGGCGGCATCGCCTCGTCCGGTCTTGTGGTGCTGGAGGACGACAAACATGTGCAGCCTGTCTATCAGCCGGCGCCCATCATTCGCGAAGAAGTCCTGAAAAAGCATCCGAATATCGAGGAACTTTTGAAACCGGTGTTTGAAAAGCTCGATCTGGCGACCCTGCAGGAGCTTAACGCCCGTGTGCAGGTGGGCGGCGAGCAGGCAAAAACCGTCGCGCTCGACTTCCTGACCAAGAACGGCTTCGTCAAGTAATAGTCTGTGGTTCCGGGCGACGGGTCGGGAAAAATTCGTTCTTCCGGCCTTCGCCTGATCGATGAGACAGGGGAGCGGGATTTGACGAAATGGCCTGACAAGGTGGGGGTGGTGATTTCATGCCTGCTTCTCTATGCGCTTCTCGTGGCGCCCTTCATGACATTCCGTGCGAACCGGATCGTTCAGGGTGAGACACGAACGGTTTTCGAAGCCCTCCCGGCTTCGGCTGCCGCCATTATCACCACCGTCGTTCTTCTTGCTGCATTCATCGCGTTCTTTCGCTTTTCCGCCCGCCTCAAACTCACGATTGCGCTAGTCGGGCTTGCAGTACTGGCGGTTTTCGTCGGTCAGGCTGCTTCTTTCCTGACACCGGAGGGCAATAGTTTTGCCCGCGTCTCGCCTGCCAGCGGTTTCTGGCTGATTTTTGCCGGGCTGGCTCTGCTTGCTACGGATTGTATAGCCCGTCTCAGGCCCAGGCCCGTCGTTCGGATTTTGCTGTTGCTGCTGGCGGCGGCTGCACTTGCGGCCGTGCTGACAAGCGGTCTCTGGAACGATCTCTCGATCATCAGGGAATATACCGGGAGAGCCGACACATTCTGGACCGAGGCACTGCGGCACGTGCAGCTCGCCATCGGCTCGCTCGTTGCGGCGACGCTCGTGGGCATTCCGCTCGGCCTCCTCTGCTACAAGGTGGAGCGGCTGCGGGCGGGCGTGCTGAACACCCTCAACATCGTCCAGACCATACCCTCCATCGCTCTTTTCGGTTTGCTGATCGCGCCGCTTGGATGGATCGCAGCGACGGTGCCGGGCGCGGCAAAGATCGGCATCGCCGGCATAGGCATGGCGCCCGCCTTCGTGGCGCTATTTCTCTATTCGCTGCTACCGGTGGTTTCCAACACGGTGGTTGGCCTTTCCGGCGTTTCGCGAGCAGTCCGGGAGGCGGCGCGCGGACTCGGGATGACTTCGACGCAAAGCCTGCTGCGGGTGGAGTTTCCGCTGGCCATGCCGGTCATCCTCACCGGCATCCGCATCGTGCTGGTGCAGAATATCGGGCTCGCGACGATCGCGGCGCTGATTGGCGGCGGTGGTTTTGGCGTTTTCGTCTTCCAGGGCATCGGGCAGACGGCGATGGACCTCGTGCTGCTGGGTACCGTGCCGACCGTTCTCCTCGGCTTTGCGGCAGCAATCACGCTTGACGCCCTCATCGACAGCAATCTCTTCAGCTCAGGCGGAAGGCAAAAGGCATGATCGAGATCGACACCATCACGAAGCGATATGGCGATACGACCGTTGTGGACCAGGTGTCCCTGACGGTCGCGCCGCGCACCGTCACCGTCATCGTCGGCACGTCGGGGTCGGGAAAAACCACCCTGCTGCGCATGATAAACCGGCTGGTGGAGCCAACTTCCGGCGCAATCCGAATAGACGGAAAAGATGCCAGCGCGATATCCGGATTCAGGCTTCGCCGCCAGATAGGCTATGCCATTCAGGGCCATGGCCTGTTTCCGCATCGAACGGTGGCGGAGAATATCGCGACCGTGCCGCAGCTGATCGGCTGGGACCGCAAACGCATCGCTGCGAAGATCGATGCGCTGATGCATCTCTTCCAGCTCGAACCTGCGCTTTATGCCGAGCGTTTCCCACATGAACTTTCCGGAGGCCAGCAGCAGCGTGTCGGCGTGGCGCGGGCGCTGGCCGCTGAACCGAACATTCTCCTGATGGACGAGCCATTCGGCGCTCTCGATCCGGTTATTCGCGCCAAGGCCCAGAAAGACCTCATCGATATACAGAAGAAGCTTGGCGTGACCATCGTTTTCGTCACGCACGACATGGACGAGGCTTTTCATCTGGCTGATCGTATCGCAGTCATGGACAAGGGACGTATCGTGCAGGACTGTCCGCCGGCAGAACTGGTGCTGAAACCCGCGAATGACTTCGTGCGCACCATGATCGGGGAAAACGAACGCGCGCTGAAACTGCTCTCGGTCCTCTCGGTTGCCGATGTCGTTGAGCCGGGAAGCGCCGAGGGCGAGCCGCTAAGCGAACATACAAGCCAGCGCGACGCGCTTTCGGCCATGTTATGGGCGGGCCGCGATGTCCTGCCAGTAATAAAAGACAGCGGACAGCCCGCGGGCCTGGTGCGGCGTGACGTTCTCCTCCAGCGCGCCGCCGGAAACCGATGAGAAAAGCCGCTTCTTTCTTCGCCCTGGGATTTCTGGTGCTGGCGCTGATGGCGTTTCTTGCCTCGCCCCAGAGCTTCTCGCCCCTGTTCAGCCCCCTTGTGCAAGCCAATGCGCCAGCCATCTACACGCAGGCCAATCTGCTTTCCCTCACCCTTTCGCATCTCGCCACTGTTGCTATCGCAACGGGGTTTGCCACGATGATGGCGGGTGCGCTCGCCATTCTCGTAACCCGACCCTTCGGAAGGGATTTCCTTCCGCTCTCCCGCAGCATCGTCAATATCGGCCAGACCTTTCCCCCCGTGGCGGTGCTGGCGCTTGCGGTGCCGATAATCGGTTTTGGCGAAAAACCCACTCTGATCGCGCTGTTTCTTTATGCCCTGCTGCCCGTCTTCGAAAATACGCTGACCGGACTTACCACCCTTCCGCCAGCAGTGGTGGATGCCGCAAGAGGCAGCGGCATGACCGGCTGGCAACGGCTCGTAAAAGTGGAGCTGCCGCTCGCCCTGCCGGCCATCCTCGCCGGGATCCGACTTTCGGCGGTCATCAGCCTTTCCACCGCCACCATCGGCTCAACGGTTGCCGCAAGGACGCTTGGGGAAGTTATCATCGCCGGCCTGCAATCCAACAATCTCGCTTTCATCCTTCAAGGCGGGCTTATCGTTGCGGCACTGGCGATCCTGATACACACCGGCTTTTCCGCCCTGGAAAGGACCGCGGCCCGCAGAACCGGGCAATGACCCTGAGATGCGTCACATTTTATATTCCCGACATTCGCCGCACATGGTAGGGGCAAACCGTCGAAACAGAAATTTCAGAGGTTCGGGTGACACAGGCAATCGTCGTGATGGGAGTGAGCGGTTCTGGCAAGTCCACGGTCGCGGAAGGTCTGGCGGAGAAACTGGGCATTGCCTTTATTGAGGGCGATAAACTCCACCCCAAATCCAATGTCGACAAGATGTCAGAGGGTATTCCCCTTACTGATGAAGACCGCTGGCCCTGGCTCGATCTCGTCGGCGCGGAACTTCGCAAAGGCAGCGAAAGCAACGGTGTTGTCGTTTCCTGCTCGGCGCTCAAGAAAATCTATCGCGACCGCCTCCGCCAGGCCACAGGCGGCCCGCTGGCTTTCGTCTATCTGGATGGCAGTCTGGAGCTGCTTAGCCGGCGGATGGGCGAGCGGAAGGGTCATTTCATGCCGCTCTCGCTGCTTCAGACCCAGCTTGCCACGCTGGAAGTACCGACGGGAGAGCCCGGCGTCGTGGCCGTCAGCATCGATACGACCCCGGAAGAGATCGTTTCGAACGCGCTTTCCGCTTTGAAAACGGTCGTGTTTTAAAGCCCGAGCCTGTCTCTCAGGCCATACCACCAGGCGCCAAGTACGGTCAGCGGAACGCGGAACGTCTTGCCACCCGGGAAGGGATAGTTCGGCAAGGAGCTCCAGATATCAAAACGTTCGGCGTGGCCTGCGACGGCCTCGCCCAATATCTTGCCGAGCAGATGCGTGGTCGTTACCCCGTGACCGCTGTCGCCATGGGAAAAGTAGATATTGTCCGACAGTTTGCCCATGTGCGGAATACGCGTCAGGGTCAAGGCGAAGTTGCCGCTCCAGGCATACTCAATCTTTATCTTTTCCAGCTGCGGGAAGGTCTTCAGCATGTTCGGGCGGATCACGCCTGTCAGGTCGGCCGGATCGCTGCCGCCATAACCAATACCTCCGCCGTAAAGCAGACGGTTGTCCGAGGTGCGACGGTAATAATCGAGAATGTAATTGGCATCTTCGACGCAGTAATTGGCGGGCAGAAGCGCCTCAATCAGATCGGCATTAAGGGGCTCCGTTGCCATGACCTGGCTCGAGACCGGCATCATCCTTTCGCCGATTTCCGGCAGCAATTTGCCGAGATAAGCATTGCCGCAAACGAGAACATATTTCGCCCTCACGCTGCCCGTTGCCGTCCGCACGACGGGGTTTTCCCCCTGCTCTACCGCAATGACCCGCGAATTTTCGAATATCCGAGCGCCCAGGCTTTCGGCAGCCGCCGCCTCGCCCTGCACGAGATTAAGAGGATGGATATGGCCACCGAAACGATCGATCATGCCACCGGCGTAACGATCGGTCTTCACGTAGCGGCCGACATCCGCTCCGGAGACCATTTCCAGGCCGCCATGACCATGTTTTTCCCAATGGGCCTTGTGTGCCTCCATTTCGCGAATCTGCTTTGACGTGAAGGCGGCGAAGAAACCGCCGTCGACCAGATCGCAGTCGATGGCATATTTGGTGACGCGGTTGCGGATGATCGCGCCGCCTTCAAGCGACATCTCCCCAAGCTTCACTGCCTTGTCATGCCCGTAGCGGCCGGCGATGGTCTCGAGATCCCGGCTGTAACCGTTGACGATCTGCCCGCCGTTGCGCCCCGACGCGCCGAAGCCGACCCGCACGCCTTCCAGCACAATGACCGCGTAGCCACGTTCACTGAGTTCAAGGGCGGCGGAAATGCCGGTGAAACCGCCGCCGATCACGCAGACATCGGCTTCCAGCGCGCCCTCAAGCGTCGGCCGCACGGTTTTGACATTAGCGGAGGCCGCATACCATGACGATGTGTGGCCGGGATTGGGAATGTTGGTGACCTCAGCCATTTCACACCGTCCTGATATAGGCGTCATATTCGACGTCGGTTACACGCAGGGAGAATTCGGAAAGCTCCTGCTGTTTGCAGGCGGAAAACAGCGTACGGTATTTCTGGCCAAGCGTCGCATAGGCGAAGCTGGACCGCGTGAAGCGTTGCAGCGCATAGTCCCAGTTGGTGGGCAGCGGCTCATGGTTGATCGCGTGACTGTCGCCGGAAATCGCGCCGCCGGGCTGGCGCTTCTCCTTCATGCCGGCGAGCGCGGCGCTCAGTATCATCGCGAGAACCAGATAGGGGTTGGTGTCGGCGCCGGCGACGCGGTGTTCGATACGCGTCGCCGCCTTGCTGGCAACAATGACGCGCACCGCTGCTGAGCGGTTATCGATACCCCAGGAGGCGTAGGTCGGCGCATGTTCGCTCGGTGTGAGACGGCGATAGGAATTGGCATGAGGTGCAAAGATCGCCATGCTCTCTCCCATGTTTTCAAGGAGGCCGCCGACCGAATGGAGCAGCGCATCCGAAGGGCCGTTTTCTCCCGCGTAGATATTCCTGCCATCCCTGTCGAGAACGGAGAAATGCACATGCATGCCATTGCCTGCCTGAAGCCCATAGGGCTTGGCCATGAAGGTGGCGTCGAGGTCATGCCGACGCGCCACTCCTTTAACGATACGCTTTAGAAAAACGGCAAAATCGGCAGCCTGCAACGCGTCAGGCACGTGATTGAGGTTGATCTCATATTGGCCGGGACCATTTTCCCGCAGCGTCGTATCGGCAAGCACGCCCTGCGCGCGGCACGCTGTCGCGATGTCGTGGAAAACATCTTCGAAATCCTGCAACTCTGAAATCGACAGGACCTGCGTCTGGCCCGTATGCCACCGGCCCTCGCGGCTGTGCGGCGGACGCACGGGATCGAGCGCCGAACGAACGGGATCGATCAGGTAAAACTCGAGTTCAGTGGCCACGACAGGGGTCAAACCCGCTTTTTTATATGCATTGAGAACCTGCGCCAGAACATGGCGCGGATCGCCGTAAAAACCGGTTCCATCCGGATTCTTCATGGCGAGCAAAACCTGCGCCGTCGGCCGGCCAAGCCATGTCACCCGCGACAGCGTACCGGGAACGGGAAAGCAGAAGCCGTCCGGATCACCCGTGCCCTCCGCGAGGCCCGCAGCGTGGACATCACGGCCCCAGATATCCAGCGCATAAACGGAACGGGGAATGGCCATCCCCTTTTCAAGCACGTCGATTGCCCGTTCGCGCGGAATCCATTTGCCGCGCGGCACGCCGTTGGCATCTATGACAAAGGCTTCGAGTATTTCGATATCGGGGTTATCGACGAAAAATTTCTTTGCGTTTTCAATATCATCCATCATGCACCAGCAAGCCGTTTCCATCTCTGATCATGCGCAGCAATCTTCGCTAGCGAAAATCATCCTGCTGCTGATAGATGAGAAACCTCGCCACCATGATGACGTCTGCCCCTTTTCCCCTTTGCATGGGACCATGTTACGTGGCCCGCTCACAGAAGGCCAGCGGATTTCGTTCTCAGGGATTGAACCTTCCCGGGCGATACGCGTCAATCGCGATAACAGGCGTTTCGCCCAGTATCGTTTCAGCCAGAACACGACCGGTAATGGGCCCGAGCGTCAGCCCGTGATGGGCGTGGCCGAAGGCAAACCATAAAGTCCGGTGACGTGGCGCCTTGCCGATTATCGGCATCATATCCGGCGTGCAGGGCCGGGCACCCATCCACGGTTCCGCGTCCAGCCGGCCGCCAAGAGGAAAGACGGTCCGCGCCACCTGCTCCGCCCGTTCAATCTGCACGGGCGATTTCGGCGCATCGCGTTCGGCAAATTCCGCACCCGTCGTCAGCCGGATACCTTTTCGCATCGGCGCAAGGAAATATCCCCGCTCGGCATCGATCAGCCAGTTATTGAGCTTAGCGCCTTCCTGCGGCGCGTAATGCATGTGATAACCGCGCTTCACGCCGAGCGGAAAACGGTAGCCCAGTCGCTCGGTGACGGTATCCGCCCAGGGGCCTAGTGCCACGACGGCATGTTCGGCCTCGACTGCGCCGGTTTCGGTGCGCACCGTCCAACCGCTTGCCGTCTGACTGAGGGTGGACGCATCGCCCCTTGACACTCGTCCACCGAGGCTCTCGAACAGCCGGACATAAGCGAGCGTCAGCGCATGCGGATCGAGCACCGACCAGGGATCGTTCCATTTCAGGCCGCCGACGAAATCATGGCTCAGATGCGGTTCGGCAGCGGCAAGTTCCTCAGCGTCGAGTTTCGTATGGGAAATGCCATGGTCTCGCGCCAGACGTTCGGCAAAGGCAAAATCAGCGTCCCGCCGTGCGGTTGTCCGGTAGGCTTCCATCCAGCCATTCTTGACGATCAGGTCACCGGCTTTGGCCTCCTCGATCAGGATGTTGTGCTCGGATACCGAATGCTCGATCAGCGGTGCATAGGCCCGGGCAATTGCCGCATGGCGCGCGGCTGCGGAATTATACCAGTAGCGGCCCAGAAAAGGCGCGATCTTGGGCAGAGCTGAGAGATGATAACGGGCATCGATGCTGTTATTCAGGGAATAGCGCAGCAGCAGGGCGAGATCCTGCGGAAAGGCATAGGGCACCACACCTTCTCTCTGGATCAGCCCGGCATTGCCGAAAGAGGTTTCCTCACCCGGTCCGCGCCGGTCGACCAGCACCACCGACCTGCCCCTGCGGGCCAGCTGCAAGGCGGTGGAAACCCCGATGATCCCCGCCCCCAAAACGATCACATCCGCTGCCATGGCAATCAATCCGTCTTTGCGTCACATACCCAGCAACATGGGTCGGCATTTTTCGCGAAGCAACAGAAAAATCATTGCCTTAACAGAAACACCACGAGGCCTACTGGCTAATCGCCTTCGTTTTCACGGCCTCGATGTGGAAGGCAGCCGCCAGGAGCGCCCGGGTATAGTCCTGCTGTGGACTGGCGAAGATTTCCGCCGCCGGGCCGCTCTCCACCACCTTGCCGTGACGCATGACGATCAGGTCGTTGGCAAGTGCCTTCACCACCTTCAGGTCGTGGCTGATGAAGAGATAAGCGAGCTCATGCTTTGCCTGGAGATCACGCAAGAGATCGACCACCTGCGCCTGCACACTCATGTCGAGTGCCGATGTCGGCTCGTCCAGCATGACAAAACGGGGTTTAAGCACCATGGCACGGGCAATGGCGATGCGCTGGCGCTGGCCGCCGGAAAATTCATGCGGATATCGCCAGCGGGTGGCCGGATCGAGACCGACCTCTTCCAGCGCGGTGGCGACGCGCGTATCGCGTTCGTCGGCAGACAGCGACCGCTCATGCACCTTCAAGCCCTCGGCGACGATCTCACCCACCGACATGCGCGGGCTGAGTGAACCATAGGGGTCCTGAAACACGACCTGCAGCCGGTTCCTGAGCGGCTTCATCATCTCATAGGAATAGTGGTCGATCGACTGGCCGATGAAGCTGATACGTCCTTCAGATGCGATCAACCTGGAGAGCGCGAGACCAAGGGTTGTCTTTCCGGACCCGGATTCCCCGACCACACCCACCGTCTGGCCGGCACGCAGCGTGATATCGATACCGTCCACCGCCTTAACATGGTCGACAACGCGACGCATCAGCCCCGCCTTGATGGGAAACCAGACCTTGATATCGTCGCCCTGCATGACCACAGGCTTACTGCTGTCGGAAACCGGCGGCTCGCCCTTGGGCTCCGCCGCCAGCAGGTGGCGTGTATAGGCATGCTGCGGATCGTTGAAAACCTGTTCGACGGTTCCGGTTTCTACGATCTTCCCCTTCGTCATGACGCAGACGCGGTCGGCAAATTTACGGACGATGCCGAGGTCATGGGTGATGAACAGCATGGACATGCCGTGTTGCTTTTTCAGATCACCGAGGAGTTCAAGAATCTGGGCCTGAACCGTCACGTCCAACGCCGTCGTCGGCTCGTCGGCAATCAGCAGTTTCGGCCGGTTTGCCAGCGCCATGGCGATCATCACACGCTGTCGCTGGCCGCCGGACAATTCGTGCGGATAGGCTTTCAGGCGTTTTTCCGGTTCACGGATACCGACCTGGCGCAGAAGCTCCAGTGTGCGTTCACGCGCCTCGCTCCCCGTGATTGCCTGATGCAGCTCAAGAATCTCTCCGATCTGTCGCTCGATGGTGTGAAGCGGATTGAGCGAGGTCATCGGCTCCTGGAAGATCATGGTGATGTCGTTGCCGCGCACCGCACGTAGCGAGCGCTCCGGCAATGTCAGCATGTCCTTACCATCGAACAGGATTTGTCCCGAGGGGTGGCTTGCTGCCGGATAGGGCAGCAGTTTCAAGATGGAATTGGCCGTCACCGACTTGCCAGAGCCGGATTCGCCGACAAGGGCAACGACTTCGCCCGACATCAGATCAAAAGACACGTGATCGACTGCAACACTTGTCGCGCCGCCCTGGTGGAAGGCGACAGAGAGATCACGAACGGAGAGCAGCGGCTGGATATTTGTTTCCGTCATGGCGATCACCGGAACGTCTTGCGTGGATCGAAGGCGTCGCGAACGGCCTCGCCGATGAAAATAAGGAGCGACAGCATGATGGACATCGTGAAGAAGGCTGTGAGACCGAGCCAGGGCGCCTGAAGGTTGTTCTTGCCCTGCGCAATCATCTCGCCCAGCGACGGCGATCCCGGCGGCATGCCGAAACCGAGAAAATCGAGCGAGGTGAGTGTCGTGATCGACCCTGAGAGAATGAAGGGCAGGAAGGTCAGCGTCGCCACCATGGCATTGGGCAGAAGGTGTCTGAACATGATCGTCCAGTTGCCGACGCCAAGTGCGCGGGCGGCACGGACATATTCAAAGTTTCTGGCCCGCAGGAATTCGGCGCGAACAATGCCGACGAAGCCGACCCATGAAAACAGCAGCATGATCCCAAGCAACACGAAGAAGCCGGGCGGCAGAATGGCCGCAATGATGAGCAGGATGTAGAGCACCGGCATGGACGACCAGATTTCGATGAAACGCTGCAAAAGCAGGTCCGTCCAGCCGCCGAAATAGCCCTGAATGGCGCCGGCGGTGACGCCGACAATGGCGGAAGCAATGGTCAGCGTCAGGCCGAACAGCACAGAGATGCGGAAGCCGTAGATCATCCGCGCCGTGACGTCGCGGGCCTGATTGTCGGTGCCGAGCCAGTCCAGATTGCCAAGCGTGCAGCCGGGATCGGCATCACCCTGCGGATAGGCCGAGCAGCGCTCCTTTTTATCCATCAGCCAGAAAGGTGCCGTGGGCGCGGAATGCGGAATATTGGAATTGACCGTCTGGTAGGAGTAACGGATCGGCGGCCAGATCATCCAGCCATTGGCGTTGATCTCGTCCTGAATGAAAGAGGATTTGTAGTCGGTCTGGGCCAGGAACCCGCCGAATTTCTCCTCCGGATAATCCACCATGACCGGCACCAGCAGCTCGCCCTTGTAGGAGGCGAGGATGGGTTTGTCATTGGCGATGAATTCCGCCATCAGGCTCAGGAAAAACAGGATCAGGAACAGCCAGAATGACCAGTATCCACGGCGGTTTGCCTTGAAATTCTGCCAGCGGCGCTTGGTCGTCGGCGAAAACCACGGGCGCTTGGGATTTACCAGCGTCTCGGTTCCTGCAGGATGAGCGAGCGACATCACACGTCCCTCCGCTCGAAGTCGATACGCGGATCGATCCATGTGTAGATGAGGTCAGAGAGGAGGCCAACGACGAGGCCCATCAGCGAGAAGATGAACAGTGTGCCGAAGACGATCGGGTAATCACGGTTGACGACCGAGAGATAACCGAGGCGGCCGAGACCATCCAGCGAGAAGATATTCTCGATGAGCAGTGAGCCTGTGAAAAAGGCCGAGATGAAAGCACCCGGAAAACCGGCGATCACGATCAGCATCGCGTTGCGGAAAACATGCCCATAAAGGACCTTGCGCTCGGTGAGACCCTTGGCGCGGGCAGTAATGACATATTGCTTCTTGATCTCGTCGATGAAGGAATTTTTGGTCAAAAGCGTCGTTGTCGCAAAGGCGGAGAGCGACAGAGCGATCAATGGCAGGGTAAGATGCCAGAAATAGTCAATGATCTTCTGCCACCAGTTCAGCTGGTCGAAATTATCAGACACCAAGCCCCGCAGCGGAAACCAGTCGAAAAACGATCCGCCGGCGAAAAGCACGATGAGCAGGATGCCGAACAGGAAACTCGGCACCGCATAACCGATGATGATGATGCCTGAGGTCCAGACATCGAAGGTCGAGCCATCGGAAACGGCCTTCTTGATGCCGAGCGGAATGGAAATCACATAGGATATGATCAGAATCCAGAAACCGAGCGAGGCCGAGACCGGCAGCTTGTCAATGATGAGATCGATGACCGACGAATTGCGGAAGAAGCTGTCGCCGAAGTCGAAGCGAATGTAATTCCACATCATTTCAAGGAACCGGGTGAGCGGCGGTTTGTCAAAACCGAACTGCTTTTCGAGCTTCTTGATCAGCTCCGGATCGAGCCCCTGTGCACCGCGATATTTCGAACCGCTTTCATCGAAGCCGCCTGATTGCCCCATGAGATCGCCGCCGCCCGAGAGCCGGTCGGAGGCGCTGTCGCCCTGACCCGTCAGCTGCGCGACGACCTGTTCCACCGGCCCACCCGGGGCGAACTGGATGACAAGAAACGAAATGCCCATGATGCCGATGATGGTCGGGATCATCAGCGCCAGACGTCTGAGGATATAGGCGCCCATCAGCCTCTTCCCCCAGCCGTTCGGTCAGCGATTTTCGTCTCGGTCAAGCCCGGTCCTTTCCTCAAAGCGGCGTCACGCGCATTTCAAGCGATTCGTCTCGGCCTATGTGAATCAAGCCTTGATCGCGAAAGCAAGGCCGGCGTCATTTTCCGGCCTGGCTGGACCACCAGGCTTCAGGAAAACCGATGCCATATTCGGGCAGGTTTTCCGGGCGGATAATCGTGTTCCAATAGGCGATGAACAGCTCGCCGCGGTAGAATTGCGGAATGACATAGCTGTTGGCGAGCAGCACCCGGTCGAGCGCCCGGGCAGCAGCGACCTGCTCATCGCGATTGGGCGCAAAAATGACTTTGCGCACCAAAGCATCGACGGCCGGGTTCTTGATGCCGGCGAGGTTGTTCGATCCCTGACGATCAGCAGCCGCCGAACCCCAGTAATCGGCTTGCTCGTTACCCGGATTGGCCGACGTCGCCCAGAGCTTGACGATAATGTCGTAATCGAAGCTGCGGGTGCGGTTGGTGAATTGCGAGGCATCGACTGTGCGGATGGTCGCGTTGATGCCGATTTTCTTCAGACTTTGGACATAAGGAAGTATCGTTCGTTCCATGCCGGCGGAATCAATCAGGAATTCCATATCGAGTTGCTGGCCGGTTTTCGCATTGACCATGCGATTGCCGCGCAGTTCATATCCCGCCTCCTTCATCAGCCTGACGGCTTCGCGCAGATTGTCGCGTTGCTTGGCCGGATCGCCCGCCACGGGATTCTTGTATTCCGTCGTGAAGACCTCAGGTGGAACCTGATCCTTGAGCTCCTGAAGCAGTTCCAGTTCGCGACCCGTTGGCAGGCCTGACGAAGCCAGTTCGCTGCCCATGAAGAAGCTGTTGATACGCTGGAACTGACCGTAAGCCAGCGTGCGGTTGAGTTCCTCAAAATCGAAAGCATAGTTCAGCGCCTTGCGCAGTTTCGGGTTCTGGAACTTTTCCCGCCGCATGTTCGGCACAAAGGCCTGCATGATGCCGACGGAACGGTAGATGTTCGGCAGCTCCTCCTTCTTCACCCGACCGTCTTTGACAGCGGGAAAATCATAACCCGTGACCCAGCGGCTGGAGGAAGCCTCCCGCGCGAAATCGATCGTGCCCGATTTAAACGCCTGAAATTCCACGTCCTGATCGGCAAAAAAGGTGTAGGCGATGGTTTTAAAGTTGTTCATCCCGACATTTACGTTGACGTCCTTGCCCCAATAATCGTCACGGCGTTCATAAGTGATGGTCGATCCGGGGGCGACGGCAGCGATCTTGTAGGGGCCGGAACCCATCACAGGCTCCAGCGTGCCGCGCGATATGTCACGCGGTTTGCCGTCCGGGCCGGTGCCCTCCCACCAGTGCTTGGGAACGATCAGTAATTGACCGACGATCTGCGGCAGCTCGCGATTGTTCTTTTCATCGAAGGTGAAGGTGATGTCCCTGTCACCGCTCACCTCCGCCTTGGTGACGTGGGTGTAATAGGTCGCAAGCTGCGGGCTCAGGTCCTTGGCCTTTTCGAAGCTGAACACGACATCCTCAGGCGTCACAGGCTTACCATCCGCCCACTTGGCCTCCTGACGCAGGCGGAACGTCGCTTTGGAGATATCGTCGGGATAGCTGACGCCTTCCGCCAGCAAACCATAGGAGGCCGACAGTTCCTCTTCCGTTGACTTCATCAGCGTATCGAAGACGAGCGAAAGGCCCGTCGCCGCCTCGCCCTTCGCCAGCAGCGGGTTCAGCGTATCGAAGGTGCCCGATGTGGAGAGGCGCAACGTGCCGCCTTTTGGTGCATTGGTGTTTACATAATCGAAATGGTCAAATCCATCGGGATGCTTCAGCTCCCCGACCGTCGAAATCCCCTTTCGCCAGACATCGCCCGACTGGGCGGAAGCCGCCGCCGGCATCAGAAGGGCGGACGCCATAAGGGCGATAAGAAGTCGGGATTTCAGTGGTGCCAATATCATCGGGTCAATGTCCCTGTTTTGTGCCTGTTGCGGAGAGCATAAAAGAAACATTGGCAAAAAACAGATGCGCTGTCTCACAAGCTCTTTATCAGCGTCGTTATCCCGCCCTGAAGGGCCAAGCGAAACATGGTTTTAACAAAATCCCGTTCCAGTTTATTCTAGGGGCAAGAGAATCAACTGATCGGACGGGCACGGCTATATGAGGGCGGGATCATCGAGAATTTTCAAGGCGACGATGCTGGCGATGTCGGTCGTCTCGTCGCTGCAGTTGCAGATCGAAACCGCATCGGCCGAAGACAGGCCCGCAAAAGAAGTGTTCGGCCACATGGCGCTGCCTTCCGCCGCCGCATCGCAGCCGATCGGCTCCTATGCCAAAGGTTGCCAGTCCGGCGCAGTCGCCATGCCAACGGATGGTCCCGGCTGGCAGGCCATGCGCCTTTCGCGCAACCGGCGCTGGGGCCAGCCGCAGTTGATTTCCTTCCTTGAGCAATTTTCGCAGGACGCCCAGAAAATCGGCTGGCCGGGCCTGCTGCTCGGCGACATTTCCCAGCCGCGCGGCGGTCCGATGCTGACAG
Source organism: Agrobacterium sp. CMT1 (assembly GCF_037203725.1). NCBI lineage: Bacteria > Pseudomonadati > Pseudomonadota > Alphaproteobacteria > Hyphomicrobiales > Rhizobiaceae > Agrobacterium > Agrobacterium sp. CMT1. Next base: position 357,737 of record NZ_JBBCAR010000002.1, read on the forward strand.
GCCATGCCTCGCACCAGATCGGCCTCGATGTAGATGTCTGGTGGCGGCCCATGCCCACGCCTCGGCTCACTGTCGAACAGCGCGAAACGGTGCCCTTCATCTCCATGCTGGACAAGAGCAAGTTTCTGACGGTTGACGACCGCAAGTGGTCGCCGCTGAATGCACGGCTGGTGATGATGGCGGCAAGTTACCCGCAGGTGGAGCGTGTTTTCGTCAACCCGGCGATCAAGCAGAAGCTCTGCCAGACCTGGACCGGCGATCGCACCTTCATGGGCAAGATCAGGCCGATCTACGGCCATGACGAGCATTTCCACATCCGTCTCGAATGCCCGCCCGGCGCGCCGAACTGCAAGCCGCAGGCCGCCGTCGGCAAGGGCGATGGCTGCGACAAGTCTCTTGCCTGGTGGTTCACCAAGGAGCCATGGGCGCCGCCGAAAAAGGACCCCAATGCCAAGCCGGTGAAACCGCGTCCCGTCATGGTTTCCGACCTGCCCGCTGCCTGCGCCGCCGTGGCCGCCGCTCCTTCCGCCAACCCCGAGGGGATTGCAGCCCAGGCTTATTCAACTTCGCCGACCCAGGCCGTGCGCCAGCAAAGCGTGGAACAGGTCATTCAGGCGGCCCCCGCCCTGCAGCCGCCTTCGGATATTCCACTTCCGACCCAGCGCCCGACATTGAACTGAAACAGAAATGAGGCATTCAACAGCTTCCCTTTTCAAATGGCGGCAAGCTGTTATAGAAGGCTTCAAATCGATTTAATTCTACGGGGACGGGCTGGGACCATGGAAGGACAACGCTGTATCGCGCTCATCGCTCACGACGAGAAAAAGGACGATATGGCGGATTTCGCCCGTCATCACCAGAAGGCGCTTGCCAATTTCAAGATTGTCGCAACCGGCACCACCGGTGGACGGGTGCAGGAAGCCTGCCCCGGGCTTGAAGTCATTCGCCTCAAAAGCGGCCCTCTCGGCGGCGACCAGCAGATCGGCGCGATGATCGCCACTGGCCAAGTGGACATGCTGATCTTCTTTACCGATCCACTGACGGCAATGCCGCATGATGTCGACGTGAAGGCTTTGACGAGGCTTGCCACGGTCTATGATATTCCCATGGCGCTCAACCGCGCCACCGCAGAAAATCTCATCGACTTCCACGTCGCCAACTGACCCTCCCACCATGGAACAGGCAATGCCGAAGACGTCCGATACCGAATATCTGTCCTTTCCAATCCTTCTTGGCGACATCGGCGGCACCAATGCCCGCTTTTCCATCCTGATCGATTCCTTTGCGGAGCCCGTGCACCTTACAACGGTAAAGACGGCGGAATACCCAACTATTGACGACGCCATCCAGCAGGCTGTTCTGGACAAGACCTCGCTTCAGCCCGTCTCGACCATTCTTGCCATTGCCGGCCCGATCGAAGGTGACGAGATACCGCTCACCAACTGCCATTGGGTCGTCAAGCCGAAGGGAATGCTCGCCAATCTCGGCCTGAAGGACGTCATCGTCATCAATGACTTCGAGGCGCAGGCGCTCGCGATTGCGGCTCTGGATGACAACAACCGCGACGCCATCGGCTCCGGCAAAAAAGACGTGCTGGCCTCTCGCGTCGTTCTTGGACCGGGCACGGGACTTGGTGTGGCCGGCCTGGTTTATGCGCGCCATATGTGGTTTCCGGTTCCGGGCGAAGGCGGCCATATCGATATCGGCCCGAGAAGCGCGCGTGACTACGCGGTTTTCCCGCATATCGAAACCATCGAAGGTCGCGTCGCTGGCGAACAGATTCTGTGCGGGCGCGGGCTGGTCAATCTTTACCGCGCCGTCTGCAAGGCCGATGGCATCGAAGCCGTCTTTTCCGATCCGGCCGATATTACCGCGCAGGGGCTCACGGGTGAGAATGCACAGGCCAAAGAAACGCTTTCGCTTTTCAGCACCTATCTCGGCCGCGTGGCGGGCGACCTCGCGCTAATCTTCATGGCCAAGGGCGGCGTTTATCTCGCGGGCGGCATTTCGCAGAAGATCATTCCGGCGCTCAAGAGCCCGGAATTCCGGACCGCCTTTGAAGACAAGGCGCCGCACAGCGCGCTGATGCGGACCATCCCCACTTTCGTCGTCACCCACCCGCAGGCGGCCCTTTCCGGCCTCGCCACCTATGCGAGAACGCCTTCCGATTTCGGCCTGGCGCTGGACGGGCGGCGCTGGAGGGTCTGATCGCCCGAACCGTTCCGACGTGATGCTTGCGAAGCGGGCGGACGGTCTTTAACGTCAATGCGGAACACATCAAACATCCGATACCGGCGGGTTCCGATCCGCCCGACATGAGAAGTGAGTGACAGCATGGGCAGCAGCGGCATGAAACTGGTGGTGGTTGGCGCGGCGGGCCGCATGGGACAGGCGTTGATCCGCCTCATTCACCAGACGCCGGGCGTTCAGCTGCATGCTGCGGTCGCGCGCGAGGGTTCGGCCTTTGTGGGCCGCGATGCCGGGGAGATTGCCGGTCTCGGCCCCATCGGCGTCGAAATCACCAGCGATCCGCTGCAGGCATTTCTCCACGCCGAAGGGGTGATCGACTTCACTTCACCGGCAACCAGCGTCACCTTTGCGGGTCTCGCTGCACAGGCCCGCATCGTGCATGTCATCGGCACCACGGGCTGCGCGCCGGAAGATGAGGAAAAATTCAAGGCGGCGTCGCGCCATGCCCGCATCGTCAAGTCGGGCAATATGAGCCTCGGTGTCAACCTGCTCAGCGTCTTGACGCAGCAGGCGGCGCAGGCGCTGGATGCGCAGAACTGGGATATTGAAATCCTGGAAATGCACCACAAGCACAAGGTGGATGCACCTTCCGGCACAGCGCTGCTGCTGGGCGAAGCCGCCGCCGCCGGCCGCCAGGTCGATCTTTCCACGTCATCCGTTCGTGTGCGTGACGGCCATACCGGGGCGCGCGAGACCGGAACCATCGGCTTTGCCACCCTGCGCGGTGGTTCGGTGATCGGTGAACATTCTGTCATCTTCGCCGGCGAAGGCGAGCGCGTCGAACTTTCCCATTACGCCGGCGACCGTTCCATCTTCGCGCGCGGCGCGATCACGGCAGCGGTCTGGGCCTTCGACAAGAAGCCCGGTTTCTATTCGATGCTGGATGTGCTGGGGTTGTCGCAGGCGGAATAGTCTTCCACCTCGATTTTGACCCTAGTTTTCCACCGTGAATTCGACCGTATCGGCCGAGAAGCGGCTGATGGCGTATTGCACCGGCACGCCGTCCATATCTGCGTTCAGTGCCTGGGTTATCAGCAGGATGGCGCCTGGCGACAATTCGAGATCGGCGAGATCGCGCGTATCCGCGTGACTAGCGGAAATGACGGTCGAAATACGCACGTAGTCAGCCACGCCAAGCATCTTGAACGCAGCCGTAATGGAGCCGCTTTTCTGATAGGCCTCTCCTATTCCGGCAAAACGGTCGGCGGGGAACCACGTGGTCGAGCGAGAGACCGGGCGAGTATCCGCCTTTCGGAGCGTTTCGAGACGTATGAGCGGCGTACCCAGCGGCAATTGCAGTCGCGCCGCCAGATCGGCATTGGCCGGCTCGGTGATGTGGGAAAGCAGCAGCGCCTCCATTTCCTTTACCTGATCGCCGATGCCAGCCGTAAAGCGCGTGCGCAGCGATATCGGAAAGCTCAAACGCTCCTTGCGGGCGATGATCGTGCCGCGTCCCTGCATCGGCTCGAGTATGCCCTCGCTCGCCAGTGCGGCAATGGCACTCCGGACAGTATGGCGGTTGACGCCGAATTTTTGCGCCAATGTCATTTCTGGCGGTAACATTCCGGTTTCGTCGTGATCACCAGCAGCGATTTCGCCTCTGATCCGGTCGGCAATCTGCCGCCAGAGCGCCACTCCATTCTTTCTTTTCATCGTTGCCGAAGGGCTCATGTCACACGCTTGTCATTCATCGCCATTACTTGTAGCTTATATTGTATAGTTGTCTATATCAATAGACATTAGAGGTCAAGCGATGACGAACGATGCGGCAGACATACACGCAGGCAGAAAAAGAGCGGCAGCGCTCCTTGCCCGTGCCACGGTTCAGGAACTTGAAACGGCCTGGACCCGCCAGGGTGAGCACCCCAAAACGGAAACCGTACGCGGGCCGGAAACCGGGCTGGTGATGGTCAAGGGCCGGATCGGCGGTGGCGGCGCTCTTTTCAACCTCGGTGAAACGACAGTCACCCGGGCGACGATCAAGTTGGCCTCCGGCACCGTGGGTCATGCGCACGTTCTCGGCACCGGCCGCAAAAAAGCCTGGTACGCCGCCGTTTTCGATGCGCTCTGGCAGGAAAGCCCGACACGGGATTTCATTGAGACCGAGCTTCTCTCGCCTCTCGAAAAAAGGCTGACCGCAGAGAAAGAGCGGACAATGAAAGAGACTGCCGCCACACGGGTCGATTTCTTTACCATGGTTCGAGGAGAAGATTGATGGGTGTCAAGGCCGAAGCACTGACGGGCGGTTTCTCCGACGCCGTCTTCGATTCCCAACGGGTTTTCAAAAAACTGATGGACGGCATGGCCCGTCCGGGCACCACACAGGCGGTCGAAACAGCAGTCTTTCCGCCGCTGCCGCTTGCCGCGGCGACCGGAGCGGTTCTGCTGGCGCTCTGTGACCATGACACTCCGGTCTGGCTGAGCAGCGCACTGCGAAAAACCGCTGTCCCCAGCTGGATCGGTTTTCACACTGGCGCAGCTGCGACAGAAGAAAAGGGCACGGCACATTTCGCGGTCTTCGAGGCCGGCAGCGCCATTTCGTCCTTCGGTCTCTTCGCTCTGGGAAGCCAGGAATATCCCGACCGTTCCACCACGCTCATCATCGAGTTGCCTGATCTCGATGGCGGTCGGGAATTGCAGCTTTCCGGCCCTGGCATCCGCCACGTCAACGTGATCAGTCCTTCCGGTCTGCCCGACATATTCCCGAGGCTCTGGGCGGAGAACAACGCCTTCTTCCCGCGCGGCGTCGACGTGATCCTGACGGCTGGCGATAAATTCGTCTGCCTGCCGCGCACGACGCGCATCAAACTCGTGGAGTCATAAGATGTATGTTGCTGTCAAAGGCGGTGAAACCGCCATCGCCAATGCGCACCGGCTTCTGGCCGACAAGCGGCGCGGAGACCGGGACCTGCCGGCCATGACGGTCGCGCAGATCGTTTCACAGCTTTCGCTCGCTGTCGACAGGGTAATGGCGGAAGCGTCTCTCTACGATCAGTCGCTCGCGGCCCTTGCCATCAAGCAGGCGCGCGGCGACATGATCGAAGCCATCTTTTTGCTGCGTGCCTACCGCACCACGCTGCCGCGCTTCGGTTACTCGGTACCGGTGGACACAGCTGATATGACGGTGAAGCGGCGCGTTTCCGCGACTTACAAGGACCTGCCGGGCGGACAATTGCTGGGGCCGACCTTCGATTATACCCACCGCCTGCTCGACCCCTCTCTTCTCGAAGACCAAACGGTCGAAGCAGCAACCCAGCGGGATGGCGAGCCGGAACATGTCATGCGCGTTTCCGATATTCTCGCCCAGGAAGGGCTCATCGAAAGCGATGGCGAGTTGCCGGACGACCATATTGCCGGTGACCTGACGCGGGAACCGATGGAATTCCCGATGTCGCGCGATCTGCGCCTGCAATCACTGGCACGCGGCGATGAGGGTTTTCTTCTGGCGCTCGCTTACTCCACGCAGCGCGGCTACGGCCGGACACATCCTTTTGTCGGCGAGATTCGCATCGGTGAAGTTGAAATCCAGCTGGAGGTGCCGGAACTTGGCTTCGCGGTCTCATTGGGCGATATCCAGGTTACCGAATGCCAGATGGTGAACCAGTTCAAGGGTTCGTCCAAGGCCCCTCCGCAATTCACGCGCGGTTATGGCTTGGTGTTCGGTCAGAGCGAGCGCAAGGCGATGGCGATGTCGCTGGTCGACCGTGCACTACGCGCCGGCGAATTCGGCGAAGATGTCGTAGCGCCAGCGCAGGACGAAGAATTTGTCATCTCACACGCCGATAACGTGCAGGCAACGGGCTTCGTCGAACATCTGAAACTGCCGCATTACGTGGATTTCCAGGCTGAACTCGGACTCGTCCGAAAAATGCGTGCTGATTTCGAAGCAACGAACGCGACTGGCACGGAATGGATGGGCGATGCGGCCGAATGACTCAGCGGCTGTGCTGCTCGCCGAACCAGTAAGCGCAAAAGACGGTCGTTGCTGCAAAGACAGCAAAGAACACGGCTACAAGAATTCCAATCTCCATGAGCTTGTACTCCTTTTTTCACAAGGCTAACGCGCAATGCTTGAAGAAGTTTCATTTGACGACGGACTGGCTGCCTACAACTTCGCCTATCTGGACGAACAGACCAAGCGGATGATCCGCCGGGCAATCCTGAAAGCCATCGCGATTCCGGGTTATCAGGTTCCCTTCGCTTCCCGTGAAATGCCCATGCCCTATGGCTGGGGCACGGGCGGTGTGCAATTGACCGCCTCCATTCTTGGCCCCGACGACGTGCTGAAGGTAATCGACCAGGGCGCCGATGACACGACCAATGCGGTTTCCATCCGCGCCTTCTTCCAGAAGGTGTCGAATGTTGCCGTCACGACCCGAACGAAGGATGCCACCATCATCCAGACGCGGCACCGCATTCCGGAAGAGGAACTGCATTCGGGCCAGGTGCTTGTCTATCAGGTACCCATTCCCGAGCCGTTGCGTTTCCTCGAGCCGCGCGAGACCGAAACGCGCGTCATGCACGCGCTGGAGGAATATGGCCTGATGCACGTCAAGCTCTATGAGGACATTGCCCGCAACGGCCGCATCTCCACCACCTACGCCTATCCGGTGAAGGTGGCCGGGCGTTATGTGATGGATCCATCGCCAACCCCGAAATTCGACAACCCGAAAATGCACATGTCGGACGCGTTGCAGCTGTTCGGCGCCGGGCGCGAGAAGCGCATCTATGCCGTACCGCCCTACACCGACGTCGTCAGCCTCGATTTCGAGGATCATCCTTTTGAAATCCAGCGCTTCGACAAGCCCTGCGCCCTGTGCGGCGCAGAAAATGTCTATCTGGATGAAGTGGTGCTGGATGACAGAGGCGGACGGATGTTCGTCTGCTCCGATACCGATCATTGCGAGGACCGCCGCGCCCATGGCCACAAGGGCCATATGCTGGCGGATGTGAAGGAGGCCGCAGAATGAGCGACGCACCGCTTCTCAAAGTCCGTGACGTTTCAAAATATTACGGTGACCGAGCCGGTTGCCGCAATGTCTCTTTCGAACTTTATCCAGGTGAAGTTCTTGCCATAGTCGGCGAATCCGGTTCCGGCAAAACCACGCTCCTCAACTGCATTTCCACCCGGCTGATGCCAACGGCAGGCAGCGTGGAATATCGCATGCGCGACGGCTCTATGCGCGATCTCTACCATATGGGTGAGGCCGAACGGCGTTTCCTGATGCGCACCGACTGGGGCTTCGTGCATCAGAACCCGGCAGACGGGTTGCGAATGGCGGTTTCGGCCGGTGCAAACGTCGGCGAGCGGCTGATGGCAGTTGGCAACCGGCATTACGGGAATATCAGGCAATCTGCCAGCGAATGGCTGGAGAGGGTGGAAATCGGCACCGACCGTATCGATGATCAGCCGCGCGCCTTCTCAGGCGGCATGCGCCAGCGTTTGCAGATCGCCCGCAATCTCGTCACCTCGCCGCGCCTGGTTTTCATGGATGAGCCAACGGGTGGTCTCGATGTGTCCGTGCAGGCGCGTCTGCTTGATCTTGTGCGTGGCCTCGTCAACGATCTCGGCCTCGCCGTTGTCGTCGTCACCCACGACCTCGCGGTAGCCCGGCTGCTGTCTCACCGCATGATGGTGATGAAGGGCGGCGACGTCATCGAGCACGGCCTGACCGACCGGGTGCTGGACGATCCGCGCGAGCCCTATACGCAATTGCTTGTTTCCTCCATCTTGCAGGTTTGACGCCATGCCGACGCCTCTCATCGTTTCGGAAGTCTTCAAAAGCTTCACCATGCATCTTCGCGACGGCATCGAACTGCCTGTCGTCCGCGATGTCAATTTCTCTGTCTGCAGCGGCGAATGCGTCGTGCTCGGCGGGCCCTCCGGCATCGGCAAGAGCTCGATCCTGAAGATGCTCTATGGCAACTATGCCATAGACAGCGGACAGATTCTGATTCGCCATGAGGGTGAAGTTGTCGACATCGGCAGCGCTTCCCCCCGCACGATCCTCGACATTCGCCATCGCACCATCGGTTATGTCAGCCAATTCCTGCGCACGGTACCCCGCGTCGCCGCCATAGACGTTGTTGCCGAACCGCTTCTGGCGCGCAGGATTGCCACTGAAGAGGCACGTGAGCAGGCGGCCGTTCTGCTTTCGAAACTTAACCTGCCGCGCGAATTGTGGTCGTTGCCGCCCGCCACTTTCTCAGGTGGTGAACAACAGCGCGTCAACATCGCCCGCGGCTTCATCACCGATCATGCGATCCTGCTGCTCGACGAGCCAACCGCTTCGCTTGATGCCACCAACCGGCGTGTCGTCGTCGAGATGATCAGGGAGAAAAAGGAAAAGGGCACGGCACTGCTCGGCATCTTTCATGATGAAGAAGTGCGGGAAGCCGTGGCCGACCGCATTCTCGACGTTTCGCAGTTTTCTCCGCGGAAGGCTGCAGCATGAGTGTGAAGGTCGGCCTTGAGCCCGTCATCCACGAAACCGCCCGCGTCACCAACAGCGCGATCGGCCGCTACACCGAAATTTCGGAGCGTTGCCGCATCGAGGAGGTCGAGATGGGCGACTATTCCTATGTCATGCAGGACGGCGCCATCTGGTGCGCGACCATCGGCAAATTCGTCAACATCGCTGCCTCCGTCCGCATCAATGCCACCAATCACCCCATGCAGCGGGCGACCTTGCATCATTTCACCTATCGCGCGCGCAATTACTGGGACGATGCGGAAGACGAGACCGATTTTTTTGCCGCTCGCCGCGCCAGACGCGTGGCGATCGGTCACGATGTTTGGATCGGCCACGGCGCCACCATCCTGCCTGGTGTCGCCGTTGGAAACGGCGCGGTGATCGGAGCAGGTGCTGTCGTCTCGAGGAACGTAGCGCCCTACACCATCGTGGGAGGTGTACCCGCAAGACTGATCCGGGAGCGTTTCCCCGCAGAACTGGGCCGGCAGATGGATGACCTCGGCTGGTGGGATTGGGATCACAGAAGACTGCGCGACGCGCTCGATGATTTTCGCAGCATGTCGGCCGAGGATTTCATCAGAAAATATCGCGGCTGAAACATTACAGACCTGATCGACCCCGGGAAGTTCCCGGGGTTTGCTTTTTCAGTTTGGTATCACGAAGACGCGGCGGGCCGGTTCCCAGACATTCGCCGGCAAACATGCGGCCGTAACACATGAGCTCTTTGTAATATTTTCTTCATCAAACTGACATTCGCACTTCACGCACCGCTGTTACGCCGAACCCCGTCAAAAGAAGATTGGACGGGGAAATGAGCTTTCACCTGAAGCAAGTCACGCGCCGTTTCGGCAATCACACTGCGGTCGATTCCGTGAATGTCGAAATTCCGCAGGGCCAGATGGTCGGCGTGATTGGACGTTCGGGCGCCGGCAAGTCGACGCTGCTGCGCATGATCAACCGCCTCGTCGATCCGTCCTCGGGTTCCATTTATTTCAATGACACGGAAGTCTCGTCGCTGAAGGGGGCTGCACTGCGCAACTGGCAGCGCGACTGCGCCATGATCTTCCAGCAATTCAATCTTGTTCCGCGCCTCGACGTGCTCACTAATGTCATGCTTGGACGCCTCAACCACCGTTCCACGGCATTGAGCCTCTTTAACATCTTCACACATGAAGAGCGCCTGATGGCCATCGCCGCGCTGGAGCGGCTTGGCATCGAGCATGTGGCCATGCAGGCGGCCGGTACGCTTTCCGGCGGTCAGCAGCAGCGCGTCGCCATAGCCCGCGCCCTGATGCAGTCTCCGAAGATGGTCCTTGCCGACGAGCCGATCGCCTCTCTCGACCCGCTGAACGCCAAGATCGTGATGGACGCGCTGCGCGACATCAATGAGCGTGAAGGCATCACCGTCATTACCAACCTGCACACGCTGGATACCGCGCGCAACTATTGCGAACGCATCATCGGCATGTCTCAGGGCCGCGTCGTTTTCGACGGAACGCCCGCCGAACTGACGGCCGCAGCCGTTACCGAGATTTACGGAACCGATTCTCAGGGATCCGGCATCGACGAGACCATGACCTCGACCAGCATCAATATTCCCGGCGCGCAGCTTGCCGCGCGTCCGGTGCAGCAATCTGCCGGTCCCGAACCGCTCGCTCTCGCCGGGCTCTGAGGGAACCGCCCAGCATCGTTTGCGCCCGCGTCAAGGGCCGATGGTTCACAACAAACTCCGGCTTGCCGGGAAACAGGAGAAAGTCCATGTTGAAGAAAATCCTTCTTTCGGCAGTCGCCCTTGGCGTTCTGGCCGGTTCCGCCATGGCCCAGGACGTCAAGGTCCTGCGCATCGGTCTCGACGGTTCCGAAAACGAAGCGGACCAGATCCGCAACACGAAGTGCGTAGCCGACGGCCTGAAGGCCGCGACCGGCGTTTCCGAAGTTCAGATCTTCCCATCGCCGGACTATAACGGCGTCATCCAGGGTCTGCTCGGCGGCACCATCGACATCGCCTCCATGGGCGCTTCTTCCTACGCCAAGATCGCCCTGGCCGATCCGAAGGCCGTTGATCCGATTCTGACCACCGCCGGCGCTGACGGCTCGACCGGTTATTACACGATCATGGTTGCCCGCAAGGACAGCGGCATCAAGACGCTGGCTGATGCCAAGGGCAAGAAGATCGGCTTCGCGGACCCCGATTCCACGTCCGGCTTCCTCGTTCCGAACGTCGCTATTCCGAAGGAAACCGGCGTTCCGGTCAAGGAATACTTCTCCGAAACCGGCTTTGGCGGCGGCCATGAGAACCTCGTTCTCGCCGTTCTCGACAAGAAGTTCGATGTCGGCACCACCTTTGGTTCGGGCGTGGGCAAGTGGGAAGAAGGCTACACGGCCGGCAACCTCTACCAGATGGTCAAGAAGGGCAACCTTGACATGGACGATATCGTCGAAGTCTGGAAGTCGCCACTGATCCCGAACGGCCCGCTGATGGTCACCAACAAGCTCGGCGACGCGATGAAGCAGAAGGTCGAAAACTTCTTCATGGAACTGCCGAAGAAGGACCTCGCCTGCTTCCAGGGCTTCACCCAGGGCAAGAACACCGCCTACATCAAGGTCGATCCGTCTTTCTACCAGACGATCATCGACGCCCGTAAGTCGGTTATCGGCGGCTGATCCTCAGATCATATCCGGAAGCGGCGGTGCCTTGCGGCGCCGCCGCTTTTGCAAATAAAGGAAAAGCGGCATGGCGACCACACTGCACCATGGTACCTTCTCGCCAGAAGGATTGAGCGCATCGTCCCAGACGGTCATGCGTCATTATCAACAGCAGCTTGCGACTCGGCGAATCTATACCGTCATTTCGCTCGTGATCTTTCTCGTCATCCTTGCCGCCTCCCTGAATTTCGCGAATGCGGCCAATTCAGGCAAATTTTTCGAGCGCCTGCCCTATTTCTTCGATTTCATGAAGACCTTCGTACCCGATAGTCCGCTGGAAATCTTCCGGGCCATGTTTGACCTGCCGTCGCCCTATGCGGACGGTTCGCTGAAATACAACTATGTCGCGGATCGCGTTTACATCACCAGCGGTTTCTACATCCCGCACTTCATCTACCAGCTGATCATCACTCTCAATATTGCGCTGGTCTCGACAATCATCGGCACCGGCTTCGCCTTCGTGCTCTGCTTCTTCGCCTCCACCAATCTCGTTGGCGCCGGCCTTGTGCGCTGGTTGGTGCGCCGGGTGATGGAAGTGCTGCGCGCCTTTCCTGAAATCGTCGTCGCCGGGCTTTTGACAGCCATTCTGTCGATCGGTCCGATCGCGGCGATCATCGCAATCTCGGTCCACACCATCGGCGCTCTCGGCAAGCTCTTCTTCGAAGTGGTGGAAAATGCCGACATGAAGCCGGATGAAGGCCTTCGCGCCGCCGGTGCCAACTGGCTGGAGCGTGTGCGTTTCGCCATCGTGCCGCAGGTGCTGCCAAATTTCGTTTCTTATGCGCTGTTGCGCGCCGAAATCAACGTGCGCGCCTCCACCATCATCGGCGCCGTGGGCGGCGGCGGCATCGGCGAAGTGTTCCGGCTGTCCATCGGCAATGATCATGCGTCGAAGACCTATGCCATCATCATTCTGCTGCTGATCACCATCATCGCCGTCGATCAGTTTTCCGGCTGGCTGCGCCGCAGGCTGATCGGCCATCAATCCTTCGAATTCGGACGGGGAGCGGCCTGATGTCTTCCAGCTTCATTCTCAACACTGCCGAGCGCGAGAGGCTGACGGCTGCGCATCCTGAGGTATTCAATCGCAGTTTCATGCAGCGATATGGTCTGCTTGTCGGACTTCTTGCCGTCACCGCCTACCTCGTCGGCTGCTTTTTCCTCTTCAATGTTGGTCCGGCTTTCATGCAGGGCCGATGGGATCGCGCCTCCAGCTACATCCAGGACTGGTATTCCTGGCGCGCCCAACCGCGCCTCCGTTTCGAAGCCGGCAAGGTTGAACCGCAATGGTCGAGCCGCGGTCAATATCCGGTCGATGCGAAGATCGACTGGCTGCAACCCCTGCCCGATGGCGGTTACAGCGTTGTTTATGTGGGTTCGGAAAACCGCCTCGATGTGACGCCAACCCGCGTGGATGTCTATGTCGACGGCAAGAACTATCCCGTCATGATCAACGACGACGGCGTTGTTGCACCACAGGGGCTGCCTGCCGAAATCCAGCAGGACGGCAAGAAGGTGCTGGTGCATTACGGTTTCGCCGGTCAGGCGGAAATCCGCACCAGTCAGGTTTATGTGCAGCGCCGTTTCCTTGGATGGGCGAACTTCCTGTTCGATACGAAATCGGAATTCTGGGGCAAGGGTTATGGCGAGCTTGCCGCTCTCGCTCTCTGGGAAGAGAGGCTCGATCCCGCGCGCTCCAATCTCAGCCATATGGTCGATGATTTTCTCGACAACAGTGTCTGGCAACACGCCGACATCCTGTCCAAGCTGATGCAAACGCTGGTCATGGCTTTCGTGGGTACGCTTTTCGGCACCGTCGTTGCCCTGCCGCTCGCCTTTATCGCCGCACGCAACATCACCGCGAACAGGGCGGCGAACTGGGGCATGAAGCGCCTTTTCGATTTTCTGCGCTCGATCGACATGCTCATCTGGGCACTGTTCTTCACCCGCAGCTTCGGCCCGGGACCGATCCCCGGCATTGCCGCGATCTTCTTCACCGATACCGGCGCGCTCGGAAAGGTCTATGCCGAGGCGCTGGAGAATGTCGACGACAAGCAGCGCGAGGGTGTCAAATCGGTCGGCGCCTCGCCGATTGCCGTCAATCGCTTCGGCGTGCTGCCGCAGGTTCTGCCGGTGTTCATTTCACAGTCACTCTATTTCTGGGAGAGCAACACCCGGTCCGCCACCATCATCGGTGCGGTGGGAGCCGGGGGTATCGGCCTGAAATTGCTGGAAGCGATGGGCACCAATGCCGACTGGGACAAGGTGGCCTATATGGTCCTGCTGATCCTCTTCGTCGTTTTCCTGTTCGACCACATTTCTAACTCGCTGCGTTCGCGTCTGATCGGAAAAACGCAGCATTAAACCCGGCAAGGCGGGACTTCACGTGACGCCGCAAGCGTTGGTCATCCCGCCCCGCACATCAGGAGAAGCGACTGATCCTTTCTCCGTCCCGCGTCCGTAGGGCTAACTTATCCCCAAGCGCACCCTTAACCTCTATGAGGTTCCGGGTGCGCTTTTTTCCATCCGCATCATCATTCTGTCACGGAAAGAGATTACTTCGCACTCCTGACCTTGCGGGAGGCGGGCGAGTCACGCCAAATAGCTTCTCATCCCTGGTTTTCCATGACACCGAAGAGTGCTTGCCGTGCGCTATGCCATCTATTTTTCTCCGGCTAAAGATCATCCTCTGACCGAAACGGCATCCCGCTGGCTTGGACGAAACGCGTTTTCCGGCAGACTGCATGATGACCATGCCGACTATGCAGAGATGACGGAAGAGCCCCGCCGTTATGGCTTCCACGCAACCCTGAAAGCGCCTTTCGAGCTGTCCGAGAAATACAGCGAAGCAGAGCTGCTGGCGGCCGTCGCGGACTTTGCTGCAAGCCAGCCGGCCTTTGACATTCCGCGTATCGTGGTTGGTGCACTTGGGCCATTCTTCGCCCTGGTGCCGGATCGCATTTACCAGCCGCTGCAAGACTTTGCGGCGGAGATCGTGGATCATTTCGACCGGTTCCGCGCCCCCCTGTCCGAAACAGATATTGCCCGCCGCCGGCCGCAGATGCTGACCGAAAGCCAGCGGGAAAATCTTTCGCTCTGGGGCTATCCGCATGTCATGGATGATTTCCGTTTTCATATGACGCTGACCGGCCGGATCGACGAAAGCGAACAGCCCGCCGTGCGTGAGCTTCTCACCGCACGATTTGCCGAATTCACCGACAAACCCCTCACCGTTTCCGGCCTCGCCCTGTTCATTGAAGAAACGCGCGGCGCCCCCTTCACCGTTCACAGCTGGCACCCGCTTGACCAGCAGCAAAAGGAAGATGCGACACCATGACTGAGCACGCCCTTTCCAACGCCCGTATCGTTCTGGAAGACGATATTATTCTGGGCTCCGTTCTGATCCGCGACGGCAAGATCGCCGATATCAGCGAAGGCGCCTCCAAGACCGGAGAAGATCTTGAAGGCGATTTCCTGATTCCCGGCCTGGTGGAACTGCATACCGACCATCTCGAGCAGCATTATTCGCCGCGCCCCGGTGTCATCTGGGACAAGATTGCCGCCATTCAGGCCCATGACGCACAGGTGGCGGCCTCCGGCATCACCACCGTATTCGATTGCCTGCGACTTGGCTCGGATGAAGACGGTGGTTTCAAAAAAGGTGAAATGCGGGAAATGGCTGACGCCATCGAGGCGGCGGCGGATCAGAACCGCCTGCGCTCGGACCACCTGCTGCATCTGCGTTGTGAGGTCGCTTCCGCCGATGTGCTGGAGCATTTTGAAGATTTCGAAACCGATCCGCGCGTGCGGCTGATTTCGCTGATGGATCATTCCCCGGGCCAGCGCCAGTTCCAGTCGATGGACCAGTATATTTTCTATTATCAGAAGAAGCGCGGTCTGAGCGACGAGGCGTTCGCCGAATTCGTGCGGCGCAGGCAGGCGGCATCGGCGGAATATTCCGCCAAACATCGTGATTATCTGGCTGCCCGCTGCGCTGAGCGTGGAATCACCGTTGCGAGCCACGACGATGCAACCGAAGCGCATGTCGGCGAAGCAATTGGTCACGGCGTGAAGCTGGCGGAATTTCCCACCAGCGTCGAGGCGGCAAAAGCTTCGCACAGCGCCGGCATGAGTGTCTTGATGGGCGCCCCGAACATCGTTCGCGGCAAATCCCATTCCGGCAACATCGCCGCCCGCGATCTGGCCGAAATTGGTGTTCTGGATGTTCTCTCTTCCGACTACGTGCCCTTCAGCCTGCTCTTCGCACCGTTCCTGCTTGCCGATCAGGTGGAAGCCATCACGCTGCCGGAAGCTCTGCGTATGGTCACCGCCACACCGGCGCGGACCGTTGGTCTTCACGACCGCGGCCGCATAGCCGGCGGTCTGCGGGCCGATCTGGTCCGGGTTCACCGCGAAGATGGCGTTCCCGTGGCACGTTCCGTCTGGCGTCTGGGCAAGCGCGTGGCATGACCGGCGACGGACAAGACAGCCGGCGCGAGGGATCGCCCGGAACCATGATCGTCATTGTCGGCCCCAGCGGGGCCGGCAAAGATACGCTGATGGATTATGCGTCAATGCAGCTGTCCGGCCGGCCGGGCTTTCACTTCACCCGCCGCGTCATTACCCGCAGTAGCGACGCGGGCGGTGAAAACCACGACGCAGTTTCCATGCAGGAATTCAACCGACTTGAGAGTGAAGGCGCTTTCGCAGTCTCCTGGCAGGCGCATGGGCTGAAATATGGCATTCCGGCCGCTGTCTATCGTCAGCTGGACGCCGGGGACGTGGTTATCGCCAACGGTTCCCGGTCGGCCCTGCCTCAGTTCGGTATTGCTTTTTCCCGCCTGAAGGTCGTGAATATCGTGGCGCGACCGGAGGTTCTGGCACGAAGGCTGGAACAGCGAGGACGGGAGAGCCGCGACGATATCCTGCGACGGCTGGAACGTAGTGCTCTCTGTGTCGACGGCGATTTTGACGTGATCACTGTGGACAACAGCGGCGCGATCGAAGATGCGGGAAAAACAATGATGGAGCTTCTGCAGCAAAGCGTCCGCAACCGTACATAAAATCCCCGGCCGCGCTGCTCGACAAACGGGTGCGCGAGGCTTACCATCAGGCGACAATTTCCAAACATGGTACGCCAAGGCTAGGGATGCCCGAAAAGAGGCTCAGCGACGAAATAACTGTGGTGGCCGGTCTGGCCGCTGGCGTCAGCAATTATGCGCGGGGGCGTGGCATCGATATCGCACCCATCTGCAAGGCTCTTGAGATCGATCCCGGCAATTTCGGAAGTCTCACAGAGCGCATCAGCCTCGATAGATTATGCCGTCTGCTGGAAACCTGCGCCCTGATATCCGGCGACGACGCTTTCGGATTGCAGTGCGCCTCCACTTTTCCCGCCGGCGCGTCCGGTGCTTTCGGATATGGCCTGATCAGCGCCCCGACGGTGCGGGCGTTTCTGCGCTTTCTTCAGGATCACGTCTATTATGCGACCAATAACAGCAATTTCACCATGGTTGCAGATGCGACCGGGGTGACGCTGTCATGGTCCTTTGCACCGGTGATTGTCAAGCGTGATCAATATGTCGATCTGTCCCTGGCAATCCTGATACAGCGGCTCCGCGATATTCTGGGAGAGCGCATCCATCAGATCGAGATTGGGATGGAGCGACAGAAACCCGATAATATTCAATTATTTAAAGAAAGAATGACGAAGCGGATCAGCTTTTCCCAACCGATCCATACCATGCGCCTTCCCCTATCTCTCCTTGAGGTGGCCAATCCGAACGCCGATGAACGCCTGTTCGAATTGATGAATTTGCAGTGCCGGATGCTTCGACCGGAGACATCGGCCGACGCGACGCATTTCATCGATCAGGTGAAGCGGTATATGCAGATGAGGCTTTCCGATGCGGAGCTTTCGCTCAGCGAGATTGCCCCCTATTTCAACCTTTCGGAACGCAGTTTTCAGCGGCGCCTTGCCGAACTCGGGACCAATCTCAACGAGATAAAAGATGCCATTCGCAAGAATGCCGGATTCAAGCTTCTAGTGGAAAGTGATCTTCCGGTCTCCGACATCAGTTACCGGCTTGGATATTCGACCCCAGGTGCATTTTCCCGCTCCGTTTCCCGCTGGTTCGGGGCAACACCTACGGATATTCGCCGGAAACACGCGCATCATTCCGCCGGATAATACATGGCTACAGCATCAATATTTCGGAACGAGGCATTAAAGTTGATGAATATATCAACAGTTGTCGCGATGTGTGCCGAAACATAACAATAAAATGAAAAACTTGGCGCGTCATGTTATTTCATCGGTGGAACACATCCACTATTAGAGCGCCGATCTCCTTCGGGTGTGACGAAAACATTCCAAAGCTTTGAAACTGTATTTCACGCCAGACAGATTGTCGTCGCTGGGCGTCGTTGTCGCAGGCCCTCGATGGCTGGAATAGAACGTCTGCATCGGATTTACAGGCTGCGAAAGCGGCCCCTTACCGCAAAACTCCTGAGGCCAGATGAAACCTATTGGCGAAATTGGCGTTTCTGTTCGCGTGTGGACGGAGCGGCCAACGAGCTGGTGTCGGAGAATGAACACTGCCTGCTCCTGCCCGGGAAGGCCAATCTTTTTTGAGGCTGAAAGAAATGTCTTCAAATTCGCCGCATGAATATCGCCAGACGCATGAAGTCGTCCTCTCGGAGCGTGAGCGGCAATATCTGGGGCTGGTCGCGCGGGGCAAACATCCCTCGCACGTCGCCGTGATAGTCGGCGCCGACGAGGCGGACGTCAAGGATACTCTGGAAAAGGTGCGCCACAGGCTCGGTGCGACCAATCTGCTGAATACCGTCAGTATTGCCCTGCTGCGCGGCCTGATCGAACAGGAGGCATAATCGCCACCTGCTCAACTCAAGCTTCCGCGGCAAAGTCCTTTCCGGAAGCTGAAAACCGAATGAGCGGCTTTCTGCGTCAAAATCCTTCCATATCAATGGCTGGATCGGCGGACCAAATGGCGGCTGGACATGATGTCCGGTCCCATCGATGCAGATAACCGCAGCCATTTACGGTTTACCCGGCGGGTCACGGTCGACCCGCCGGGTTTTTAATGTCCGGTCAAAGCGATTGAATTTCGCCAAGAATATCGCTTTCGATCACGATACCGCTTTCCAACGCCTGTTTGCGGATACCCTGGCTGCGGCGACCGGGCAGGCGGACATTTTCCTGTTTTTCTATCTCCTGGGCGATAAGAGCCAGCCTTTCGGTAAAGGCAGAGCCGCCTGATGATACAGGGTCTATTGCGATAATGGTGTGTCCGAGCGAGGGGGGCGCACCCTTGTCGTCCAGAAGGGAGGAGGCCTCGAAGGCGAAGTTTCCGCCGGTAATTGCAGCGGCCATGATTTCCACCATCAGCGCCAGCGCTGCGCCCTTGGCTTCGCCCGCAGGAACCATGGTTCCTTCTATGGCCTCCTCCGGATCGGTGGTCGGTCGGCCATTTCTGTCAAGCGCCCAGTCGCCCGGGATCGTCTCCCCCTTCTGGCGCGCCGCCATGATTTTTCCGCGTGCGACCTTGGAGAGAGCCAGATCGATGACGAGTGGATCAGCGCCGCCAACGGGCGTGGCAAAGGCAATCGGGTTCGTACCATAAAGCGGCTTGCTGCCGCCCCATGGCGCCATGGACGCAGGCGCATTGGCGAACATCAGCGCCACGAGACCCGTTTCGGCAATACGTTCGACAGTCAGCGCCATGACGCCGGCGTGATGGGAACGGTGGATGGCGGCGAGCGCGATCCCCTGCTGGCGCGCCATTTCAGGCAATTCCTCAAGCGCGAGATCGATCGCCGGATAGGCATAACCATGATTGGCGTCGACAGAGAGGACGCCGGGCTTCACCCGTGTGGCCACCGGACGCGCCTTGCCATCGACCTTGCCTACACGGGCCTGACGCACGTAAACGGGTATACGGCGAAAACCATGACCACCCTGCCCGGCGGCCTCGGAGGCGACGAGCGCCTTTGCCACCGAGCGGGCGTTTTGCGGTAGGACGCCGTTGCGCTCAAAGATAGAGGATACGAGATCCTCCGCCTCTGCGATTGAGAATTTCATTCCGGAATGCCTCTGCTTGTGATGTCGTCAAGACCTACACCATCGAAAACATTCGCGAAATATCATTGAGGCCACACCACGGGACAGGTCGGAAAAAATCGGTCCGGCCAGGGGAGCTGCTAGCGGATGCTGATCGGCAGCGTGATCGTCCTGTTTGCTTCCGGCGGCGGGGCGGGCACGGGCGACGCGCTCTGAATCCAGGCGGCGATCTGCTGATCCACGGACGAATCGCCGGTGGACTGAACAACGCTGACACCGCTGATGGCACCGGCATCATTGACGCGGAACCGCACCGTCGCAGTCATTGCATCGCTGCGGAGTGAACGTGGTTTGCGGCGCTGAATGTGCGAGCGGACTTTCGATCCCCATTTTGCCGGGGAGGCGGATGACGAAGAAAAGAAGCCGGCATTGCTGCGCGATGCGGCCGTGCGGTCGGATTGCTGGGCTTCCGCCTTCGCAGTTTCACGCAGTTCCGAGGCCTGCTGCGGTTTGGGGCGCTGGCGCTCGACCTTCTTTTTCTCTTCAGGCTCTTTCTTTTCCACCTTCTTTTCGACGGGCGGAGGCGGAGGCCGCATGACGGGCAAGGGGACCTCGACATTTTCAAGTTCCGCCATCATCTGCTCCTGAACGGGATCGACAGGCTCAACCGGCTCGGGAATTTCCTGCGGTTCGACGATCTCCTCGACCGGTGGCTCAGGCGGCTGCACCGGCTCAGGCGGCGGCGTTTCGGCAACCGGTTCAGGTGGTGGCGGGGTCTCTTCAGGAGCAGCTTCCTCAACCGGTTCGCTGCTGTCGCTCTTCACTTCTTCGGCGTCCTCGACATCCTGTGCCTGCGTCGTTTCTTCAGTTTGGACGGCTTCCGGTATCGCCGCCATTTCGATCATGATGGCGGCGGGGGGCGGCCCGCCGGCCTCAAGCTCATCCGGCTCCTGCATCAGATAATAAGCGAACCCGGCATGGACGCTGAGCATCAGCAACGCCGCGGCGGACCACAGCGTCACCTCCCAAAGGCGGGAATGTCGGGCCTGTGGATAGCCGTTTTCACTCATGGCGTCGCTTCCTGCACCGCCGACGGGGCGGGCTGGCCAGCAGCCGGAGGCTGCGATACGGCAGCGGCATTTTCCAGCCCCACAAGGGCGATCTTCAGATAACCGGCATCTCTCAGCAGGTTCATGATTTCCATGAAGTGGCCGTAATCAACCGCCTTGTCTGCACGCAGGAAGATGCGGGTATCCTTCTTGCCACCCGTCTGGCGGTCGATGGCGGCCGCCAAGGCTTCACGGGCCACCGCATCATTGCCCAGATTAAGCGAGAGATCGTCTTTGACCGTAAGATACAGCGGCTCCTCCGGTCGCTCCGCGGGTTTTGCGGTGGATGCGGGAAGATCGACATTCACATCGACGGTGGCGAGTGGCGCGGCCACCATGAAGATGATGAGCAGAACCAGCATCACATCGATGAAGGGCGTGACATTGATCTCATGGTTTTCGGAGAGATCGTCACCGCTGTTTTCGCGAATTCCTCCAGCCATGTCCGATCACCGTCCAACCAGCGATACTGCGGGTTTGCTGGTGCTGCCCGGCGGAATGCGGCGAAAATCGAGGTCGCGGCTGACGAGGCGCTCCACGCCCGCTGCGGCATCCGCCAGCAGATGGCGGTATCCGGTGATCGAGCGCGCGAAGACGTTATAGATCACCACTGCGGGAATGGCGGCAACGAGGCCGATGGCGGTGGCCAGAAGCGCTTCGGCAATGCCGGGCGCGACGACGGCGAGATTGGTGGTCTGCGATTCCGAAATGCTGATGAAGGAGTTCATGATGCCCCAGACGGTGCCGAACAGGCCGACAAAGGGGGCGGTGGAACCGATCGTTGCCAGAACGCCCGTCCCGCGTGACATGCGGCGACCGGCGTGGGTTTCGATACGCGACAGCGCCGAGGAGACACGTTCCTTGATACCGCCGCCATCGGTATGTTCGACCACAGCATCGGAAAGCTGCATTTCATGAGTTGCCATGCGCAGCATGAGCGCCGCAGGTCCGCCCTTCTTCTCGACAGCCTCGGTAGCCTCGTTAAGAGTTTTCGCCTTGCGAATGACCTTCAGCGTTGCGCCGGCCCGAACACGCGCACCTGCAAGTTCAACCGACTTTGCAACCCACACCGTCCAGGTCACCAGCGAGGCGAAGGCCAGACCGATCATGACACCCTTCACGACCCAGTCCGCCGCCATGAACATGCCCCAGGGGGACAGGTTGTGTGGGATATCCGCGCGATGTTCGGCACTTGCCGGTTCGGCGCCGACGGGCTCTACCGGGTTTGAAACCTCGTTGGTCGGCGCGGCACCTTCGGGTGTCAGGGCGGGAGCGACTGGAGATTGTGCGCGCTCTGCAGGCGCGGCTTCATTGCCTTGAGGTTGTGCAGGCGCCACGGCTGCCGGCCGTTCCTGTGCAAGCGTGGAAGGCTGGTTCGGCTGAACAACTGGAGCGTCCGGCGCCGCCGGGGTTTGTGGAGACGGCTGTGCCGGCTGGACCGTTTCCGCTTGCGGTGCGGACTGAATCTGGGGTTCGGATGCCGTCTGAGCGAAAACCGCACCGGCGCTCAATCCAACCAGTAAGGTAACCGTCGTGGCAAGGGAAATGCGCCGTGTCCTGCTTGCCTTGTTGAGAGACGTGGAAGAAGTGGTGGTCGCAACTGACATGTTTTTTATCCCGGATTTCCGTCGATGAACCCATCCGCAGATTGACCGGTTTGAAACCGGGGTCATAACGGATGCCGTCGTAAAAGCTTGACGTTCCGATAATAAACCTGAGTTCTTTTGACAACTATTATATTGCCAAAAGACGACCCGTAAACTCTTCTTTACAAAAAATTGACCGATCTACCGTCTTCAGCTGCTCTGCGAAGGCGAAAACTGCGCAACGAGCGCGTGTCGGTCACCGGGATAGGTGACCGACACGCGGGTGATGTAATCCGTTCCGTGCCAGGTCCGGCGATCGATGACCAGACAGGCGGCTCCCGATCGGATACCCAGCGCAGCGGCATTTTTGCGGTCGGCCGAGACGGCGCTGATGCGATGTTCGGCAGCGCTCCAGGGCACCATCTTCAGCAGCCACGTTCCGGGGCCGATCTGCGAAAAATCGGCAAACTCGGCCTCCGGAACAGCAGTGACATTGATGAGGCGCTCTTCCAGACAAAATGGGACGCCACCGGCAAAATGCGTGCAGGTGAGTTCCAGCACAAGCGCATCGGCCGCAAGCGCCATAGCCGCTCCATCGTCTTTACCCGCAGGCCGCAGACGCCGCTGATCGAGGCAATACCTGTAAACCAGCCCAAGTGCCTGCACCTCGCGTTCGATATCGTGGATTTCCAGCACGGCCGATTGCGCGTGGGGCTGACGGACGAAACTACCGAGACGCCGGCGTCTTTCGATAAGACCCCGCTGCACCAGTTCTCCCAAAGCCTTGTTCACCGTCATGCGCGAACAGGCATATTGGCGCGTCATTTCGTGTTCGAATGGGATACGATATCCCGGCGGCCATTCGCCTGACATGATGTGGCGCTCCACATCGTTGCGGATTCGCTCGTGCAGTGACTTTTCCTGAAGATCGGCGCCTGTGCCCCTCATCCCGATGCTTCTATCCTCCCCGTTCCATACCCTGCTATCCGTGAGCGGCGGCGGCGATCGCTTCGCTGCGGATTTCTTCCGTCAGCCTTGCACGCAGTTCGGAAAATTCCGGGCTGGCCTTGACGGTGTAGTGGCGCGGATGCGGCAGGTCGACCGGCGTGATCGATTTGATACGGCCCGGCCTCGCAGACATGGTCACCACGCGCGACGCCATGAAAACCGCCTCCTCAATATCGTGCGTGACGAAAATGACCGTCTTTTGCTCACGCTCCCATATGCCGAGCAACAATTCCTGCATCAGCCCGCGGGTCTGATTGTCGAGAGCGCCGAAAGGCTCGTCGAGCAGCAGGATTTTCGGGCCATTTGCCAGGGCGCGGGCAATGGCCGTTCTCTGCTGCATGCCGCCGGAGAGTTGTTTCGGCCAATGGTTTTCGAAACCACGCAGGCCGACCTTGTCGATATAGCTGTCAACGATCTCCCATTTTTCCTTCTCGGCAACGCCGCGTTCGCGCAGGCCGAAAGCGACGTTTTCACGGATCGTCAGCCAAGGGAACAGCGTGTAGGACTGGAACACCATGCCGCGGTCCGCCCCCGGGCCAGTCACCGCCCTGCCTGACAACAGCACCTCGCCCGTTGTCGGACGGTCAAGCCCGGCGATGATGCGCAGCAGGGTCGATTTTCCGCATCCCGAAGGACCGAGGATGGTAACGAAATCATTGCGCGGGATTTCCAGATTGGTGGGCTGCAGGGCCAGCGTCGGCTGCCCGCCATGTACGCCTGGAAAGATGCGGCTGACGCCCTTGATAACGAGTTCGCTCATCAGGCAAGCCTCCAGGCAAAAAGCTTCCGGTTCAGCGATTTGAACGCGAAATCAGAGATAAGGCCGATAACACCTATGACGATGATGCCAAAGATGATCTGGCCGGTCGCCATCAGCGCCTGGCTGTTGATGATCATGTAGCCGATACCGGAGGAGGCGCCTATCAGTTCCGCGACGATGACATAGGTCCAGGCCCAGCCGAGGACGAGACGGAGAATTTCGGCAATGTCAGGTGCGTTGGCGGGAATTAGGACTCGACGCACCACGCCCCGATCCCTCGCGCCCAGCGTATAGGCGGCCTCCACCAGATCCCGCCGCGTGCCGGCGACGGCCACAGCCACCATGAGGATGATCTGGAAGACGGCGCCGATGAAGATCACCAGCAGCTTCTGCATCTCGCCGATGCCGGCCCAGAGAATGAGCAGCGGCACAAAGGCGGAAGCCGGAAGGTAACGCGCGAAGGAGACAAAAGGCTCAAGCAGCGCCTCGATGGGCTTATAAGCCCCCATGGCGATACCGAGGGGGACGGCGACTACGGAGGCCAGCACGAAACCGCCCACGACACGCCAGATCGTCATGCCGATATCGCTGGCAAAACCCTGATCCGTCAGCAGATAGATACCATCCTTCAGCATGGTAACGGGGTCGGCCAGAAAGGTCGGCGACACGAAACCGCCCAGCGTGGCAAAGCCCCAGGCAGAGAAAAAAAGCACGAAGAACAGGATGCCGAGCGCTATCCTCGTGCTGTTCTTTATGGGTTGAAGTGGTTGCATTCTGTCGCCTGTCCCGAACCGGCGCGGCACTTCGCCACGCCATCAACATGTTCCCGCACTCAAGACGCGGGAACACTGTCGCGCTTCTTACTGGCTGCAATATCCGGAGAGGGAAATGCAGCTGGCTGTTTCCGTCACTTGATGAAGGACGTGTCCGCGAGGGTCGAAAGATCGGGCTTCGACTTGATCACGCCGATTTCGAGCAGCAGGTCAGCCGATTGTTCGGAAAAAGTCTTGAACTCGCCCTCGAAGAATTTCTGGTTGGCGGCCTTGTCCTGCCATTCGAGGAATTTTGCCGAAGCGGCAAAGGCCTCGCCGGACTGTTTCACATCCGCGCCCATCGTCGCATAGGATTTTTCGGGATCGGCCTTGATAAGATCAAGTGCCTGGAAATAGCTGTCCGCCAGAGCCTTGGCTGCCTGCGGATTGGCCTTCAGGAAGTCTGGCGTGCAGCCAAACGTGTCCATAACCGCGGGATAATCCAGTGTCGTGGCAAGAATCTTACCCTTGTCGGGAGCGGCGCGCACGGTAGAGAGATAGGGTTCATAGGTCATGGCTGCATCGTTCTGTCCTGCGACGAAAGCCTGCGCGGCCGGCCCCGGCTCAAGGTTGACGACCTTCACATCCTTCAGTGTCAGGCCGTTTTCCTTGAGGATCCAGGCGAGGAAGAAATAAGGAGAGGTGCCCGGTGCGGACGCGGCCACCGTCTTGCCCTTGAGGTCCGCGACCTTTGCGACATCGCTGCGCACCGCGATGCCATCGGCACCGTGCGATTTGTCCATCTGGAAAATCTGCGTGGATTTCACGCCATTGGCGTTCCAGGCGATCCAGGTTTCCACCGTGGTGGCGGCGCACTGGATGTCACCGGAAGCGAGAGCGAGATGGCGGCTGGCCTGCGGGATTTTCTTGATCTCGACCTTCAGGCCGTTCTTTTCGAAAATGCCGGCCTGTTTTGCAAGCGTCAGCGGTGCAAAACCCGTCCAGCCCGACATGCCTATCGTCACGGACGTTTCGGCATAGGCGGAAGCGGATGAGAAAAGCGCCGCCACAGCGGCGAAAACCCAGGTTTTTTTCATGATCGGAACCCCTTTTGATTTATTTTTGTGCGACATTGTTTTTCGCTTTATTTGAGGCATCGTAGGCAGGCATTTTGTATTTGTCTAGACAAAACAGAAAGCGCACGCACATCCCTGGAATGATTGCAAATGCACGGCCAGCCATTCTAGACATAGAGAACGCGGCCGGCGAGCAGGCCCAACGATTTCCCGTATCGAGCTCTCCATGACCAGACAGAGACGTCGTAATATCATCAAGGCCAGAAGGACCGGCACGGGTATAGCGCTGGTTGCCGCCATTTCCTTCATCGCGGGCATGACGGATGCGGTTGGACTGCATATTTCCGGCGACTTCGTATCCTTCATGACCGGCAATACCACGCGCGCCGCGGTTTCAGCGGAAGCCGGCATCTATTCCCACGCCGTGAAACTCCTTGTCGCGATCATTGCCTTTGTGGCGGGCAACGCAGGCGGGATCGTGGTGGCGCACAAGTTCGAGCGGCGTATATTTGCAGTCCTCATGGCGGTCGGATCGCTTGTGGCCATTGCGGCACTGCTTCGTGGCGAGAGCTCGGGCCTCGTGCAATTTTACCTCGTGGTCTTCGCCATGGGCATGGTCAACGCGGCCGTCGAGCATATCGAGGGACTGCCGATCGGCCTAACCTATGTGACGGGTGCCCTTTCCCGTTTCGGCCGAGGCATCGGCCGCTTTCTTCTCGGTGACCGGAGCTTTGATTGGGGCATCCAGATCGTGCCGTGGCTGGGCATGCTGAGCGGTGCGATATGCGGTGCCGTTCTCGGGGCCAAGATGCAGTCGGATGCTCTCTGGGTCGTGGCAGTCGCTGTCTTCGTTGTCGCCATCGCCACACTCATCATTCCGCGCTCACTCCGACAGCGCTATAATCAGAGGGTGAAAATCCGGCGGATTACGCCGTAGCAACCGTTGCGCTCACTTTCGCGAGATCGTGACGAATTTTGTCCCGCGCACCCGCACTGTCATCAGGCAGGGCTCCTTATCAGTACGCTCGCAATAACGCGGATGCATCTTCAGCACGAAGACCATGTTACCAAAACGCTTGATGAAGTCATAACCGTAGATGCGGGCCGTCGCGATCATCAGGTAGCCGCCTTCTTTCACCTGCACGTAAAAATTATAGGGGCATCCCTCGTCATCACAGGCGCGGCCTTTTTCGCCGTCGCAATCCAGAACCCCGTGATTGACGATGGCATCCATCAACCCGTCATTGTTGATATCCAGCCGTGTGACAAAATCGTCGCCGAATGCTGCCACCTTGCACTCGTTGCGGAAATGATCCTTCTCGTAAATCTCCGGATCGCTCACCAGCTGCTGCTGCGCCGAGAGCGCCACCGGGAACATCAAGAGAACCAGCGCCTGAAGAGCGGCAACGAGAGCGATTCGCACGGCATTTTCCTTTGCATCCGTTTGGGTTATGGATGTTGCGATCATCCGGGCGGCCAGCCTAGAGTTTAGTGCTTGCGCGACACTGACGTGTTCGCCGCCCGTGTTCCGGGGGGAACCTTTTCATGACACTTCTGGGTTTTCTCGACTATGCCGGCGTGGCAGTGTTTGCCGCAACCGGTGCGCTTGCCGCTTCGCGCAAGCAGCTCGACCTGATCGGCTTCCTGTTTTTTGCGGCGGCCACCGGTATCGGCGGTGGCACGGTGCGTGATCTCGTGCTCGGCAGAACGCCGGTGTTCTGGGTCATCAACCCCACCTATATTCTCGTCTGCGTCTCGGTGGCGGTGCTGCTGTTCTTCACGGCACATCTGTTCGAATCCCGTTACCGGGTATTGATCTGGCTCGATGCGCTCGGCCTTTCTGCTTATTGCGTCATGGGAGCGGCCAAGGGCCTCGCAGCAAGCGGTTCGGCAACTGTCGCCATTGTCACCGGCGTTCTGACGGCAACATTTGGTGGGGTTTTGCGCGATATTCTCGCCGGTGAGCCCTCCGTGCTCTTGCGGCCGGAAATCTACATCACCTGCGCGCTTCTGGGCTCTTCCACCTTCATTGTCGTCTATTTCTTCGGCGCGCCGCTTTATGCCGCTTCGGCAGCGGGCGTGCTGATGGCCTTTGGGATCCGGTCCGGCGCGCTGATCTTCGGCTGGACTTTCCCGCCCTATAAAGGCAAGCCCGGCAGACGCCCGGAAGATGTCATGAAGTGACCCATGGAACGACGCTGAAAACAGAAATGGCGCCCGCGGGCGCCATTTGCACATCCATTGTCGAACCGAAGAAGTTCAGCCGCGCTTGCGGCGGAGGCGGATCACCACATCCACATGGGCGATTTCCATGCCCTCAGGCGCTTCCGGCAGATTGCCGATCTGGAGATTGTTGACAGGTATATCGAGAACCTCGTTCTCGCCTTCTACGAAGAAGTGATGGTGATCCGACACGTTGGTGTCAAAATAGGTACGGGCACCTTCCACGGCGAGAACCCGGATGAGACCGGCCTCGGTGAACTGATGCAGTGTGTTGTAGACCGTGGCGAGAGAAACGGGCACGCCAGCTGTCACAGCCTCATCATGCAGTTCTTCGACGGTGAGGTGGCGGTCACCTTTCGCGAAGAGAAGATCGCCCAAAGCCACGCGCTGGCGCGTGGGCCTCAGCCCAGAGCGCCGCAGCCTCGTTCCGATATCCAATGTGGCGTCAAATGCCATGCAATCCCATTCCAAACAGAGGTATGCCACCCGTCAATTGCAATAGCATATATCTTTTGCAGGGAATGCTTTCAATAGTTTCAGCGCCGCCGAGTGTCGCAAATGGCCGCAAACCGGCCATTCCTGCAAATTTCCTCTGGTTCCGGCCGGATGGTTCCTGTATGCGGACGGCATATTGAGGTAATGACTTCTGCAAAGAAGGTTCGAAGACAAAGAATGGGGGCGGAACCGCCTCTGCCCTTGCAGCGCTTCATTTTGAACCTAACTTGCTCTAGTGAAGTCGATCAACACCAGTAATTGGGGAAGTGAAAGCGGTATGGCAACGAGGCAATCAAGTTACAATTACGAGGAGATCCTGTCCTGCGGTCGCGGCGAATTGTTCGGCCCGGGAAATGCACAGCTCCCATTGCCCCCCATGCTCATGGTTCACCGCATCACCGAAATTTCAGAAACCGGCGGCGCGTTCGACAAGGGTTTCATCCGTGCCGAATATGATGTCAGCCCCGATGACTGGTATTTTCCCTGCCATTTCCAGGGCAACCCGATCATGCCGGGGTGCCTCGGCCTTGATGGCATGTGGCAGCTGACCGGCTTCTTCCTCGGCTGGCTGGGCGAAGAAGGCCGCGGCATGGCGCTTTCCACCGGCGAAGTGAAGTTCAAGGGCATGGTGCGCCCTCACACCAAGCTCCTTCAATATGGTATTGATTTCAAGCGCGTGATGCGTGGCCGTCTGGTGCTTGGAACTGCTGACGGCTGGCTGAAGGCGGACGGCGAAACCATTTATCAGGCGACAGACCTGCGGGTCGGCCTGTCCAAGGAAAAGGCTGCCTGAGGCAGACGGAATAGTTCAGACAAACGCCGGGCGGCTTCGGTTGTCCAGCCGAAATCTTAAGAAAAGGTCCCTTTCATGAGACGAGTTGTTGTCACCGGCCTCGGTATTGTTTCTTCCATCGGCGGTGATGCCGCTGAAGTCACCGCGTCGCTGCGCAATGCCAAATCCGGCATTTCTTTTTCGCCGGATTTTGCCGAACACGGTTTCAAGTGCCAGGTCTGGGGCAAGCCTTCTCTCGACCCCACCGATCTGGTCGACCGCCGCGCCATGCGCTTCCTGTCGCAGGGCGGCGCGTGGAACCATGTTGCCATGAAGCAGGCAATCGCCGATTCCGGTCTGGAAGAGAGCGATATCAGCGGCAATGAGCGCACCGGCATCATCATGGGTTCGGGCGGTCCTTCCACCCGCACCATCGTCGAAGCTGCCGATATTACGCTGAAGAACAACAGCCCGAAGCGCATCGGTCCGTTTGCCGTGCCGAAGGCGATGTCCTCCACCGCTTCGGCCACGCTCGCGACCTGGTTCAAGATCCACGGCGTCAACTACTCCATCTCTTCGGCCTGCTCAACCTCGGCGCACTGCATCGGCAACGCCGCCGAGATGATCCAGTGGGGCAAGCAGGACGTGATGTTCGCTGGCGGCCACGAGGACCTCGACTGGTCGATGTCGAACCTTTTCGACGCCATGGGCGCCATGTCGTCCAAATACAACGAGACCCCCGACGTCGCCTCGCGCGCCTATGACGTCAACCGCGACGGCTTCGTTATCGCCGGCGGTGCGGGCGTTCTGGTTCTCGAAGAGCTGGAACACGCAAAGGCACGCGGTGCCAAGATTTATGCCGAAATCGTCGGTTATGGCGCGACCTCTGACGGTTACGACATGGTTGCCCCTTCAGGCGAAGGCGCGATCCGCTGCATGCGGCAGGCTCTTTCCACCGTCAAGGGCGACATTGACTACATCAATACCCACGGCACCTCGACGCCGGTTGGCGACAGCAAGGAAATCGGCGCGATCCGCGAAGTCTTCGGCGACAAGATCCCGCACATCCAGTCAACCAAGTCGCTGACTGGCCATTCGCTTGGCGCGGCCGGGGTGCAGGAATCGATCTACGGCCTCTTGATGATGCAGGAACGTTTCATCGGCGAGAGCGCGCATATTTCCGAACTCGATCCGGAATTTGCGGGCGTTCCGATCGTTCGCAGCCGCATCGACAATGCCAAGATCGACACCATCCTATCCAATTCCTTCGGCTTCGGCGGTACCAACGCCACGCTCGTCTTCCAGCGTCATAACGGATAATTGCCCATGAACGGCATCATGCAGGGTAAACGCGGCCTCATCATGGGCGTCGCTAACAATCACTCCATCGCCTGGGGTATCTCCAAGGCACTTGCGGCACAGGGCGCGGAACTGGCCTTCACCTATCAGGGTGAAGCGCTCGGCAAGCGTGTCAAACCGCTCGCCGCGGAACTTGGCTCCGACTTCATCGTGCCTTGCGATGTCGAAGATATCGCTTCTGTGGACGCGCTGTTTCAAACGATTCGCGAAAAATGGGGCGCGCTGGATTTTGTCGTGCATGCCATCGGCTTCTCCGACAAGAACGAGCTGAAGGGCCTTTACGCGGATACGACGCGCGAGAATTTCAGCCGCACCATGGTCATTTCCTGTTTCTCCTTCACGGAAATCGCCAAGCGCGCCGCCGAGCTGATGACGAATGGCGGCTCCATGCTGACACTGACTTATAACGGTTCGCAGCGCGTCATTCCCAACTATAACGTCATGGGCGTTGCCAAGGCGGCGCTCGAGGCTTCCGTGCGTTATCTCGCTGCCGATTTCGGCCCTCGGGACATTCGCGTCAACGCCATCTCGGCCGGCCCGGTCCGCACGCTCGCAGGTGCGGGCATTTCCGACGCGCGCGCCATTTACGCATGGAACCAGAAGAACGCGCCGCTGAGACGGACGGCGGATATCGACGATATCGGCGGCTCTGCGCTCTACCTTCTGTCCAACCTCTCGCGCGGCGTGACTGGCGAGTGCCATTACGTAGACTGCGGCTATAATATCACCTCGACACCCACGCTCGAGGTTCTGTCGAAAGCGGACGCGGAATAATCACCGTCCCTGGTTTATTAAAGCCCGGCCCCGTGCCGGGCTTTTTTCATTTGGCGTCTGTGTCATTTTCATAAATCACTAAAGTATAAATCACCGAGGTAACTGATTTTAAACATCGGTTGATTATGGTCCGCAACAATTCAACGGTTGCGCTTGCCGCATATGCTTAGAGATCGACACTGCCTCATGCGACTGGCCAAACTGAAGCCATTGCTGGAAAAATTCGGAGTTTCGCGCGACGGGACCGCAGCCATCGAATTCGCGATCCTCGCCATCCCATATTTCCTGGTTGTTTTCGCAATCATCGAAACCTTCATCGCCATGATCGCGGAGCAGGTGGTCGTCAATGCCACCGAAAGCATGGCCCGGCGGCTGAGGACGGGGCAGATCAGCAGTTCGATTTCGAAAGAAGATTTCCGAAAGAACTTCTGCAACGAAGTCTCGGTGATAATCACGTGCTCCGCGGATGAGATCAAAACGGAACAGAAGCTCTATATCGATCTTCGCTCCTTCACCACCTTCAAGGATATCCCCACCGCCATACCTTTGAAGGCCTTCGGAGAATATTACGATCTTGATACGGCGCAATTCGGCTTCAAGCCGGGTGGGCCGGAAACGATCAACATGCTGCGTGTCTATTATCGCTGGCGGGTAACGGCCGATATCATTCGCCCCTATCTTACAAAAATTCGCCCGGCCGATGGATCGATGCCTTCTCACTTCCTGATCGTCGCGACCGACGCTTTCATGAACGAAAAATACACGACAAGCGGGGGCTCCTGATGGCAGGTCTGATTGCCGCCGTGACGCAAGGCAGGCTGCGTTTCATTGCGCTTGCTTCACGCTTCGCAAGAGATCGCCGCGGTGTTGGCGCGGTGGAATTCGCGATCATTTTCCCGATATTGCTCGCACTTTATGTGACGTCCTTCGAACTCACCATCGGCTACAATACCTACAAGCGGGCAAGCAGCGCCGCCGCGACGATCAACGACCTGATTTCGAAAACGGGTTCTGTAGACAAGACCTATCTTGCAGGCATGGGGGATGTAGCATCCGCAGTCTTCGCGCCCTATAGCACGAAGGGTCTCCGGCTGAAGATCAGCGGTATCAAGATCGATGCCCAGAAACAGGCGAAAATCACCTGGTCCTGGGATGAGAAGAACCAGCGGCCCTATGCGGTCGGCTCTGCGGTGGTGGTGCCGACCCGTCTGCTGATTGCTGACAGCTTCCTCATCCATGTCGAACTTTCTGTCCCGCATGAACTGTTGATGTTCATGACCGACATCTCCTCCTCTGGCGTCAAGTCGATCACCATCGGCCGCGATTATTTCTTCAAGCAGCGCGATGCGGAGACAGTCTGCAGCAATTGCTGAATGCACCGTTGCATCCGGATCCCCTCGCGCTGACGGCTAGTAGACATCGCGAAGATAGCGCTTTTCGCGCTTCAGCTGGCTGACATATTCGCTTGCTGCTTCCGCAGAGAGGCCGGCCTCGTCAATGATGATCCGGTGCAGGGCATCGTCTACGTCCTTCGCCATGCGGGTCGCGTCACCGCAGACGTAAAAATAGCCCCCCTCTTCGAGCCACTGATAAAGCGCCTTGCCATTCTGCCGCATGCGCGTCTGCACGTAGATCTTTTCCGCCTGATCGCGCGAAAAGGCGAGATCGAGACGCGTCAGCACGCCCGCACGGCTCATTTCACCCAGCTCACTCTCGTAAATGAAGTCCGACTGCCGGTGCTGGTCACCAAAAAACAGCCAGTTCCGGCCGGTGGCGCCCCGCGCCAGCCGTTCCTGCAGGAAGGCCCGGAACGGCGCTATTCCCGTGCCCGGACCCACCATGATAACCGGCGCATCGTCTTTCTGCGGCACACGGAACGCCTTGTTGGGCGAAACGAAAAGCCCGGCCGTCCCCCCTGCCTCCACCCGATCTGCCAGATAGGTGGAGCACACGCCGCCGCGCTCGCGGTCGTGAGCGCGATAACGCACGCTGGCGATCGTCAGATGCACGCTGTTTCCCGCGGCAAGGGGGCTGGAGGAGATGGAGTAGGCCCGATGCTGCAGCGGTTTCAGGAAAGTCACGAATTCAGCAAGATCGAAAAGACGCCTGCCGCCAAGATTGAGCAGGTCGAGAATATCCTTGCTCCAGAGAAAGGCGGCCAGCTGCTCCCTGTCGCCGTTCGCAAGAACATGCGCTAGTTCGTCATGACCCGCGCGCTTGCCGATTTCGGCGACCAGTTCGCGCGAGGGCGTCGAGATTTCGAACATGCGGAGAAATGCGTCTCCCACTGAACGATCCAGCCCGGCCACTTCGCTATCGGCTTCCGCCTCGAAATGGTCGAGCAACGCACCAGCCAGTTTCGGGCAGTTGACGGGAACGACACCAAGGGCATCACCCGCCTCATAGCTGAGGCCACTTTCCCCGAGATCGAATTCGTAATGCCTGATTTCCTTCGATGAGGCCGGACCGGAAAGACGGTGATTGACGCTTAGCCGCGCCAGGTAGGGATTCTTCCGGTTCCATTCCTGTGTCGCCTGCCTGGGGAGTTGTGCCGGACGAGGCGTCACGTCAGTCGCCGCCTGGCCGCCATCGAGCGCAAGTGCAATGGGCAGGGTCTCATCGATCCAGGCGGCGGCAGCGTCCTCGAAGTCTATATCGCAATCAATCCGCGTTTTCATACGTTTGCCGCCGAGCTGCTCAAAGCGCGTATCGATGAGTTTGCCGGCCTGGCAAAATCCGTCATACCCCGTATCACCCAGCGCCAGCACGGCGAAATTCATCGCCTCCAGTCGTGGCGCACCATCAGCGGCAAGCGCTTCCCAGAATAGCTGCGCATTATCGGGCATTTCACCCTCGCCATAGGTCGAGGTCACGACAACGACTCGTTTCATCGAAGCCAGGCGCTCCATGGACACGTCGTCAAGCGCCATCACCGCCGGCTGCATACCCTGCGTGCGGGCGGCGGCGGCGATATCCATTGCCAGCGCCTCGGCATTGCCGGTCTGTGTGCCGAAGAGGATGTTCAGCACGCTCGCCGCCGTCTTGGGAGCGGCAGCGGCGACAGATGCCTCCAGGCCAATGGCGGCGCGGGAGTGGAGCCCGGCTAAAAAACCCGCAAGCCAGGCGCGCTGGTCGCCGTTAAAGGGCGCGTCTTCGGGAATGTAGGGTATCTTCATCATGCTGCCCTGTTCTGGCTGGATGCGGCGGTTAGGTCAGGAATGGCGCGGGCCGCGAAAAGCTCTTCTAAGCCCGGCAGACGACCGATCTTCTCGATGTTTTTGCGGCTCTGCTGAATGATCCAGCCATAGGTGCCTGGACTGTCCACCGACCAGATGTTGCGGCGCGCCAGTGCCTGCTTGTAGTCATCAAGTCGCTTGGCGGCGATCATCACCGCAAGCTGTCCGTCGCTATGGTCGGAAAGAGCCTCGCGCGCACATTTCATCAGACGCTGCATCAGGGCATAATCTTCCGTAAGAATGAGATTGCGCACCGCTTTTTCGATGGCGGCGTCGGAAGGACCCGATGCCATCGGCAATCGCTGCAAGGCGATGGCCTGCGCCATGCTCAACACAGTGTAATTGTTGATCAGTGCGTACATGTCTTCCGTATCCGTTTCGCCATAGGCCGGCACGGTGCCGTTCAATACGGACTTGCGATCTCGATAGGCCAGCTTGAACTTCCGCAGCTGATGGACAGCAAGTGCGGAAGCCAGTTCCTCCAGCAATTCCTTGCGCGGCTTGGCCTTGAGAATTTCGTCACTGTCCTGATAAAGCAGCAGCGCGCGTGGCATGCCGTAAACGAAATTGTGCTGTTCGCTCTCCCAGTTTTCCAGCAGCCATGCGGCCTTCGCTGAGCCAGTCTCCACCGCGTGCCAGTTCAGAAGCTGGTGAACGGCGTGACGATGGATCGCCGCCTGCTCGTCCTCGCCCGTGATGGAGCCAAGCAGGATCGAATCGTGGCTGACTTTCTTCGGCAGGTCGCCATAGGGGTCGTATTGATAGACGAAACCGCCACTCATACCGTTGCCGAAGCCCTTGCCAAAACTGCCGAGGTTAAGCACAGCACCGTTGGTCATGTATTCGCAGGCAAAATCCCCCACGCCCTCCACAACGGCGGTCGCGCCGGAGTTGCGCACCGCAAAACGGTCGCCTGCCTGCCCTTCCACAAAGGTGCGGCCGCCGGTTGCGCCGAACAGTGCGAAATTACCGACCAGCACATTCCCGCCCGCCTCCTGCGAACCGCCGCCGGGAGAACGCACGACGATGGTGCCACCGCAGGCGCTTTTGCCGACGCCGTCATTGCAGGTACCGGTATGGACCATGATCATGCCGTCGTTGCAGAAAGCGCCAAAGGATTGTCCAGCCGAACCTGATGTATCGATGCGCACCGAACCCGCTTCCAGAAATCGACGGCCACGGCTGTCCCGTCTGACGGCCGGCAGCGCATCCGCCTCTTCGCCGGAAAGCTCATGGTTCAGCATACGTTCGATATCGACGGCGAGCTGGCCGCCGACGCTCTTGTTGCAATTGTTAAGGAAACGGTTGCCGCCAAGCTCGATGCTCTCGCGCCCACCGTCGACCAGTGCCGAGCGCACGAGTTCGATGAAGGCATCGTCCAGCGCGAAGTCCTTTTCCATATAGACCGGGCTATCGATCTTCACTTCCTCGACCACGGTTAGCATTGCCCGGAGGTCAAGCTGGCCAACGCTTGCGGGATGATCGAGTAGGTGAAGAAGATCTGAGCGGCCCCGCGCTTCCCGCAGCGAACGCAGCCCGAGTGCGGCCAGGATCTCGCGCGTTTCATGGGCGATGTTCATGAGATATTGTGCCAGCGCCCGCGGATCGCCGTTAAACGCCTCCTGATTGGTGGTGAGACCGGCCGGGCATTTGATGTTGCAGTTCTTCGCCATGACGCATTTCAACATCATCAGCGCCGTGGTGCCGAATTCGAAACTATCCCCGCCGAGAAGAGCTGATTTGACAACGTCGCTCGCCGTCTGGTGTGCGCCGGAGCAGCGCAACAGCACCTTGGCGCGCAGGCCGGTGGCGCAAAGCGCCTGATGCACCTCGGCAACGCCGATTTCCGCGGCGCGACCAGTATATTTGAGGCTGGTGACGGCCGCCGCCCCCGTGCCGCCGGTATTGCCGGCGACGTTGATGACATCCGCTCCCGCCTTGGCGACACCGACCGCGATCGTGCCGATGCCTTCTGACGAGACCAGCTTGACGATGACCCGCACGCGCGCTGCCTTGGCATCGTGGATGAGTTGGGCCAGATCCTCGATGGAATAGGTATCATGATGCGGCGGCGGCGAGACAAGCTCGACGCCCGGCGTACCGCCACGCGCGGCGGCGATTTCCACCGTGACCTTTGGAGACGGCAATTGTCCGCCTTCGCCGGGCTTTGCGCCCTGGCCGATCTTGATCTCGATCTCTTCCAGCATCGGATCGGCAAGATAACCGGCCCAGACACCGAAGCGGCCCGATGCGAACTGCTTGATGCGCGAGGCGCGAATGGTGCCGTATCGCGATATATGCTCGCCGCCCTCACCGGAATTTGACATGCCGCCAACCATGTTGGTGCCATGCGCCAAAGCCTCATGGGCGGCCGCGACAAGCGCGCCATGGCTCATTGCACCAGAGGCGAGGGTCATGGTGATCTCGCTGGCATTTTGCACGGCATCGAGCGAAATGCTCGCCGGCGCGGTGCGAACAAGCGAGAGGTAATCGGAAGCCTCGCCCCTCGCCTGAACCAGAAGAGCGCCCCCTTCAAGCCAATGTCCGACTATGTCCTCGCCGAAGCGATCGATCAGCGATTGGCCAAGTGCTGTGAGCCTGGCAAGCTCATGGCCGTGCGGGCCGGTCAATTGCAGCCGGAAGGCGCCTTCCTCTGCGCCTTCGCAGAGCAAGCCCCGTACCATGAAGCTGTTATTGCCCTTGCGGGAAAACCGACCCATTTCACGGCGAAACTCTTCCGCCGAACCGGCGAACGTCACATCCGCAGGCAATTCCAGGACATCGCGCAGGGCGGCGGGGCGACGTGCTCTTTCTTCCGCCATCATACGGGCAAATGCGCGGTAGCCAGTCGTTACCTCGAAGGCATCGATCGCCTCCGGGGTCAACCGGTCAAAACTGGTGTGATAATAGGCCGCGTCGTCGAGACCGAAGGCATCTTCCAAGCGGTTGAGCGGCAGGAGACGTAACGCCTCTTCGTTTTC
This sequence comes from Agrobacterium sp. CMT1, assembly GCF_037203725.1. Classification (NCBI taxonomy): domain Bacteria; kingdom Pseudomonadati; phylum Pseudomonadota; class Alphaproteobacteria; order Hyphomicrobiales; family Rhizobiaceae; genus Agrobacterium; species Agrobacterium sp. CMT1. The sequence goes on from NZ_JBBCAR010000002.1 coordinate 395,377, forward strand.
GGTCCCCTTGTCGAAACCGATCTTTTCCTCCGTCATATCCACGAAACCGCGCACGGCCGTCGTGCCATAGGAATGGCCGGCCCCTTCGGCACGCTCCTTGAAAAGACCGAGCAGCGGAATGTCGCTTTCTCCCTTTACAGACAGCGCCTTGCGGTGCCAGTCCGCCACGGCCTGGGCGATGACGGCGAAGCTAACGCCGCCGACCGGCGTTTTCACATTCGGGAAATAACGCTTCAGCACGTCATCTTCCGTATCGAGGAAGTTCGGCTCGAAGAACTCGCCCCCGATATAGCTTTCCGCCGTACACAGGCCCACCTTGCCCATGGTCTTCATCAGCGACTTTTCCGCCGCCTTGGCGAAGCGCTTGAAGGCCTTGTCGGCTTCGCTGCCGAATTTCTCCTCGGCGCGGAACTGCACGGCGAGCGGATAGACCGCCGAAGCGCCAAAGCCGAGACCGGCTGCAATGTGATGGGAAGAGGAGAATTGTCCACTTTCGACGATCAGCGACACACGCAGCCTGAGGCCTTCCTCGATCAGCCGCTGATTGATGGCGGAAACGACCATGATCATTGGCAAAGCGGCACGACGCGCGGAAACATGCCGGTCAGTGATCACGGCAATGCCACCTTCGCCAGCGGCAAAAGCGGCGACCTCGGCGCACAGTCCGTCTATCGCCTCTCTCAATGCCGCTTCATTGGCCTCCCCTGTATCGAAGACGGGCGCATAGAGCATTTCGAAACGGCGCACCGGCGTCTCGGTCTGCTCGCGGATGCGCAGCATATCCAGGTGGCTAAGGATTGGCGAGCGCACGACGATCTGGCGGGCCTTCTTAGCGCCGCTGTTCGGCTTGGCACCCAGGGCCACCCGTAGCGTCATGCCATCAGCTTCGCGAATACTGTCTAGCGGCGGATTGGTGACCTGCGCGAAACGCTGCGAAAAATACTTGGCGACCCCACCTTCCTGATCGGAAAGCGCGTTGATGGCATTGCCGTATCCCATCGCCGAAATTTTTTCGGAACCGGAAGCCAGCATCGGGTCCATCAGGAATTTGAAACTTTCCTGATTGTGCGAATAGGCGACGTAACGCTGGTGACGTTCGAGATCACCATTATAACGCAGCGGTGAGCCCTGCTTTTCCGCTGGCACTTCCGGCAGATCCTCCAGCATGACACGGGCTTCGCGCAGCAGGGATGAATAGTCGCGGCGCGCGGCGAGAAGCTCGAGCGCCTCGACGGTGGAAAAGGCGCGGCGCGCGGCGTGGTCGTAATAAAGCATGCCGCCCGCCTCGATGCGGCCGCGCCGGATAACGCTCTCCGCCGGAAAGGCGATCTGCCCGGCCTCCGACATGACGCAGAGATATTCGTCCGTCTCGACGGTGCGCAGCGGGCGCAGGCCAAGCCGATCGAGGCGCGCGCCGACAATAATGCCGTCGCCGAAGATCAGCGCGGCCGGACCATCATTTTTCTCCTCATAGAGAGAGAAATATTCCAGCATCGCCTTCACGTCCGGCGACAGGGTGTCGTCGTTTTCCCAGGCTGGCGGCATCATCGAGACCACAGCGGTAACGAGGTCAAGACCGTCCTCCATAACCCGCGCCTGCAAGGTCTGGTCCAGACGGCAGCTATCGGACTGGCCTTTCGGCCTGACGATGCTGGCATTCTTCGCCAGGGCGACTGCCGCTTCCGACAGGCGGTTCTTCTTGTCGGTGTTGAGTTCGCCATTATGCGCCATCAGGCGGAAAGGCTGCGCCATGGATGGGTGCGGATCGGTATTGGTGGAGAACCGCGTGTGGAAATACATCGTATGCACTTCATGGCGCGGATCCGTCAGGTCGCAGAAATAGGGCATCACCTCATGGGAGTTCAGGCGGCCCTTCAGGACCTGCGTGCGGGCGCTGAGCGAGAGCGGATAAAAGCCGCCGAGATCAGGCACGCTATACGCAAGCGCCTCGATGGCAATCAGTGCCTTGTGGATACGCCAGTCGAATTCCGCCAGAGTTGCGCATTCGGCCGGAGCAGAGAAAACCCATTGGCGGATCGGCAACTGGTAAGGGATGGCGGCAGCACGGATGGCCGCGTCATTTACCGGTACATCACGGACGGTGAGGACCGAAAATCCCTGTTCCTGCAGCGCGCTGCCGATAATGCCAACAGCCTCATGATGGAACGCGAAGTTCTGCGGCAGGAAAAAATTACCGACGCCGAAACGGCCCGCCTGCAAACCGTGTTCGCCAGTCAATTTCCGAAAGAAGGAGAGCGACAAGTCCAGGGACACCCCGGCACCATCGCCGACACCTTCCGCCGACATGCCGCCGCGATGCGGGACGGCGCAGAGCGCCTCGTGGCCGCGCTTCAACACATCGTGAGTCTGCACGCCGTCCTTGCGGGTGATGAAACCAACGCCACAGCTGCTTTTTTCAAAAGCGGCATCGTAAAGGCCGAATTTTTGCTCCGTCACGCTCAAGGCTCTCTCCTCTCATTGCGAAATTCGCGCGGCATCGCCTTTTTCCCGAATCCGGCGCGTCAGCCGGCGCTCTGCGGGCGGAGCCGCAGGCGACCTGGCTGCTCCTCTTCTTCTGCTTATCGGCGTTTGATGGCGCGAACGGTCGTTTTGCGGCCGTCAAACGGCTGGGCGGCAATCGCCGCATTTTCGCAAATAATGATCGTGTTCGTTCGCATCGCGTTCCCTAATGTTCGATTTTCAAGCGCAAAAAATACGCCGAATTACGTCAGTATTGCTTACGTAATATTTCATGATTAGGAAAGTCAAGATTAAAATCGATACGGCGCAATAAAAAAACAAAAACGCCGCGAAATCCGACAGGATTCCGCGGCGTGACTGCTTCAGGAGTTTTTTAAATTGCCCAGATCACTCAGACGGCATTTCGAGCGTGCGGCTAAACCAGAGGGCAATAAGCGTACACAGGGCGCCCGACATGAGGTAGATGCCGACCGCGAAAAGGCCGAATTTGGACGAAAATCCGAGCGCCACGAGCGGCGCGAAGCCGGCACCGATCAGCCAGGAAATGTCCGAGGTCAAAGATGCGCCGGTGTAGCGGTACTCGCGGCTGAAGCGGGAGGCGAGCGCGCCACCCGCCTGACCGAAGGACAGGCCCAGCAGCGAGAAGCCGATCAGCACAAAAAGATAACGGCCGATATCACCGGAACTGAGGAGAACGGGGGCCACAAGGCTGAAGAGACCAATCAGGACCGCCGCGATGGCCAGAAGTTTCCGCCGCCCTATGCGATCCGCCAGAATGCCCGAAACGACAATCATGCCGCCGGCAATGATGGCGCTGACGAACTGCACGAAGAGGAAGTCCGACACGCGCTGGCTGGTGTTGAGAGAAACCCAGCTCAGCGGGAAGACGGTGACGAGATGGAAGAGCGCAAAGCTCGCCAGCGGCACGAAAGCGCCGGTGACAACCACCGGGAACTGCGACCGCAGCATTCTGAACATGGGACGCGGCTCCAGTTCATGCTGTTCCAGCATGGCCTGGAATTCCGGCGTCACGATCATGCGAAGGCGGGCAAAGAGCGCAAGCACATTCAGCGCCAGCGCCACGAAGAAGGGGAAACGCCAACCCCAGGCCAAAAACTCTGCACTGGAAAGCTGCGTGACGAAAACGATGAAGAAGGCGCTGGCGAGGCCAAAACCCATGGCCGCCCCGATTTGCGGCATCATGGCGTACCAGCCGCGCTGCCTCGGCGGAGCGTTCATGGCGAGCAGCGAGACAAGGCCATCCCAGGCGCCGCCGAGGCCAAGGCCCTGGCCGATACGGAAAACCGCCAGCAGGCAGGGAGCCAGCATGCCAGCCTCGGCATAGGATGGAAGGAAGCTGATCGCCATGGTGGAACCGCAGAGCGTGAAGAGCGCGGCCATCAGCTTGACGGCGCGGCCGAACCTGCGGTCGATCTGGAGGAAGATCAGAGAACCGATCGGCCTTGCGATAAAAGCGAGAGAGAAGACAGCGAAGGAATAAAGCGTGGCCGTCAGCGGATCCACATAAGAGAAGAAGACATGCGGAAAAACGAGCGCGGAGGCGATGGCGTAAATGAAAAAATCAAAAAACTCCGTCATTCTCGCAAGAATGACTGCAATCGTAATGCGATCCGGATCGACCTTTACGGGGCCGGCACCGTGTCCGTTCGCCTCTGGCGCCTGCCCAAAAGATGGAGCAGCATTCGTATAACTCATAATATTCCTCCTGCGTCATGGACGAACCATTTCATGTAACGCGCAGGCTCCTCTTCCGTTGCGTTACGATGCGACGGATTGTCACACGCACCCTACGTAACGTCAATTGAAGTTTGAGAAGAAAGGCTTGCCCCACGGGCTTCCTATGCGATAATGCACGCGCTCCGCCTGTAAACGCAGCTTTGACCGCCACATGGTGCATCGCAAAGATTTCGCTGCACCGCGACAATATACCTCATTTGAAAAATGATGTTCGGCAATTATTCGCGGCATAATCCAAACTGTACGAGTTCAAAGAACGTGCGCATGATCAAAAAACTCCCATCCGCCCTCCTGGCAATTCCGGCAATGCTGCTGCTCAGCGGCTGTAACCTTGTTGTCATGAATCCTTCGGGCGACGTCGCCATCCAGCAGCGCGATCTTATCATCACGTCCACGGTCTTGATGCTGCTGATCATCGTTCCCGTCATTGCCCTGACGCTGTTCTTCGCATGGAAGTACCGCGAGTCGGCCAAGGCCGAGGATTACGATCCCGAGTGGCACCATTCCACGCGCCTTGAGATGGTGATCTGGTCGGCACCCGTCGCGATCATTCTGATGCTCGGTACCGTGACTTGGATTTCCACCCACCGACTCGACCCTTATCGGCCGCTGGAGCGCATCGACGAGAACCGTCAGGTCACCGCCGATATCAAGCCGATCACCGTCGAAGTTGTGGCCATGGACTGGAAGTGGCTTTTCTTCTACCCTGAACTCGGCATTGGCAGCGTCAATGAATTCGCCGCTCCGGTCGATGTTCCGATCAATTTCAAGATCACCGGCACGACGGCGATGAACTCCTTCTTCGTTCCAGCACTGGCCGGCCAGATTTATGCCATGGGCGGCATGCAGACCAAGCTGCATGCCGTGATCAACAAGGAAGGCGTCTATGACGGCTTCTCGGCCAACTTCTCCGGCCCCGGCTTCTCGCATATGCGCTTCAAATTCCACGGCCTCAGCCAGCAGGGCTTCGACCAGTGGGTGGCCAAGGCAAAGGAAGGCGGCAAGGGCTTCGGGCGCCAGGAATATCTCGAATTCGCCAAGCCTTCGGAGCGCGAGCCGGTGCAATATTTCGCTTCGGTCGATCCGGAACTCTACAGCGCCATCCTCAACCGTTGTGTGGAGCCCAACAAGCTCTGCATGCGTGACATGATGCATATCGACGCCAATGGCGGCGGCGGCAAGGAAGGCATCGACATCGCCAAGGCGCTTAACTCCGTCGTCTGCACCCCGCTTGCGCCTTATGGCGTCGCCAGCGGTCCACAATCCACTCCGGCTGCTATCGAAGGCCAGACTTTCGAACCTGCGGCGCTGCCGGAAACCAAACAAGTCGCTGGCTGACGATACGTCCCGGCATTCTGCGGCGCGGCCTGTCCGCGCCGAATTTACGTCTTTGAATCGCAAGAGGCTAAAATGGTCGTCAACTCCGATCAAACGTCGTTCCTGTTCGGACGGCTAACCTGGGAGTCAATCCCGCTTCACGAGCCCATTCTTGTCGCCACCTTCGCGGCCGTGGCTCTGGGCGGCATCGCCGTCGTCGGCGCCATCACCTATTTCAGGCTGTGGGGCTACCTCTGGAATGAATGGTTCACGAGCATCGATCACAAGAAGATCGGTATCATGTACATCATTCTGGCGCTTATCATGCTTCTGCGCGGTTTTGCCGACGCCATCATGATGCGCGTGCAGCAGGCCATCGCCTCCGGCGGATCGGAGGGATATCTTCCGCCGCATCACTACGACCAGATATTCACCGCCCACGGCGTCATCATGATCTTCTTCATGGCCATGCCGATGATCACCGGTCTCATGAACTTCGTAGTGCCGCTGCAGATCGGCGCCCGCGACGTTTCATTCCCGTTCCTCAACAATTTCTCCTTCTGGATGACCACGGCTGGCGCCGTCATCACCATGATCTCGCTGTTCATCGGTGAATATGCGCAGACGGGCTGGCTTGCCTATCCGCCGCTTTCCGGCATCGACGGAAGCCCGGGAGTGGGGGTCGACTATTATATATGGGGTCTGCAGATCGCGGGTGTCGGAACGACGCTGTCAGGCATCAACCTAATCGTGACCATCATCAAGATGCGCGCGCCGGGCATGACCATGATGCGTATGCCGATCTTCGTCTGGACGTCGCTGTGTTCGAACATCCTGATCGTGGCATCCTTCCCGATCCTGACCGCAACGCTCGCGCTTCTGACCCTTGACCGCTACGCTGGTACGAATTTCTTCACCAACGACCTCGGCGGCAATCCGATGATGTATGTCAACCTCATCTGGATCTGGGGCCATCCCGAAGTTTATATTCTGGTACTGCCGGCTTTCGGTATCTTCTCCGAAATCGTCGCCACCTTCTCGGGCAAGCGCCTCTTCGGTTACGCGTCGATGGTCTACGCCACTGCCGTCATCACCATCCTGTCCTATATCGTCTGGCTGCACCACTTCTTCACCATGGGGTCGGGCGCAAACGTCAATGCCTTCTTCGGCATCACGACGATGATCATCTCGATTCCGACGGGTGCAAAGATCTTCAACTGGCTCTTCACCATGTATAAGGGCCGCATCAAGTTCGACGTGCCGATGCTGTGGACGATCGGCTTCATGATCACCTTCGTCATCGGCGGCATGACCGGCGTCCTTCTCGCCGTACCGCCAGCGGACTTCGTGCTGCATAACTCGCTGTTCCTGATCGCCCACTTCCACAACACGATCATCGGCGGCGTGGTGTTCGGCGTTCTCGCCGGCATCGTCTACTGGTTCCCGAAGGCCTTCGGCTATCGTCTCGATCCGTTCTGGGGCAAGCTGTCCTTCTGGTTCTGGTTCACCGGCTTCTATTTTGCCTTCATGCCGCTCTATATTCTCGGCCTGATGGGCATTACCCGCCGCCTCAGCCAGTTCGAAGACAACTCTCTTCAGATCTGGTTCCTGATTGCCGCCTTCGGCGCCTTCCTGATCGCGCTCGGCATCGCCTCCTTCGTCATCCAGCTCATCGTCAGCTTCCTGAAGCGCGACAAGCTGCGTGACGTCACCGGCGACCCCTATAATGGCCGCACGCTGGAATGGTCGACGTCTTCTCCGCCGCCGCAGTATAATTTCGCCTTCACGCCCGTCATTCATGATGTTGACGCCTGGACGGACATGAAGAAGCGCGGTTACAGCCGCCCGCTGGAAGGCTTCATCCCAATCCACATGCCGAAGAATACCGGCTCGGGCGTCATCATCAGCGCCATCAGCGTGGTGCTGGGCTTTGCCCTGGTGTGGCACATCTGGTGGCTGGCAGTTCTGTCGTTCATCGGCATCGTCGCGGTCTCGATCGCCCATACCTTCAACTACAATCGCGAATACTACATTCCAGCCTCCGACGTCTCCACGGTTGAGGCGGAGCGTACCAAGCTGCTCGCGAAACAGGCGTAACGAAACATGGCTCATACACCTGCACAAAGCGTCGATGGCGCTGAACCACCGGTCTTTTACCTGAAGGAAGACCATCATCCGGAGAACGGCACTTCGATCGGCTTCTGGCTCTACCTGATGAGCGACTGCCTGATTTTCGCCGTGCTCTTTGCCACCTACGCCGTCCTCGGCCGCAGCTATGCGGCCGGACCTTCGGGCGCGGATCTGTTCGATCTCAAGCTCGTCGCCATCAACACCGGCTTCCTGCTTTTCTCCTCCATCACCTATGGCTTCGCCATGCTGGAAATGGAAAAGCAGAAGGTGAAGACGACCCTGGTCTGGCTCGGAATCACCGGTCTCTTCGGCCTCGCCTTCCTTGCCGTCGAACTTTACGAGTTCCATCACCTGATCGAAGAAGGAGCCGGTCCGCACCGTTCGGCTTTCCTGTCGTCGTTCTTCGCGCTGGTCGGCACCCACGGTTTGCACGTCACCTTCGGCATCATCTGGCTCGTCACGCTGATGGTGCAGGTCGCCAAGCATGGCCTGATCGCGGCGAACAAGCGTCGCCTGATGTGCCTGTCGATGTTCTGGCACTTCCTCGACGTCATCTGGATCGGCGTCTTCTCCTTCGTTTACCTCATGGGAGTTCTTTGATGAGTTCCGAAGCACACGCACATCACGACGCGCATGGCGACGACCATCATCACCATGATGGCGCGAGCCACGGCACGTTCAAAAGCTACATGATCGGCTTCATCCTTTCGGTCATTCTGACGGCGATCCCCTTCTGGCTGGTCATGGGCGACGTCCTTGAAAACAAGACGCTGCTCGTCATCGCCATCATGGGCCTCGGCGTCATCCAGATCTTCGTGCACATGATTTATTTCCTGCACATGGACACCAAGTCGGAAGGCGGCTGGACCTTCATGGCGCTGATCTTCACCGTCGTGGTGCTGCTGATCACGCTCTCCGGTTCGCTGTGGGTCATGTACAACATGAACAAGAACATGATGCCGCTGCACATCGAAGATGTGAAAAACCTGCCTTGATCAGAAATTGCGGCCTGCCGGAAGCCCGGCAGGCCGACTTCCGCGCCAACACATAACCCCATGAATCGTGGCGCGATTTATGGGGTTATCTGCTGGAAGAAGCGCATTCGGGGCGATGAGGCCCGGTCAGGTGGACGACACCTCCGCCAGACATGCTTCTCAAGGACCGTGACATGACCAAAACAACGCCCCCCAAGCGCGGCATTCGCCCCGCAGCCATCGTCGTTCTGTTTCTGACCGTCGCCCTGACAGGGCTGCTGCTGGCTCTTGGAACCTGGCAGGTCAAAAGACTTTCCTGGAAGCTCGACCTGATTGAGCGTGTCGAGGCCCGTGTGCACGCGGAACCCACCGATGCGCCCGCCGCCGGGCAGTGGCCGGCGCTCGGCGAGCCAGCGGAGTACGAATATCGCCGTGTGAGACTTTCGGGCACATTCCTCAACGACAAAGAGGTCCAGGTCTATACAGTTACCGATCTCGGCCCGGGTTACTGGGTCATGACACCGCTGAGACGAGATGATGGCACGAGCATCATCGTCAATCGCGGCTTTGTCCCGTCCGACAGGCGAGACCCGTCATCGCGAAAGGAAGGTCAGCCGACAGGCCGCGCGGAGGTCATCGGGCTGATGCGTGCACCCGAAACAGGCGGGCTTTTCCTCCGCACCAATGACCCCACAAATGGACGCTGGTACTCCCGCAATATTCCGCAGATATCGCAGGCCTCCGGCCTTTCGGGCGTCGCACCGTTTTATGTCGATGCCGATGCGGCACCCAATCCCGGCGGTCTGCCGGTCGGCGGCAAGACAATGCTTACCTTCCCCAACAACCATCTCTCCTACGCCATTACCTGGAACATTCTCGCGGCCATGGTCGTCGCGGCGGGCTGGTATGTGCTGCGCAATCTGAACGCCCCGAGGTCAAAGCAGGGCAAGGATTGAGCGGCCGATTTTACCGAATGGTTCACAAAACCCCTTCCTTCTTCACGTTTTGCTGATCTATAACGACAGTTCGGCCTGACATGCCCGTCGGCGCAGCTTCGTTTCGGTGAGTTATGGCAAGAGCATTTCTTCTCGTTCTGGATTCCTTCGGCGTCGGCGGTGCGCCCGATGCGGAGCACTATGGCGATCTTGGAGCGAATACGCTCGGTCACATCGCGGAATTCTGCGCTGCCGGTGCAGCTGACAGAACGGGACTACGGTCCGGACCGCTGAAGCTGCCGAACATGTGTTCGCTCGGCCTGCTGGAGATCGCAAGGCAGGCAAGTGGTGACATTCCCGCCGGCATGGAGGCGCCGGAACGCATTTTTGGCCTGCATGGCTGCGCCAGCGAAGTTTCGAAGGGCAAGGACACTCCGTCCGGTCACTGGGAGATCGCGGGAACGCCGGTGACGTTCGACTGGGGATATTTTCCGACGGAGGGCGATGCGTTTTCGCCGGAACTGGTGACAGCGATCTGCGAGGAGGCGGATCTTCCGGGTATTCTCGGCAATTGCCATGCTTCCGGCACCGAGATCATCGCGCGGTTCGGCGAAGAACATATCCGGAGCGGCAAGCCGATCTGTTACACATCTTCGGATTCCGTGTTCCAGATTGCCGCACACGAAACGCATTTTGGCCTGGGGCGGCTCATCGCGCTCTGCGAGACGGTACGCAAGCTGCTCGATCCGCTGAACATAGGCCGCGTCATCGCGCGCCCCTTCGTTGGCGAAACGGTCGCGACCTTCGAACGCACCGGCAACCGCCGCGATTTTTCCGTGCTGCCACCGGAGCCTACTCTGCTCGACCGGCTTGTGGAGGCCGGCCGAAAAGTGCACGCCATCGGCAAGATCGGCGATATCTATGCCCACCAGGGCGTTTCACGCGTTATCAAGGCAAACGGCAACGCCGCCCTGATGGATGCGACGCTGCAGGCTATCGACGAGGCGGAAAACGGCGATCTCGTCTTTACCAATTTCGTCGATTTCGACATGCTTTATGGCCATCGCCGCGACGTCGCCGGTTACGCCGCCGCCCTTGAGGCTTTCGATGCGCGAATCCCCGAAATCCACCGCAAGATGGCGCCTGGGGATATCGCTCTTCTGACCGCCGATCACGGCTGCGACCCCACATGGCGGGGCACGGACCACACACGGGAAAGAGTGCCGATCATGGCATTCGGCCCGGGCATTCGCTCGCGCGATGTCGGCATTCGTTCAAGCTACGCCGATATCGGCGAAAGCATCGCCCACCATCTAGGTATCGAGGCCGGTTCTCACGGCAGGAGCTTCATTTGACATCGCATTTGCTGAAGGCGGAAATTCACTGCCACATCGAAGGTGCGGCCCCGCCCGCCCTCGTCGCGAAACAGTCTGAAAAATACGGAATCGACACCAGCAGCTTTCTGCGGAACGGCCAATATGTATGGTCGGATTTCGCCGAATTCATCCGTTGTTATGATGCGGTGGCACAGGTGTTCAAGACGGATGAGGATTATGCCGTTCTCACCGAGGCCTATCTGACCGAACTCGCGGAAGCCAATACGATCTATAGCGAACTGATCATTTCGCCCGACCATGGCGACCGCATCGGGCTTGGCGCCGACGCTTATCTGGCTGGCATTGCCGAAGGAATCCGGATTGCAAGGGACAAGACGGGTATCGAAACCCGCATCATCGTCACAGGCGAGCGGCACTTCGGTCCGGAGCGGGTGATCGCCGCGGCCGAATATGCGGCGCGCACCCAACATCCGCTGGTGACGGGGTTCAACATGGCGGGCGAGGAGCGCATGGGCCGCGTCGCCGATTATGCGCGCGCCTTCGATATCGCACGCGATGCCGGCCTTGGATTGACCATTCATGCCGGCGAGGTTTGCGGGCCGGAAAGCGTGGCCGATGCACTCGATCTCGTCAAACCATCCCGCATCGGGCATGGCGTGCGGGCAATCGAGAATGCCGGTCTCGTTGCACGGCTCGCCGAAACCGGAACAGTCCTTGAAGTCTGCCCCGGCTCCAATATTGCGCTCAAGGTCTATCCCGACTTCGCCAGCCATCCGCTGAGAGCCCTCAGCGACGCGGGAGTGCGGGTCTGCATCAACTCCGACGACCCGCCATTCTTCTTTACCTCACTTGCACGGGAATATGCGCTGGCCGCCGACGAGTTCGGCTTCAGCGATGGCGAGATAAACAGCATGACCCGCACCGCACTGGAATGTGCCTTCGTTGACGAGGCAACGCGCGGAAGGCTGCTTAAAAAACTCGACGGCGCCTGATGCAGCTGTTGGTAGGGTAAAACCACGAAGAAGGCTTGCGAAAAGCCGACTTTCGGTCAATTACAGGGGCACAAGAAAAAAGGAAGGCCAGTTTCATGGACGGCGTCACAGTCATCGAACATCCGCTGGTGCGGCACAAACTCACCATCATGCGCAAGAAGGAAACCTCCACAGCCGGCTTCCGCCGCCTGCTCAGGGAGATTTCGACGCTGCTCTGCTATGAAGTGACGCGCGATCTTGAAATGACGATGGAAACCATCGATACGCCGCTCGAGACCATTCAGGCACCGGTGCTGGAAGGCAAGAAGCTGGTTTTCGCCTCCATCCTGCGCGCCGGCAACGGCCTTCTGGAAGGCATGCTCGAACTGGTGCCTTCGGCGCGCGTTGCCCATGTCGGCGTCTATCGCGACCACGATACGCTCGAGGCCGTCGAATATTATTTCAAGGCTCCCGAAAGCCTCGATGCCCGTCTGGTCATCGTTGTCGACCCCATGCTGGCGACCGGCAACTCCTCCATCGCCGCCGTGGAAAAGCTAAAGGAGCGTGGTGCGAAGAACATCCGCTTCCTGTGTCTTTTGGCAGCCCCCGAAGGCATCAAGAATTTCCGTGAGGCACATCCCGATGTGCCGATCTACACCGCCGCGATCGACAGGCATTTGAACGAGAAGGGTTACATTGTCCCCGGCCTCGGTGATGCCGGCGACCGCATGTACGGCACCAAGTAACCATTCATCATCGCTTAACCTTTTACGCCATTCGCCGCCCGATCAGCGGCGGGTGGCTTTTTCTTTTAAGATTTCGGCATGTTTTGCGTCTATTCTTGCCAGGGGTAACCGGCCCTCGGAGGAGTGAAGACTTGCTGGCGCGCGCGATTTTTCTGCTTGTTGGCCTTTCCATCGGCGCCACGCAAATACCCATTCTGATGGACAAATTTCAGCCGCGCCCGGAAAGCAGCGTAGCAAAAACCGAAATTGTGGCCGAAGCAGCCAAACCCCAGCCTGCTTCGTTGGGCGGAGTCAATCTGAAAGCTGACGCCCGCGGCCACTTCAACGCCACCTTTCGTATCAACGGCAAATCATTCGACGGACTTATCGACACCGGTGCTTCAACGGTTGCCATCAATGAGACGATTGCACGTCGGCTCGGATACGGCGTCAACAGTCTGGATTTCAAATACGCGATCTCAACCGCCAACGGTCAGACCATGGCCGCCTATGTGAAGCTCGACCGGGTGGAGATAGGCACGATCCGCGTGCAGAATGTCGACGCCATGGTGCTGAAGGACAATGCACTGAGCAACATGCTGGTCGGCATGAGCTTCCTGAAGCAATTATCGTCGTTCAAGGTTTCTGGCGGCGAAATGCGGCTGGTCAGGTGATCCGCTCGATAACGGGTGCAGCGACTTCCGGCGCGTCGTCGCTGATTCCATAGCAGGCCGTTATCGCTTTAATGGCGTAGGCTGCGTCTTCTCCGGACGCTGCATGGACAATGGCAATCGGTTCTCCCTTTTCCACCTTCATCCCAAGCGGCAGGATATTCGAAATACCAACGGCGGGATTGATCCTGTCCGAGGGTTTTCGTCTGCCGCCGCCAAGTCCGACGACGGCGATGCCGAGTTCGCGCGTTGCGCAGGATGTCAGCCAGCCGCTGCTCGCGGCCTGGACCGGAAGAGTGACTGGCGCGGACGGCAGATAAAGGGAAGGATTTTCAACGAAATCCGTCGGCCCGCCCAATGCCGAAATCATTCGCGCGAAAATTTCCATTGCCCGGCCGGAGGAGAGGGCGGCCGATGCCAGTGCTGCGCCTTCTTCCAGTGTGGCCGTTTTTTGAGCCTGCACGAGCATTTCCGCCGCGAAAGACAGAACCACGTTTTCCAGACGGCTGCCAGCCTTGCGACCAGCCAGAAAATCGAGACAATTGACGATTTCAACGGCATTGCCGGCGGCATCGCCAAGCGGCTGGTTCATATCTGTTATCAGCGCCGTTGTCGGCAAACCTGCGCCAACAGCCACATCGACCAGCGCGCGGGCGAGCGTTCGTGCATCGTCAATGCTTTGCATAAAGGCGCCGTTGCCGACTTTGACATCAAGCACAAGCGTCTGCAGCCCGGCCGCCAGCTTCTTCGACAAGATGGAAGCCGTAATCAGCGGTATGGAATCGACCGTCGCGGTCACATCGCGAATGGCATAGAGGCGTCTGTCAGCGGGGGCGAGGTCACCCGTCTGACCGATGATGGCACAGCCGACCGTCTTCACCGCCCGGCGAAACAGAGCCTCGTCCGGCATGACATTGTAACCGGGAATCGCTTCCAGCTTGTCCAGCGTGCCGCCGGTATGTCCAAGGCCCCTGCCGGAAATCATCGGCACAGCGAGACCACAGGCGGCTACGATCGGGGCGAGCATCAGAGAGACATTGTCTCCAACGCCACCGGTCGAGTGCTTGTCGGCAACCGGCCTGCCGATATCGCTCCAGGACAGGACATCACCGCTGTCACGCATGGCAAGTGTCAATGCCACCATCTCATCTCGGTTCATGCCACGGAAAAACACCGCCATGGCAAAAGCCGCCGCCTGCCCTTCCGAGATGCCGTCTTTCGACAGCGCTTCGACGAATGCGGCGATCTCCTGCGGCGAGAGCGCCAGGCCATCGCGTTTGCGGCGGATGGTTTCCTGCGGGATCAAGCTCAATACCCGCTGGCGGTCCTGGCGGGCTCTCCGCCGGCCAGAACGTTCAGCACGTCGTCAAGGAGACCTGAAGCGCCGAAACGGAACGTCGAAGGCATGGCCCAGTTCGGCGCCATGATGGTTTCCGCCAGCCGCAGGTAAAGTGTCGCGTCCTCCACGGTACCGATCCCGCCGGCCGGCTTGAAGCCCACCTTCTGTTTGCTGTCGCGGATCGCCTGCAACATGATGTCAGCCGCCTCCAGCGTGGCGTTGACGGCAACCTTGCCTGTCGAGGTCTTGATGAAATCGGCGCCTTCGGCAATGGCAATTTCGGAAGCCCGACGGATCAGGGCCTTGTCCTTCAGCTCGCCGGTTTCGAGAATGACCTTGAGCAGCACGGGTGTAGCGCAGGCCTTGCGAACGGCGGCCACCATGTCGGAAACCGCGGTTTCATCGCCCGCGATGAATTTGCGATAGGGAATGACAAGATCGATTTCATCCGCACCGTCGCGGATCGCCACCCCGGTTTCCGCGACCACGGTTGCGACATCAAGATCACCCGACGGAAAATTGACGACCGTTGCAATGCGGATCGTGTGGTCCTTTCCGAAGGCGGCGCGCGCCTGCGCCACGAAACGCGGCCAGATGCAGATGGCGGCCGTATTGCCAAACTCCGTATGCGCCCGCTGGCAGAGCGCGGCGATCTGCTGTGGCGTGCAGTCTTCCTTGAGGTTGGTGAGGTCCAGCAAGGACAAAGTGAGGGCAGCCGCTTCGCGCGGACGCTGGAGTTCCATGGTCACGCTCCTCCTGCGATCATTTCCTTCAGAATGGCGGCAAGCCTTTTGCCACCCACGGGAGCCATGTCCTTGGTTTCTTCATGGCTCAGTTCCGCGCCGGTCATGCCGGCACCGTAATTGGTAATAACCGATGCGGCAGCGACGCGCATCCCGAAAAAGCGCGCAAGGATGACTTCCGGCACGGTAGACATGCCCACGGCATCCGCCCCCAGCAGACGCGCCATGCGGATTTCCGCCGGTGTTTCGAAGCTGGGGCCAGAGAACCACATATAGACACCGCCGAACAATGGCACCGTCGCACGGATGGCGGCATTGCGCATGGCAAGCATAAGATCAGGATCATAAGCCGTCGTCATGCCGACGAAGCGGCGGTCGCTTTCCTCACCGATCAGCGGGTTCATGCCGGAATAATTGATGTGATCGGTGATCTGCATGACGGAGCCGGGTGGCATATCCTGCCTGACCGAGCCCGCCGAATTGGTGAGGATGAGCGACTGCACGCCCAGGCCGGCGAGCGCTTCGATGACCGGGCGCATCGCTGCGGGATCACCCTTTTCGTAGAAATGGACCCGACCCGACAGCATCATGACGGGCTCACCGCCGAGATAACCGGCCACCAGTTCGCCCGCATGGCCGGAAACGCCGCCGGCGGGAAAGCCGGGCAGCTCGGCATAGGGAATGCCGATCGGCTCGCTCACCTCTTCCACCAGCGATCCCAGGCCGGAGCCAAGCACGATGGCGACGCGCGGCATGAGGCCGTTCAGGCGGTCCACCAGAATGTCGATCAAACCGTCGGTCATCAGGGCAGCTCGGTCTTGAAGAC
The DNA here is from genome assembly GCF_037203725.1 of Agrobacterium sp. CMT1. Classification (NCBI taxonomy): domain Bacteria; kingdom Pseudomonadati; phylum Pseudomonadota; class Alphaproteobacteria; order Hyphomicrobiales; family Rhizobiaceae; genus Agrobacterium; species Agrobacterium sp. CMT1. The sequence continues at coordinate 411,584 of NZ_JBBCAR010000002.1, forward strand.
GGAGGGTAGCAGCTCTTCCATGGTCATGACCTTCTGGACGCCGGTTTCGTCACAAAGATAGATCTTTGTCTCCGGCGTGGCGAACTCGGCGATCTTCTGGCGGCAGCCGCCACAAGGAGAGCAGAGCGGCAGCTTCTCGGCGATAACGGCGACTTCATTGATCTTTTTCGCCCCGCCCATGATCATGGCGCTGATGGCTGATGGTTCTGCGCACCAGCCCTGCGGGAAGGAGGTGTTCTCGATATTGGCGCCCTTGTAGATCTTGCCGTCTTCGGCGCGGATTGCCGCACCGACCGGAAATTTTGAATAGGGGGCATGGGCGAAGGCCATGGCCTCTACTGCCGCCTCAAACAGGGCATGGGCCTGCGGATCGGATTTCGGGTCGGAGGACATGGGGTTAACGCTCCTTCGCATAAGCAACGCCACCGGCCTTCGGGGGCTTGGCAACGCCGATGAAACCCGCAAGCAGGATGCAGGTCAGAATATAGGGCATGGCTTGGAATATCTGCACCGGCACTTCGCCGATGCCAGGCACGGATTTACCCTGCATGAAGTTCGCGACAGCATCCAGAAAACCGAACAGAAGGCAGGCGAACATGACCGGCACCGGCTTCCATTTCGCAAATATCAACGCTGCGAGCGCGATGTAGCCCTTGCCCGCCGACATGTTGGCGATGAAGGCAGCGGATTGAGCCACAGCAAGATAGGCGCCCGAAAAACCGCAGAGAAAACCGGCGACAATGACAGCGCGGAAGCGCATCCACGTCACCGAAATACCAGCCGTATCGACAGCGCCCGGATTTTCACCGACCGCGCGCAGGCGCAGGCCGAAACGCGTTCGGTAAAGCACCCACCAGGACAGCGGCACCGCCAGGAAGGCAAGATAGGTGAGGATGTTGTTGCCGGAAATGACGTTTGCATAGAGCGGGCCGATGAAGGGAACCTCGCGCATGGCATCAGCACCGGGCAGGATGATCGGGGCAAAACGCCCCTCGCCCGGAAGCTGCGGTGTGCGTCCGCCCTGGCCGAACCAGGCCTGTCCCAGCACCACGGTCAGGCCGGCGGCAATGAAGTTCAACGCCACGCCCGACACGATCTGGTTGCCGCGATTGGTGATGACAGCAAAGCCGTGGATCAGCGAGAACAGGATCGAGACGGCAATACCGGCCAAGAGGCCAGCCCAGGGGTTCGCCGTGATATAGGCAACGCAGGCGGAAGCGAAGGCCGCTGCCAGCATCTTGCCCTCAAGGCCGATATCGAACACGCCGGCCCGCTCGGAAAAGAGCCCGGCCAGTGCGGTAAAGAGAAGCGGAATGGTGAGACGAACGGTCGAGCCCAGAATGCTGACCAGCATATCGAAGAAATCCATGTCAGCTCACCCCTTTGCCAGACGCTGGTAAATGCGGACGATTGCAGGCCGGTACATATATTCCAGCGCGCCGGCGAAAAGGATCACAAGACCCTGAATGACCACGATCATCTCGCGGGTAATGTTGGGCATCTCGAAGGAAAGGTCTGCGCCGCCCTGATAGAGAATGCCGAAAAGCAATGCCGCGAAGATGATGCCGAGCGGATGGCTTCGGCCCATCAGCGACACGGCGATACCGACGAAGCCCGCACCGGCGACGAATTCCACCTGCAGACGGGCCGACGCGCCCATAACCGGGTTCAGCGCCATCATGCCCGCCAGACCGCCTGAGATGAGCATGGCGATGATGACGGTGCGTGCATAGGGAATACCGGCATAAATGGCGGCGGAGGGGCTGATGCCGAGCGTGCGCATTTCATAACCGAGCTTGGTGCGCCAGATGAGCACCCAGACCAGAAAACACATCACCAACGCTATCAGGAAGGAGACGTTAAACGGCGCCGGACCAAGCTTCAGGCCGAAGAGAGCCATCAGCCAGTCGAGTTTCGGCAATTGGCCGCCCGGCAGAAAAGTGCGGGTTTCCGGCGCCATCTTGCCGGGCACGATCAGCACGTTCACCAGCAGGTAAACCATCAAGGCCGCAGCAATGAAGTTGAACATGATGGTGGTGATGACCACGTGACTCCCGCGTTTTGCCTGCAGCCAAGCCGGAATGAAGGCCCAGGCGGCGCCAAAAACAGCAGCGCCGATGACGGCGAAGGGCATCGTCACGTACCATGGCACATAACGATCGAGCGCCAGCGCCACCAGCGCCGCGCCAAGGCCACCGACATAGGCCTGACCTTCGGAGCCGATGTTGAAGAGCCCGGCATGGAAGGCGACGGCGACGGAGAGGCCGGTGAAGATGAAACTCGTCGTATAAAACAGCGTAAAGCCGATGGCATCACCACGGCCGAGCGCCCCTTCGATCAGCAGGCGCAGCGCCGCCAGCGGGTTTTCACCGATGGACCAGACAACGAGGCCGGAAATCAGAAAGGCGGTAACGACATTGAGAAACGGCAGGAGGCCGTAAGTAATCCAGTTTGGCAGCGGTACGGAAGCGGTGCTCATTCATGCCTCATGCGGCGATGCCGGCCATCATCAGGCCCAGCGTCTGTTCTTCGGCTTCCGCCGTTTTTTCTCCGACGACCCGGCCTGCGAACATGACCATGATCCTGTCCGACAGCGACCGGATTTCATCGAGTTCGACGGAAACCAGCAAAATCGCCTTGCCAGCATCGCGCATTTCGATGATGCGGCGATGAATGAATTCGATCGCGCCGATATCCACGCCGCGTGTCGGCTGGCCGATGATCAGCATCTTGGGGTCACGCTCGATTTCACGGGCGACAACGATCTTCTGCTGGTTGCCGCCGGAAAAGTTGGCGGTCTTCAGCTGCGGGTTTGGCGGGCGGATATCGTATTTCTCGATCTTCTCGACCGCATCCCTGCGAATGGCCTCGGGGTTGAGGAACGGCCCTTTGCCGTAACGTTCGTCGTGATGATAACCAAGGATGGAGTTTTCATATTCCTCGAATTTCAGCACCAGCCCCATGTGATGGCGGTCTTCCGGGATGTGGGCGAGGCCAAGCCTGCGTAAAATTGCGGGATCGGGGCGATCCACCTTCTTTCCGTCCACCCAGATTTCGCCGGAATAGGGCTTTCGGATGCCAGCGATGGCTTCCAGCAGCTCCGACTGGCCGTTGCCTGCGACACCGGCTATACCGACGATTTCACCTGCTCGGACATCCAGCGAAACGTCATCGACCATGGTGACGCCGCGGCTATCCTTGACGGTGAGATTGCGGATCGACAGAAGAACGTCGCCCGGCGTCGTTTCGCCCTTCTCCACCCGCAGCAGCACCCGTCTGCCGACCATCAGTTCGGCCAGCTCCTCGACGCTCGTCTCGGAGGTCTTCCGGGTCGCCACCATCTCGCCACGACGCATGACGGAGACGGAGTCCGTGATCGCCATGATCTCGCGCAGCTTATGGGTGATGAGAATGACTGTCTTGCCCTGATCACGCAACACGCCGAGGATCTTGAACAGGTGATCGGCCTCTGCCGGCGTCAGAACGCCGGTTGGCTCGTCAAGGATCAGGATCTCCGCGCCACGATACATGGCTTTCAGAATTTCGACGCGCTGCTGGAGGCCGACTGGCAATTCCTCGATCACCGCATCGGGATCGACTTCCAGTCCATAATCGTCTTCCAGGCGCTTCAGCTCCCTGCGTGCACCAGCCCGGCCATTGGCCAGCAGCGCACCGCCTTCTGCGCCCAGCATGACATTTTCCAGCACGGTAAAATTTTCGACCAGCATGAAGTGCTGATGCACCATGCCGATACCGGCATTGATGGCGGCCTGACTGTCGCGGATCGAAACCGGCGTGCCGTTCACCCGGATTTCACCGGCATCCGCCTGGTAAAAACCGTAGAGGATCGACATCAAAGTCGACTTTCCGGCACCGTTTTCCCCGATGATGCCGTGGATCGTACCCCTGGCAATTGTCAGATTGATGTTCTTGTTGGCGTGTACGGCACCGAATTTCTTGTCGATGCCCACGAGTTCGATTGCAGGGTCCATATTCAAACCGAAACCTCTCCGAAGGCTGGATATGAAAAGGGCGCAAGATGAAAAACATCATGCGCCCCAGCCACATATCATATCATTTCGGGCAGGAATTGTCCGCCATGTAATCATGGACCTTGACGGCGCCGGAGATGATGTCGGCTTTGGCCTTGTCCACGGCAGCAGTCATTTCAGGCGTGATGAGCGCCTTGTTGTTATCGTCGAGCGCGTAGGCAACGCCGTCTTCCTTGACGCCGAGAGCAACGATGCCAGGCGTGAACTTGTCATCCTTGGCGTCCTTATAGGCGTTGTAAACGGCCAGATCGACGCGCTTGACCATCGAGGTCAGAACCGAACCGGGATGCAGGTGGTTCTGGTTGGAATCGACGCCGATCGAGAATTTCTTGTTGTCGGCGGCAGTCTGGAGCACGCCGATACCGGTCGCACCGGCTGCCGCGTAAATCACGTCCGCGCCCTGATCGATCTGGTTTTTGGTAAGCTCGCCGCCGCGCACAGGGTCGTTCCAGGCAGCGCCGGTGGTGCCGGTCATGTTCTGGAAGACTTCGATCTTGTCGTTGGCAGCCTTGGCGCCTTGAGCGTAACCACAAGCGAACTTGCGGATCAGCGGAATGTCCATGCCGCCGATAAACCCGACCTTGCCGGTCTTGGAAGCCATGCCGGCCAGCAGACCGACGAGGTAAGAACCTTCGTGCTCCTTGTAGACGACCGAGCGGACGTTCGGCAGTTCAACGACGGAATCGACGATCACGAACTTGGTGTCGGGGAATTCGGCGGCAACCTTTTCCATGGCCGAGGTCCAGGCGAAGGATACGGCGACGACAGGGTTGAAACCCTTGCTGGCGAAGTTGCGGATGGCCTGTTCGCCCTGCGTGTCGCTGGTCGGTTCGAAATCGCGGAATTCGATGCCGGTTTCCGCCTTGAACTTTTCAGCGCCGGCCGCAGCGGCCTCGTTGAACGACTTGTCGAACTTGCCGCCCGTGCCATAGACCAGCGCAGGCTTGATATCCGCGGCGAGCGCGGAGGCCGACATTGCGGCAAGCGCAAAAAGCGTCAGAAGGGATTTTTTCATTGTGCAGCCCTGTTGTTGCAATTGATATTTTAAGGGTCCTCCCGCAATCCCGTTTCCCGGGAATGTCTGCGGAACCGCCAGCCGTTATACCGGCTGTGCTTGCCTCATATCCTTGCATGGCTCAATGAAAAATTCATCCGGTTTTTTTGACCCGGTGGAAAAACTTTGATCTGGCGATTTTTTAGTCTTTCCACCGGGCAGAACTGCAAAAAAACTAGTCGATATTACAGCTTACGCCGGTTCCCCTGAGGCCGCAGTAGCCACTCGGGTTCTTGGCAAGATATTGCTGGTGATAGTCCTCAGCGTAATAAAAGGTTTCAAGCGGCCCGATCTCGGTGGTGATGGCGCCGGCATGGCCAGCCTCTTCCAGAGCCTGCTGAAATGCGTCTCGAGCTTTCTGCGCCTGCTGCAGCTGCCCTTCCGTCGTTGCATAAATGGCGGAACGATAGGTCGTGCCGATGTCGTTGCCCTGCCGCATGCCTTGAGTGGGATCATGCTCCTCGAAAAATATCTTCAAGAGCGCCCCGAGCGAGATCACCGCCGGATCGTAGACAACCTTGACCACCTCGGCATGGCCCGTCTGACCCGTCGTCGTTTCCTGATAGGTCGGGTTGCGGGTAAAGCCGCCGGCATAACCGACCGCCGTCACCCAAACGCCGGGCGTCTTCCAGAACAACCGCTCCGCGCCCCAGAAGCAACCCATGCCGAGATAGATGGTCTCGAAGCCATCCGGATAAGGCCCCTTCAGAGGTCTGCCGTTGACGAAGTGAAGTTCCGGCACAACGAGAGCCTCTTCACGGCCAGGCAACGCCGTCTCTTCGGTCGGCATCGTCGTTTTTTTAGAAAGCGTATCGAACAGGAACATTCGGTCCTCCATGCGGCCAGTTCCGCCGCTTCTCACGGTTCACATCCGCGGGCGCCAGCCCCGTCAGACCGCCAAACGTCTCGTCGCCTTGTATTTTCTGTAACCGGCCATCCAGCAGAGGAGGGACAGAGCGAGGAAAAAGGCAAATGCAGGCAGTGCCGACAGGGCATTTTCTATGAAGCGCCACGCTTCAGGGTGAATATAGTGAGCCAGAGACGCTTCCACCATGGTTCGCGAAGCAGGAAGAAGATAGTTCCAGACTGACAATATGCCGGTGATGGTGACTGATGACGTGGAAACAGAGCGGATCGAATCGAGCACACCCAGAAAAATCGCTGCGGCGAGGAAAAGAAAGCTCAAAAAACGCAAAAAAGCTTTCATTGGGATACCTCGCTCACGGTCTGCCGCTTACGGCAGCCACATTTTGAAACATTTCCTGCATGGATAAAGGCCGGAAAACGCGATTGCAATCGCATCGAAAGGCATGAAATTGCCGACAATTCAAAAAACTGTCAGATTCGTGTTGATCCCTGCGAATTCATCGGTATATATCGCGCCGTTCCAGTGATTTGCATTCTTCATGACATGCAGACTTGAAAAAGGACAGGTGGCCGAGTGGTTTAAGGCGCACGCCTGGAACGCGTGTGTGCGTGAAAGCGTACCGTGGGTTCGAATCCCACCCTGTCCGCCATTTCGCCCACTTCAAACCATTATAGTGGCATCCCGGAAGTCCTTGTGCCTGCGGCGCCGGACGACTGCGCAGCATAGCGTCAAAGTCGCGTTTTTCGGCTTACGCAAGCCTTGATGGCTATGCATCTGCAAAGAAAGAGTTTCCGGCGCTTTTTTGCTGCCTTTCCCCTGCTCTTGCGCCTTGCAGCCGCAAAAATCGCTCCTTATATACGCCGCATAACAGCAGCGAAGGCTGCAAATCCAAGTCAAGGTGCTGTCAAAGGAATGCCTCACGGGGTTCAGACAGCGCGCTTCAAGGAGAGAAGAGCATGGCAAAAGTAATCGGTATCGACCTTGGCACAACCAACTCCTGCGTCGCAGTGATGGATGGCAAGGACACGAAAGTTATTGAAAACGCGGAAGGCGCACGTACCACGCCGTCCATGGTGGCATTTTCCGATGACGGCGAACGCCTTGTCGGCCAGCCGGCCAAGCGCCAGGCGGTCACCAATCCGACGAACACCCTGTTTGCGGTAAAGCGCCTGATCGGCCGCCGTTATGAAGACCCGACCGTCGAGAAGGACAAGGCTCTTGTTCCCTTCGAGATCGTCAAGGGCGACAATGGCGACGCCTGGGTGAAGGCGCAGGACAAGAATTATTCCCCTTCGCAGATTTCCGCGATGATCCTGCAGAAGATGAAGGAAACCGCTGAAGCCTATCTCGGTGAAAAGGTCGAGAAGGCCGTCATCACCGTTCCGGCGTACTTCAACGACGCGCAGCGCCAGGCAACCAAGGATGCCGGCCGCATCGCCGGCCTTGATGTTCTGCGCATCATCAACGAGCCGACCGCGGCAGCACTCGCTTACGGCCTCGACAAGAAGGACGGCAAGACGATCGCCGTTTATGACCTTGGCGGCGGCACCTTCGATATTTCCGTTCTGGAAATCGGCGACGGCGTCTTCGAAGTGAAGTCCACCAACGGCGATACCTTCCTTGGCGGTGAAGACTTCGACATGCGTCTGGTCGAGTATCTGGCCGGCGAGTTCAAGAAGGATCAGGGCATCGATCTGAAGAACGACAAGCTCGCTCTGCAGCGCCTCAAGGAAGCTGCTGAAAAGGCGAAGATCGAACTGTCGTCCTCGCAGCAGACCGAAATCAACCTGCCGTTCATCACGGCTGACGCTTCCGGTCCGAAGCACCTGACGCTGAAGCTGACCCGTGCGAAGTTCGAAAGCCTGGTCGACGACCTCGTGCAGCGCACCGTTGCACCTTGCAAGGCAGCGCTCAAGGACGCCGGCGTCTCCGCTTCCGAGATCGATGAAGTCGTTCTCGTCGGTGGCATGAGCCGCATGCCGAAGGTGCAGGAAGTCGTCAAGCAGCTGTTCGGCAAGGAGCCGCATAAGGGCGTGAACCCTGATGAAGTTGTTGCCATGGGCGCGGCCATTCAGGCTGGCGTTCTGCAGGGCGACGTCAAGGACGTTCTGCTGCTCGACGTGACCCCGCTGTCGCTCGGCATCGAAACGCTGGGTGGCGTCTTCACGCGTCTGATCGATCGCAACACGACGATCCCGACGAAGAAGAGCCAGACCTTCTCGACCGCCGAAGACAACCAGTCGGCCGTGACCATCCGCGTCTCGCAGGGTGAGCGCGAAATGGCGCAGGACAACAAGCTGCTTGGTCAGTTCGACCTCGTTGGCCTGCCGCCGGCACCGCGTGGTGTTCCGCAGATCGAAGTTACCTTCGATATCGACGCGAACGGTATCGTCCAGGTTTCGGCCAAGGACAAGGGCACCGGCAAGGAACAGCAGATCCGCATCCAGGCCTCCGGTGGCCTTTCTGACGCCGACATCGAAAAGATGGTCAAGGACGCCGAAGCCAATGCTGAGGCCGACAAGAAGCGTCGTGCGGGCGTGGAAGCCAAGAACCAGGCTGAAAGCCTCATCCACTCCACCGAGAAGTCGGTGAAGGAATATGGTGACAAGGTTTCCGAAACCGACCGCAAGGCGATCGAAGACGCCATTGCCGCCCTGAAGACCGCGGTTGAGGCTTCCGAGCCTGACGCCGACGACATCCAGGCGAAGACCCAGACTCTCATGGAAGTGTCCATGAAGCTCGGTCAGGCCATCTATGAAGCGCAGCAGGCCGAGGCTGGCGATGCTTCCGAAGGCGGCAAGGATGACGTCGTCGACGCTGACTACGAAGAAATCAAGGACGACAAGAAGTCCGCATAATCGCGCGACTTTCCGTCTCCTGACAATTTATGCAAGACATCCGGCTGCCGCGTGCAGCCGGAAATCCATTTGCGGGGCTTGTTAACTGAATGGCGAAAGCAGACTTTTACGAAACACTCGGCGTCAGCAAGACTGCGGACGAAAAAGAGCTGAAAAGCGCCTTCCGCAAACTCGCGATGAAGTACCATCCGGACAAAAACCCTGATGATGCCGATTCCGAACGGAAATTCAAAGAAATCAACGAAGCATACGAAACGTTGAAGGATCCGCAGAAGCGCGCGGCCTACGATCGTTTCGGCCATGCGGCCTTTGAAAATGGCGGCATGGGCGGCGGTGGCGGCTTTGGCGGCGGCGGTTTCGCCAATGGCGGCTTCTCGGATATTTTCGAAGACATCTTCGGCGAGATGATGGGCGGCGGTCGCGCGCGCCGATCTTCCGGCGGTCGCGAACGCGGTGCCGATCTTCGCTACAACATGGAAATCACGCTGGAAGAAGCCTTCACCGGCAAGACGGCGCAGATCAGGGTTCCGACCTCGATCACCTGCGACGTCTGTTCCGGCTCGGGCGCCAAGCCCGGCACGCAGCCGAAGACATGCGCCACCTGCCAGGGTTCAGGCCGCGTGCGCGCCGCTCAGGGCTTCTTCTCGGTGGAGCGCACCTGCCCCACCTGCCATGGCCGTGGACAGACGATCTCCGACCCCTGCGGCAAGTGCCATGGTCAGGGCCGTGTAACGGAAGAGCGTTCGCTCTCGGTCAATATTCCCTCAGGCATCGAGGACGGCACACGCATTCGTCTGCAGGGCGAAGGCGAAGCCGGAATGCGTGGCGGTCCGGCGGGCGATCTCTATATCTTCCTGTCCGTGCGTCCGCATGAGTTCTTCCAGCGCGACGGTGCCGATCTCTATTGCACCGTGCCGATCTCGATGACGACGGCAGCGCTTGGCGGCACCTTCGATGTCACGACGCTCGATGGCACGAAGTCGCGCGTCACGGTTCCGGAAGGCACCCAACCGGGCAAGCAGTTCCGTCTGAAGGGCAAGGGCATGCCGGTGCTGCGTTCGGCGCAGACGGGCGATCTCTATATCCAGATTCAGATCGAGACGCCGCAGAAACTCAGCAAGCGACAGCGCGAGCTGCTGCAGGAGTTCGAGCAGCTGTCTTCCAAGGAGAATAATCCGGAATCGACGGGCTTCTTCGCCCGGATGAAGGAATTCTTCGACGGCTGAGTGCCGCCGTTCTTCACCATCAGAAACGCCGCCATCCCTTGGACTGGCGGCGTTTTCTTTTTGGGGTCAGCCTGAAAAGCCGCCCTCTTCCAGATATCGCCGCTCCTCCGGTGTCGTTTCCCGCAACAATATCTTGTTACGGTGCGGAAAGCGGCCGAAACGTTCGATGATCTCGCGATGTTCTTCGGCGTGATGCAGATAAAGCCCGCCAAGCGGCCGATTGAGACGGCACGCCCGGTGCTGCGCCTCCAGATCTTCTGCGTGAGAAAACGGTAGATAGAAGAAGACCCGCAGATCCTCACTCACCGCCTGATCATGTCCGCGCCGGATGGCTTCATCGGCCAAAAGCCGCGCCAGAGGATCGGTCGCATACATGTGCGCCGTGTCGCGAAAGCAGTTGCGCGGAAACTGATCCAGCAGCAGCATCAAGGCGAGGCTGCTTTCTGCACCCTCCAGCCAGCCATCCAGTTCCCGCCTCGCGGCAGCGAAATGAGCGTCACGGAACCGGTCGTGAAAGTGACTGTCGAAGGCGGCGTCCTTGTCGAACCATTTTTCCGGGCCAGCCTTCTTCCAGAAGTCGACGATTTCTTCAGCGAGCTTGGCTGTGTCGTTTTTCATCCTGTTCTCCCGTCAGTAATGCGGTGGCCTTGTGATGGCAGGCGCGTCCAGCGATTGCTCCTCAAGGCTCAGGAACCGCTCTGTCAGGCGATCAAGCTTGGCGCGGGTCTGTTCAACAACCTTCCACTGCTCCGCCAGCTGGTCGGACAGTTCCTCTATCACCTTCAACTGATGCGCGACCGTTTCCTCGAGCGCGATGATCCGTTCTTCGGTTTCCGACGTCATGGTGACCTCTCTTTCCAGCCCTTCCTTGGGCCTAAAGGCTCGCGAGTCAACTATATGTCGCTTTCGTGAAGCGAATTCGGCATGGCGGAAACAGAGACAGAAAAGCCGGCGATGGAGACATCGCCGGCCTTTTGAGTTTATCGCATTCTCAGTCTTCTTCTACGAAAACCTCTTCGCGCTTCTTTTTCACGCTGGGGAGGAAGACGATGATCAGCACGGCGAGCGCAATGAAAAGCAGGGTGGCGCTGATCGGCCGGGTCACGAAGGTCGACGGATCGCCACGCGACAGGATCATGGCGCGCCGCAGGTTCTCCTCCAGCAGCGGACCGAGCACGAAGCCGAGCAGCAAAGGGGCAGGTTCGCAGCGCAGTTTCACCAGCACGTAGCCGATGAAGCCGAAGAAGGCGACGGCATAGAGATCGAAGACGTTTGAATTGACGCTGTAGACCCCGATGGCGCAGAAGGCCATGATGATCGGGAAGAGCACGTAGTAGGGCACCGTCAGCAGCTTCACCCACAGGCCGATCAGCGGCAGGTTGAGGATGACGAGCATCAGATTGCCGATCCACATGGAGGCGATGATGCCCCAGAACAGTGCCGGCTGTTCGGTCGCCACATTCGGACCGGGAACGATGCCCTGAATGATCATCGCGCCGATCATCAGCGCCATCACCGGATTGGCCGGAATGCCGAGCGTGAGCAGCGGAATGAACGACGTCTGGGCACCGGCATTGTTGGCCGATTCCGGACCGGCCACACCGGCGACCGCACCATGACCGAATTCTTCCGGGTTCTTGGAGACACGTTTCTCCACGGTGTAGGAGGCAAAGGCGGCAAGGATCGCCCCGCCACCCGGCAGGATGCCGAGAGCCGAACCAATGGCCGTGCCGCGCAGAACCGGCCCTACCATGCGCTTGAAATCATCCTTGGTCGGCATCAAGCCGCTAACCTTGGCGATCAGCACCGAACGGGTCCGCTCGTTTTCGAGGTTGCGCAGGATTTCGGCGATACCGAAGACACCCACAGCCACAGCCACGAAATTCAGGCCATCGGCATATTCGCGGATACCAAGGGTGAAGCGCGGCGTGCCGCTATAGATATCCGTGCCGACGAGACCGAGCAGCAGGCCAAGCACGACCATGGCCAACGCCTTGACGATGGAGCCATGGGCGAGCGCGATGGACGACACGAGGCCGACGACCATCAGCGAGAAATATTCCGCCGCGCCGAATTCCAGCGCGATTGCCGTGAGCGGCGGCGCGAAGATTGCGACGAGGAAGGTTGACACCGTGCCGGCGAAGAACGATCCGATGGCGGCGATGGCAAGCGCCGCACCCGCCTTGCCCTTGCGTGCCATCTGGTAACCATCGATGGCGGTGACGGCAGAGGACGATTCGCCGGGCATGTTGATCAGGATCGCCGTGGTCGATCCACCATATTGCGCACCGTAATAGATGCCGGCGAGCATGATCAGCGACGAGACGGGCTCAAGCTGGAAGGTGATCGGCAGCAACATGGCGATCGTCGCCGTCGCGCCGATGCCGGGCAGAACGCCGATGAGGGTGCCAAGCAGCACGCCGATCAGGCAGAAAAAGAGGTTTGCCAGCGACGAGGCGGTGACGAAACCGAGCGCAAGATTATCGAGCAAATCCATCGCTATACCTCAGAAGTTGAGCCAGGGGCCGAAGCGCTGGAAAGGCAGGCCAAGACCATAATTGAAAACAGCGACGGAAAAGACAGTGATAGCCGCGGAAAGAACGACCGCCATCAACGGGCTCATCTTGTGTGAGGCGAAGGACGCAATGAGCGCGCTGAAAAACAGCGCCGGCACAAAACCCAGGCCCCGAACAGTGAAACCGAAAAAGATCGGCGCGGGCAGGATGAAAAATATGCCGCGCCAGGCGATTGCGCCGATGCCCTCGCCAGCCGGCCGGGTTGCGCGCAGGAATATGACGCCGCCAAGCAGGATCAGGATGATCGCGAGTACCAGCGGGAAGTAGCCCGGCCCCATACGGAAGGCGGTTCCGATTTCCAGACCATAGGACTGCAAGGCAAAAAAGACGCCAAGCCCCATAAAAATTGCCCCGCAGACTGCTTCGGCAGGGTCATTAAATAACGACTTCATGAAAGATGCCCCTCCACGGCGCCCGACATTCAGCCGGTTCGCCTGTTAAAGTTGATCACGGTCGACCGGCGGCAGGAAACCGCCGGTCTTTCCGCGTTCATCAGTCGGCATATTGGCCGGCAGCCTCAATCACCGGCTTCCAGCGGGCGATTTCGCTCTCAAGCTTGGCCTTCAGCGCCGCCGGTGTCGCATCGCTTTCCGGCGACGGCGTAGTGCCGAGCTCCGCAAAACGCGCCGCGACATTCTTGTCCTTCAGCGCGATCTGCAGCGACTTGGAGAGCTTTTCGTTGATTTCCGCAGGCGTGCCCTTCGGCGTGTAGATGCCGTGCCAGATGCCGACTTCGAGTTTGGGCAAGCCAGCTTCGGCAACTGTCGGCACGTCCTTCAGCACATCCAGCCGCTTCGGCGAGGTTACGGCGTAAGCCTTCACAGTGCCGCCCTGGATCTGCTTGGTGGTGTTGGTGGTCTGGTCGCACATGATGTCCACCTGGCCACCGAGCAGGTCGGTCATGGCAGGACCGGTGCCCTTGTAGGGAACGGTAACGAGCGGCGTCTCGATGGCGCTCATGAACAGCATGCCGCACAGATGAGAGGCCGCGCCGATGCCGGCATTGGCAACGGTGACCTTGTCCTTGTTCGCCTTGGCGTAATCGATCAGCCCCTTGAGGTCCGTGGTCTCAAGGTTCTTGCGCGACAGGATGGTCATCGGCACTTCCGTGACCAGACCAACATATTCGAAAGCACTTGTCGTGTCGTAAGCGAGCTTTCGATAGAGCGTGGCGCTAGTCGCCATGCCGATGTGGTGGAGAAGGATGGTGTAACCATCGGGATCTGCGGAGGCAACGCGGCCAGCGCCAAGCGTGCCGCCGGCGCCGCCGACATTTTCCACGATGATCTGCTGGCCAAGATCCTTCGACATGGATTCAGCCACAAGACGCGCCACCGTGTCCGTCGGGCCGCCAGCCGAGAAAGGCACGACCATGGTGATGTTACGCTCGGGATAGGTCTGAGCGGATGCGGACAGCGCGAAAAGGGAAACGGCAGCGGCGGCAGCAAGGCCGGAAACTGTCTTCAGTATTTTCATCGATTCCTCCCGGATGAAAATGATCGCCACTTCAGCCGCGCATGCTCCTCCATGGCGGCCGGGGTGACGATATTTGCGATCCCGAAGTGACATTCAGCAACGGCACTGTTGCGATGAAACGCAGTTTTATCCGTGTAACCAAAGATAATGGGTGGATTTCAACCCATGACGGCCTAAAGATGGGTGGAAATCCACCCATCAGATCTCGGTCATATGCCGGTGAAGCTCGTATTTCTGCATCTTCTCGTAAAGGGTTTTGCGGGAGATGCCGAGGTTCTCATAAACGGATTTCAGATTTCCCCCATGGGCTGCGATGGCCTGCGCAATCAGGCTTTTTTCATATGCCGCGACCCTCGGGGCAAGAGCCGACCTGCCATCATCCTGAAACGCCGGCGACGCATCGGACACGTCGGTTTCCAGGCCCAGCGCGAAGCGGTCCGCAGCGTTGCGCAATTCCCGGACGTTGCCCGGCCATTCCCTGAGCGAAACAGCGGAGAGCAGGTGCTGCGGCACTTCCATATCCTCCCGCCCGTAGCGGGCGGCAGCTTCCCGTACCAGATGGAGGAAGAGCAGCGGAATATCCGCACTGCGCTGCGAGAGCGATGGCACGAGAATTGTCGCGACGTTGAGGCGGTAAAGAAGGTCGGCGCGAAAACGGCCAGCCGCAACTTCCTGTTCCAGATCTACCTTGCTGGTGGCAATGAAGCGCACGTCGAGTTCGACCGTTTCATTCGAGCCGAGACGGGTAATCACTCTTTCCTGCAGCACGCGAAGCAATCGGCCCTGCAGTTCGAAAGGCATAGAGCCGATTTCATCCAGCAGAATGGTGCCGCCGCGCGCGTGTTCGAACTTGCCATAACGTGGGCGCAGCGCGCCCGGAAAGGCGCCGGCCTCGTGACCAAACAACTCGCTCTCAATCAATGTCTGCGGAAGCGCCGCACAGTTGATCGCGACAAAGGGCCGGTTGGCTCTGCTGCTGATATCGTGCAATGCCCGCGCAACCACCTCCTTGCCTGCGCCTGTATCTCCGACGATCAATGTATCGGCATCCGTCGCACCGATGGCGCGAATGCGGTACCGCAGATCGACCATCACCTGGGTTCTGCCCGGCAGGCGCGTTTCGAGATCGTCATGCTTGCCCGCCACCGCCTTGAGACGGCGATTTTCCAGCACCAGCGCCCGCCGGTCATTGGCCCGCTTGATGATGCCCGCGAGATATTGCGGTGTGAACGGCTTCTCGATGAAATCATAGGCGCCATTGCGCATGGCGTTGACCGCCAGCTGAACATCCCCGTGACCCGTCATCAGAATCACAGGTATTTCCGCATCGAGCTCCCTCACCTTCTGCAGCAGCGTCATGCCGTCCATGCCGGGCATGCGGATGTCGCTGACCACGACACCATCAAAACTGTAGCCGATGAGTTCGAGCGCGTGTTCGGCGCTCGCCAGCATGGTGACGGCAAAACCGGAAAGCTCCAGCGCCTGGGCAGTGGAGAAGCGCAGTTCCTCTTCGTCATCGATCAGCAAAACCCGCGACATGGTCATTCCGCAGCCGCCTCCATGCGCCAGGCGGCGGCGGGCAATTCGATCTCGAATTCCGCGCCCCCTTCCTCATGATTTCTCACCCGCAACTGGCCGCCAAAATCCTTGATGATGTTATAGGAGATGGAAAGCCCGAGGCCGAGGCCACGCCCCACACCCTTTGTGGTGAAAAACGGATCGAAGATGCGATCCGAAATTGCCGGCGGAACGCCTGGTCCCCGGTCGCGGATGAAGACGGAAACCGTCTGGCCGTGCTGTACGGCCTCGAGCGCGATGCGCCGATCCTCGCGCCCCTCCACGGCGTCCGCCGCGTTGGAAATGATGTTGACGAGCACCTGCTGCAGCCGCACCGGACCAGCTTTCACCGCAAGTGGCACCGGGCCGAGATTGACATCCAGCACCGCATTGGCGGCCTTCAACCGGGCACCGACGATTTCAAGCGTGTCGCGAAGCACGGTTTCCAGGCTGACCGCAGTCATTTTTTCGTTCGGCTTTCGGGCGAAATTCCTGAGGTGCCTGCTGATCGAGGCCATGCGATCGATCAGCCCCGAAATGCGCCTGAGGTTTTCCCTGACCTCGTCCAGCCGCCCGCGCTCTACAAGAAGCGACGCGTTTTCGGCATAATTCTTGGCTGCGGCAAGCGGCTGGTTGATTTCATGCGACAAGGCCGCCGACATTTGTCCGAGCGCCGCAAGCTTGCCCGCCTGCACCAGATCATTCTGCATCTTACGTAATTGTTTTTCCGTCTGGCGGCGTTCGGCAATTTCGTGTTCGATCTCCTGGTTCACACGCGCCAGATCGGCAGTGCGTTCCTCGACCCGCCGTTCCAGCTCCGCCTGGGCTTCTGCCTGATGGGTCAGCCGTTCACGCAGCCGTCGCCGTCTCTGCAGCATCGCCGCAATGAGCGCGGCTGCCAGACACAGGCACAGGATGATCGCGATCATTGCCGTCTTCACCTGTGTCCGCAATGAACCGGTATCCATCAGCACGCTGACGGTCCATCCTGCATCCGCCATCGGCTGAGACAGGACCATATATTCCCTGTCCCCCTCATTCTGGGTAATCGTCATCAGCTGATGCGAGCCGAAACTGCCGTGTTTCAGCGGCAGTTCCTTCAGTGTGGCATTGGCGTAACGGCGTGAGGCCTCGGTACGCGCCAGTCTTTCGGGCGTCAGCGGCATCAGGCCGGAGTAAAGCCATTGCGGCGTGCCGGTCATGAAAATGATGCCTTCGGGATCCGACACAAGAATACGGTTTTCGCCATCGCCGAAGGAGGCCTCTATGCCTTCGATGTCGACCTTGAAGACGATGACGCCCTTTATTTCCGCATTGAAGAGAATAGGCGCGGAGAAATAATATCCGCGCTTGTGCGAGGTCGTGCCGAGCGCGAAGAACCGCGACTGCAGGCCCTTCGCCGCATCCTGAAAATAGGGACGGTAGCTGAAATTCTCACCGACGAAGCTTGTCGGACCATCATAGTTGCTGGCCGCGATTGTCTCGCCATCCAGCGTAATGATGTAGATATCGGAGGATTCCAGCAGGGTGTTGATGGATTTGAGGTAAACATTGGCGCGCTGTCGCAGGGCTTCATCCTTGGGATGTGCGACCAGCTCCTCAATGTCATCATGATCTGCAATCAAGGCAGGCAGCGGCTCGTAACGGTTCAACAGCCCGCCAAGGGCGGAGACGGCAAGCCGGAGCGTCGTGCGCCCCTGCTCGGACATTTCACCGAAATAGCTTTCTGCAATGACGCCGCTTCCTTTTGTCACGGCGCCGTAACCGAGGCCAAGACCGAGCATCATCAACAAAATCCAGCGATATTTCACCGAAACTCCCCTCACGCGGCAGGCATCTAACCCGCTCTCCCGAAGCGAGTGTAGGAGGAGTGACGAGATTTTCCAAGTGAGCGCTGGACACCGTTATAGCTCGCTAAAAACAAAAAACCGGCCACGAGGGCCGGTTTTTGCAAAGTCACGTCGGAAAAGCTTATGCGCTTTCCTTCGGCGTCAGAACCTGACGGCCGCGATACATACCGGTCTTCAGATCGATATGGTGCGGACGGCGCAGTTCGCCGGAGTTCTTGTCTTCAACATAGGTCGCAGACTTGAGACCGTCAGCCGAGCGGCGCATGCCACGCTTGGACGGGCTTGTTTTTCTTTTTGGTACAGCCATTTTTGTTACTCCACTTAAGCGGCGAAACAACGGAACCGGCCAGAACCAAAGGCCGAATGTCGGATGTCTCGATATCGGAAATTTGGCGCGCTTATACATGCCCAAACGGGCTTTGACCAGCCCTGACGCGCATTTTTTCCGATTCGGCAAAAACCATGCGGCAAACTGCCCTCAGGCAATGCCAATCATGCTTCACCTTCTATCGAAAACAACCAGCTCCTTGAAGTGGTTCATATCCCTGAATTCACAGAAAGCCGGCGGACGCATCTCCATAACTGGCGCCGCGGCACGCAGCTTTTCCAGTTCCTCGTCAAGCATCGCCTGCCAGCGCGGCAGGCACTCAGGCTTGAACCAGCTGATGATGTAGGACAGGGTGATGTGAAACTCGTAGCTGTCATGATCAGGATGGCGATAGCCGAAGAAATCGGCGAATGTATCCCGCCACAGGGCCGCAATGCGATCATCCTCGGGCGTGGCTCCCGTCAGGACCAGACCTACCGGCCGTAAACCGGTGACCTGCATGTTGAATCCCGGCAGCGCCGGAAAAGCAGAAAGGCGGTCGCGATAATAGTCCGTCATCGTGTCGATCGGTGTATCAAGCGGCATTGTCTGCGGCCAATAGGGCAGAGCACGCCGAAACTCGATGATGCCCTGAAACACCGTCATGTGCAGGCTGGAAGCCGGTGTGAAAGCAAGCTGGGATGCCTCCGGCATATCCAGGAAGCGCTGACGCGTCGCAATGATTGCGTTTTCGGTCTGCGAGCCCCCGACAAGATGGCAGACGACCGTATTGCCCGGCTCAGGCAGAAACTCACCATTCTCATTAAAGCGGCTGCCGAGATGGCGCGGCGGCTGATCATGACAGGCAGCAGAAATATAGCCGAGATCTTTCGAGACGAGCGGGGCGTGCATGGGAAACTCCTCGTGAAGCGTTTCCTCTAATCCGTGCACGCGACACAGCCATGACATGGACCGGCCAAAAGCCGGTCAATGCGCCTCGTCCCAGTTGTCAGCCGCGCGGGCATCCACCTGCAATGGCACCTTCATGGAGATTGCCGGCATGGCCGCATTTTCCATGACCGAGACGACGACGGGCAGAGTTTTCTCGATTTCCGCTTCATCGACCTCGAAGATGAGTTCGTCATGCACCTGCAACAGCATGCGGGCGGACAGGTTTTCAGCCTCCAGCGCCGGTTCGATACGGACCATGGCGCGCCGTATTATATCCGCCGCGGAGCCCTGGATCGGGGCGTTAATGGCGGCGCGCTCGTTGAAGGCCTTCACGGAAGGGTTGGACGAGCGGATTTCCGGATAATGGGCGCGGCGGCCGAAAATCGTCTCGACATAACCGTTCTCACGGGCGAAAGCCTTTGTCGCCTCCATGTAGTCGCGGATGCCGGGAAAACGCTCGAAATATTTCTTGATATATTCGCCGGCTTCAGAACGGGCGATACCGAGCTGGTTGGCGAGACCGAAAGCCGAAATACCGTAGATAATGCCGAAATTGATGGCCTTGGCGCGGCGGCGCACTTCCGAGGGCATGCCTTCGACAGGCACGCCAAACATTTCCGAAGCCGTCATGGCATGAATGTCGATGCCGTTTTCGAAGGCGTTTCGAAGCTGCGGAATATCGGCGACATGGGCCAGCACGCGCAGTTCGATCTGGCTGTAGTCGGCGGAAAGAAGCTTGTGGCCGGGCGTGGAGATGAAAGCCGTGCGGATTTTTCGCCCTTCCGCCGTGCGGACGGGGATGTTCTGAAGGTTCGGTTCCGAGGACGACAGACGGCCTGTTGTGGTGGAGGCCAGCGCATAGGATGTATGCACACGTTTCGTCTCCGGGTGGATATATCCCGGCAAAGCATCCGTATAGGTGGATTTCAGCTTCGTCAGCTGCCGCCAGTCGACGATCTTGCGGGGTAGTTCAATACCTTCCGCTGCCAAATCCTCCAGCACCTGTGCTGAGGTCGACCATTGGCCGGTCTTGGTCTTGGAGCCGCCCGGCAGGCCCATCTTGCCGAACAGGATGTCGCCGAGCTGCTTTGGCGAGCCGATGTTGAAACGCTCGCCGGCCAGCTCGTAGATTTCCTCTTCAAACGCTGCCGCCTTCTGGGCGAGTTCGCCGGAAAGACGTGAGAGGATTTGCCGGTCGACGGTGATGCCACGCTCCTCCATATGCGCCAGAACAGGCACAAGCGGACGTTCCAGCCGCTCGTAAACCTTGGTCAGCCGTTCTGAAACAAGCCGCGGCTTCAGCGCCATCCACAGCCGCAAGGTGACGTCAGCGTCCTCCGCTGCATATGCCGTCGCCTTGTCGATGTCGACAAAATCGAAGGTAACGCTCGACTTGCCCGATCCCGCCACGTCCTTATAGGGGATCGGCGTATGGCCGAGCCAACGTTCGGACAGCGAATCCATGCCGTGCGTCGCTTTGCCAGCCTCAAGCACATAGGAGATCAGCATCGTATCGTCGAAACTCTGCATGACGACGCCATGGCGTTTCATGAGCAGATAGTCATATTTGAGATTTTGCGCGACCTTCAGCACGGCCTCGTCTTCAAGCAAGTCCTTGAGACGGACCAGTGCTTCGTCAAAGGGCACCTGGCCTTCGGCGAGCCTGATACCATCGCTGAATAGATCGCCGCCGGAGCCAGTCTTGTGCGTCAAGGGAATGTAGGCGGCGCGTATATCGCTGCCCGAGGCATCCTTGCCATTATCGGCGATTGCCAGCGAAAACCCGACGAGTTCCGCCTGCATCGGATCAAGCGAGGTCGTTTCCGTATCGAAGGCGACGACCCCCGTTTCCCGCGCCGCCGCAACCCAGAGGTCCAGCGTCGCAAGATCCCTGATCGTCGTGTAGGCGCTCGTGTCGATCTTGGCGGCGGCAAAAAGCGTCTGGCGGGCGGTGGCAAGATCAGCCGGCGCGCTGCCCTCCCCGACACCTTTCCGCGCCGGAATAGCGGGCGAAACCGCAGTGCCCGTTACGCCAGCAGCCGCTTCACCCGCAGCCGGAGCGCCCGGCGCATCGAGATCGGGACCATGGGCGTCAGCGCCCCACTGAACCGGCACATTGGCGGCCTCAATGGCGGAAGCATCGGTCTCTGTCGCTTCGGCAACCCGCCGCGTCAGCGTGGTGAATTCCATCGCCTTCAGGAAGGCAATGAGTTTCGGGCCGTTCTGAGGTTCCAGCACCAGTGCTTCAAGCGGCTGATCCAGCGGCACGTCGGTCCTCAGGGCCACGAGCTGTCTGGAAATACGAGCAAGTTCCGCATTGGCGATGATATTTTCCCGACGCTTCTGCTGCTTGATCTCACCTGCCCGGGCGAGCAGCGTATCTAGATCGCCGTATTCTTCCAGCAATTGCGCGGCCGTCTTTGGACCGATGCCGGGGATGCCCGGAACATTGTCGGTCGAATCGCCGGTCATCGCCTGCAGGTCGATCATCTTTTCGGGACCCACGCCCCATTTCTCTATGACATCGGGGATGCCGATCTGCTTGTCCTTCATCGCATCGTACATGTGGACATTGGCAGTGACGAGCTGCATCAGATCCTTGTCGGAGGAGATGATGGTGACATCGGCCCCAATGGCCTCCGCCTGCCGGGCATAGGTGGCGATGATATCGTCCGCCTCGAAGCCTTCCGTCTCGATGCAGGGAAGGTTGAAGGCGCGCGTCGCCTCCCGTATCAGCCCGAATTGCGGCACCAGATCTTCCGGCGGCGCCGTGCGATTGGCTTTATAGAGATCATAAAGCTCATTGCGGAATGTCTTTGATGAATAATCGAAAATTACCGCAAAATGCGTGGGCGTCACGCCGACATCGGTGTTGCGCGCATCCTTCAGGAGCTTCCACAACATGTTGCAGAAGCCGGAAACGGCGTTGACCGGCAGCCCGTCCGACTTGCGGTTCAGCGGCGGGATGGCATGGAAGGCCCGGAAAATGAAACCGGACCCGTCAACGAGGAAGAGATGATCGCCTTTTTTCATGGGTAGCATGGATAGCGCGCCAGAGGCGAAAGGTCTATCGTCGAGATCGGATGCGAGGCTATATCTTTGATGATTTCTAGGGAAAAGCCGATGTCGAAAAATGCTATCTTACAAACTTATTTTGGAGCGCTTTTATTCGCCACTGCCACAGGTCTTTTCGTGTGGTTCAATGGTGAGGATGGGGTTGCTATTTTTCAGAAGTCCCTGCTTGCACCACTTTATCTTCTGGCGACGACGGGACTGCGCCATTTTTTTCCAAGAGAACGAGACCACCGCCGTGGCATTTTGACGATGCTCGAGTATCATGCTCTCGAAGCGGCAGTTCTCGGTATATTCTTGCTAATTGTCATTGATCCATTGCCCAACGATCTGCGCGGTCAGATCCTCTATTTCTGCCTGTTCGTCATAGTCGTAGGCGGCGCGAATTTTGCTTTGGGAACGCTTCAGAGAAGCAGACATGGTGAGAACCGTTAAATAGATATCACTTTAAAAATTTCCCGGAGTTAGGGAGCCTACCTTGCGCGACCGTATAGTATCAGCATTAACAGGTGGGATCTCATTGACCGCCGCCACTGTTCTCCTCTCTTGGTTTGGAGGAAGTGATGCAACGGAGATTTTTCATCACGGGCTGCTAGCCATGATGTATTGCACGGCTATCCAAGGGCTCAGCAGTTTTTCCGCCGTAGCATTGCAAAGCCCCGCTGGAACGGCCCTTTATCTTGTCGCCAACGCAGCACTTTTTACCGCGTTTCTCGTTCTGGCCATTTTGCCCTCAGAGCTTGGCGTCGGCCGTCAGGCACTCTTTTTTTTATTTACAACAGCTGCGCTTGCTGGAGTGGGTTTTGCGCTGATTGTTTACGTTGAGCGCAGGAGGCGAGAGTTTTGAAACGCCGGCTCATACCTTACCGATTTGTAATCCATCTTTCCCTTGAAAAGCCGCATTTGCAGACACATTTCTTAGAGGACGGCGCCTGATCACGCCGTAGTCTGATAGCTGGCTCGTCCCCCGCCGCGTCAGACCGGACAAAGGCCTTTCCCCCTCTCCGGGCCTTTGTCCTCCAATATGACCGCCATGGCCGTCCCCTCCAGGCCATGGCGGTTTTATTTTGCGCCTGTTACCGGCTGGCAAAAACATATCGTGCGATATATATCGCACTATTGAATTGCCGGCGCCGCCTGGCCAAACTGTCTGAGGGACGGAGGAATGGGGTTTTCCCGGGATGAATCGGCCATCTATCTCGCCGCCAAAATGGCGCGGGAGTTCACTATGGCGCTGCAGAAAAGAGCCGCCGCATTGGGCTTCTCTCCCGGCCAATTCCCCATTCTCATCGAGCTCTGGCATGAAGAAGGGCTAACACAAAGGCAGTTGCTCGACAGAATCGATGTCGAACAGGCAACGCTTGCTAACACGCTCTCACGCATGGAGCGCGACGGGCTGATCGTGCGAAAGACGCATCCCGGTGACCGCCGCGCCCAGATCATCGAATTGACGCAGCGCGGCAGGGACCTGGAAGCGAATGCCATTGCCGCTTCTGAGGCCACCGAAGACATGTTGCTTGCGGATTTCCGGCGTTTTGAACGCCAGCTTCTGCTGGAATATATGCGCCGCGCCATCGAGAGCGCAAAAAAAGCAAAATAGCGCTTCCAACTCGAAACCGCTTCGCAGTTTTCCTGAACTGCTCTATCGTTCCCGCGGCCGCGCGTTTGCCGATTCACGACACGCCGGCCCTTGTTTCCCGCGATGCGCGATGCCCGGATGTTTCGTCTTATCGCCGGGTCACGACAGACATGACAGGATCAGCGATGACAGACGTTTCCCCCATTCTTTCCACTGCCGATGACAATCTCACCTCCAGCCTCGAGCGACTGTTCGAACTCGTTCGCATTCCGTCGATTTCCACGGACCCCGCTTACAAGGCCGAGTGCCGCAAGGCGGCGGAATGGCTCGTGAGAACGCTTTCAGCGCTCGGCTTTACCGCCTCCGTTCGCGATACAGCCGGTCACCCCATGGTGGTGGCGCATCACGATGCGGCCAATGAAGACGCCCCACATGTGCTTTTCTACGGCCATTATGATGTACAGCCGGTCGATCCGCTCGATCTCTGGGAAAACGATCCTTTCGAACCCGCCGTCAAAGATATCGGCGCAGGCCGTCAGGTGATTACAGGACGCGGTACGGCGGATGACAAGGGCCAGTTGATGACCTTCGTGGAGGCCTGCCGCGCCTACAAGGCCGTGAATGGCGGCCTGCCGGTGCGCGTCACCATTCTTTTTGAAGGTGAAGAAGAATCCGGTTCGCCCTCACTGAAGCCGTTCCTCGAAGCGAATGCGGAAGAGCTGAAGGCAGATTATGCCCTGGTCTGTGATACCGGCATGTGGGACCGGGATACGCCCGCCATTGCCGCGGCGCTGCGTGGTCTGGTCGGCGAAGAAATCGTCATCACCGCCGCCGATCGCGATCTGCATTCGGGTCTTTTCGGTGGTGCCGCCGCAAACCCCATCCACATCCTGACCGACATTCTCGCTGGCCTGCACGACGAGACCGGCCGCGTGACGCTCGACGGCTTCTATGACGGCGTGGAAGAAACGCCCGCCAATATCAAGGCTGCCTGGGAAACGCTGGGCCGCACCGCAGAAACCTTCCTCGGTGAAGTGGGCCTTTCGGTTCCCTCGGGTGAAAAGGGCCGCTCCGTGCTGGAACAGACCTGGGCGCGGCCGACAGCGGAGGTCAACGGCATCATAGGCGGGTACACCGGTGATGGCTTCAAGACCGTTATTGCAGCAAAAGCTTCCGCCAAGGTGTCGTTCCGCCTTGTCGGCGAACAGAACCCCGCCGCCATTCGCGAAAACTTCCGGGCCTATGTACGCTCGAAAATTCCGGCTGATTGCTCCGTGGAATTCCACGAGCATGGCGCATCGCCGGCGATCCAGCTTTCATACGATTCACCCGTCCTGACCAAGGCGAAGAACGCCCTTTCGGAAGAGTGGCCCAAACCGGCCGTCGTGATCGGCATGGGCGGCTCTATCCCGATCGTGGGCGATTTCCAGAAGATGCTCGGCATGGATTCGCTGCTCGTCGGTTTCGGCTTGACGGACGATCGCATTCATTCGCCGAATGAAAAATACGACCTGCAGT
Source organism: Agrobacterium sp. CMT1 (assembly GCF_037203725.1). Classification (NCBI taxonomy): domain Bacteria; kingdom Pseudomonadati; phylum Pseudomonadota; class Alphaproteobacteria; order Hyphomicrobiales; family Rhizobiaceae; genus Agrobacterium; species Agrobacterium sp. CMT1. The sequence continues at coordinate 436,528 of NZ_JBBCAR010000002.1, forward strand.
CCTTCCACAAGGGCATTCGCTCCTGGATCCGCATTCTCGACGCACTGGCCGCGAAATAAAAAAGAGGAGGCGCCACTGGTCGGGCGCCTCCGCTCACTCCAAAAACAAAAAGGCCGGGCAAGCCCGACCTTTCCATCCGTTTTCCGTCAATGCCAGTACATCCGTGGTCAAAGCGGTTCAACGGTCTGATGTTTCAGAGCGCGTCGATTTCCGACGCTGCTTTCACAATCAGGATCATCTGCTTTGGTTAATCTTTGGTTAACGCAACAACAGCGGCATCTTAAGACGCCCCTGACAGTTTTCATCTGAAACACTGTTGAACCCTATATCGGTATACGTACCGCCGTTTTCAAGACCCCGCCCGCCGGACTTCCTTCCAAAGAAAAAGGCCGGAAAAATCCGGCCTTTCAGTTCATGCAAGAAACCCTTTCGGGCCTGTTGCGTATCAGGCAGCGACGAGGTTGCCTGCGGACATCTTGCCAGAGCGGCGGTCCTGCATCAGCTCGTAAGAAAGCTTCTGGCCGTCGTTGAGGGCGGTCAGACCTGCGCGCTCAACAGCCGAGATGTGAACGAATACGTCCTGCGAACCGTCGTCCGGCTGAATGAAGCCGTAGCCCTTGGTTGCGTTGAACCACTTTACTGTACCAGTCGCCATAACGATTTCCTTCCGTTGGCAATTGTATTTGCGCTGCGAGCAGCGCGGTCTTGGGGTCGAATTTGAAGGAAAAGATCGTCGTGAGCGTCTGGAAAGACGCCGAAGCTCTGGTCGTCAAACAAATATCGATGGCGAAGTAACTAGGTTGGAAGGGGCTGAAAGTCAAGTTTCTTTGAACGAAACTATCGCATCAAGGGTCCGCCAGGGCTCGAAAAAGGGAAGCGCCAAATAGCAAAAACCCGGCGCGGGAGGAGGTGCGCCGGGTTCTTGAAACTGACTGACAATTGGGAGGAGGAGTATTGTCAGTCCAATCGGGCGACGCTGGGAGGAGGAGTGCGTCGCTTCGATGTTTTGAACATACAACATCGCCGCTCAAAAAACAGACATTCTATCGCAGCGCAGCATTGCGATTATTGCATAGCTGAAGCGTGACATCTTGAACAACCATTTCTAACCGCCTAACAAATACGCATGTCTATTCAATCCGTCAGAGCATTTTTTGCCGAAAAATCACCCGAGGTGACGATCATTGAAACGGAAGCCAGTTCGGCAACCGTTGCGCTCGCCGCTAAAGCACATGGCGTCGAGCCAGACCAGATCGCCAAAACGATCTGCCTCAAGGCGGGCGATGCAATTCTGCTCGTTGTCACCGCGGGTACGAAACGCCTCGACAACAGGAAATTCCGTGATCATTTCGGAACGAAACCGCGCATGCTGGGGGCGGACGAGGTGGTTGCGGTGACCAGCCATCCTGTCGGCGGTGTATGCCCCTTCGGCTTGCCGTCGCCTTTGCCGGTGTTTTGCGACATATCGCTGAGAGATTATCTTGAAGTGGTTCCGGCAGCCGGCGCTACCAATGCAGCGGTGCGGATTTCTCCCCATGTGATGGCCGAACTGACTAAAGCTGAATGGGTCGACGTCTGCCAATGACGCCGATTTGATCCGGCCTGGGCTTAACCCCGCCTTAAATTGCCGCATTTAAACTCTTCATCCTGGATTAAGGATCGCGCAGGCATAGACGCCTGAGACCGACAAGGCACAGGCGGTCCCCCAAAAGGAGCGATTTCGGCTGGATGGCAGGCAAGGGTAGATCACGCGAACGGGTAGAACCCTCCTTCGGGGATTTCCACGAGTCCGGTGACGATCTGCGTCTTGACGCCAGCGAGCGCATCAGCGGCACTGCAAAACAGTCGCCGAAGAAACCGAAACAGGCTTCACGCCGACCCAAGACGAAAAACGAAAAGCGCGCCCGCGGCACAGGTCGGGGGGCGACGGGTTTCATCCGGTCCCTCGTCTATTGGTGCATCGTGCTGGGCATTTGGGGCGGTATCGGGATTGCCGGACTTGTGCTTTATTATGGCGCGCGCATGCCGAGTGCCAGCAGCTGGTCCATTCCAGAACGTCCGCCGAATGTGAAGATCGTTTCCGTGAATGGCAGCGTGCTTGCAAACCGCGGCACGACCGGCGGCGAGGCGCTCGCGCTGGAAGACATGTCGCCCTATATTCCACAGGCTGTGATGGCGATTGAGGACCGGCGGTTTTATTCCCATTTCGGGGTCGATCCGCTTGGTCTCGGACGTGCCATCGTCACGAATGTGCTGACGGGGCGAACCGTGCAGGGCGGCTCGACACTGACGCAACAGCTGGCGAAAAACCTTTTCCTTTCGCCGGACAGGACCCTCGAACGCAAGGTTCAGGAAGTGCTGCTGTCCTTCTGGCTGGAGCACAAGTTCACCAAGGATCAGATCCTGGCGATGTACCTCAATCGCGTCTATTTCGGATCCAACGCCTATGGCGTCGAGGCGGCCTCGCGGCGCTACTTCAACAAATCCGCCCGCGACGTCAATCTGGGCGAAGCGGCAATGCTTGCCGGGCTTCTCAAAGCGCCCTCGCGCCTTTCGCCGGCACGGGACCCACAGGCAGCGGAAGAACGGGCGCAGGTCGTGCTGCAATCCATGCGCGACGTCGGTTTCATTACCGATGATGAGATCAAGACCGCCATGTCGCAGCCGCCGACCAAAGCGAAACGCTTCTGGTCCGGTGCCGAACATTACGCCGCCGACATGGTGCTGGAAGAGGTGCGCGGCCTGGTTGGCGAGGTCAAGCAGGATATCGTCGTCGATACGACAATCGATCCCGATCTCGAGCGCGATGCCGAAAAGGCGCTGACCCACGTGCTGCAGGGCGACGGCAAAAAACAGGGCGCCTCCCAGGCGGCACTGGTTTCCATCGACGGTACGGGGGCGATCAGGGCCGTGGTGGGCGGTGCGGATTATGCCGAAAGCCAGTTTAACCGCGCCGCCAAGGCAAAACGGCAACCCGGCTCGGCATTCAAGCCCTTCGTCTACGTCGCCGCCCTCGAATCCGGGCTCACGCCCTATACCATTCGTAATGACGGGCCTGTTCGTATCGGCAACTGGACCCCGGAAAATTATGAGAAGAAATTTCGCGGCGAAGTGACACTGGCCACGGCGCTGGCCAACTCCCTGAACACCATCGCCGCCCAGCTGGTGATGGAGGTCGGTCCCGAGCGGGTGACACAGGTGGCGCATCGCATGGGCATCGAATCGGAGCTGCAGAACAATGCCTCCATCGCGCTCGGCACTTCGGAAGTGTCGCTGATGGAACTGACAGCTTCTTATGCCCCCTTCATGAATGGCGGCTATAAAGCCACGCCGCACATCGTGAAGCGTATCACCGATGCCGATGGCAAGGTGCTTTATGAAAACAAATATGACAATCCGCCACGGGTGCTGAGCGAAGAAATTGCCGCCACGATGAACGGCATGCTGTCGCGCGTCATCACCGAAGGTACCGGCAAGGCCGCGCGCCTGCAGGGCTGGCAGGCAGCGGGGAAATCCGGCACCACGCAGTCTTTTCGCGATGCGCTCTTTGTTGGCTATACGAGCAATCTGACGACCGGCGTCTGGTTTGGAAACGACGACGGCACCTCCATGAAAAAGGTCACGGGCGGCGGCCTTCCTGCAAGGGCGTGGAAAGAGTTCATGACCGCGGCTCATTCCGGTCTTTCGCCTTCGCCCCTCTTCGGTCTTGGTGCAGGCGGCGTGCCGCCGCTCATGGATATGCAGCAACCGGCGCCGGAGAATGCGCCCTCCTCCATTGGCGACATCATTTCCAACGCGCTGGGCGGCGGAACGACTGATAACCGCGCCTATCCCGCGGCGCCGGCATCACCCACACCGAATCAGCCAGATGGGCAGCCGGGAGGGCTGACGCCGCCGGCTAATATTCCTTCGCGGGATATCGAACCCCGTTATTCCACCGGCAACGGCCCTGTGCCGCCGGCCGATATTGGCGGTGAAGCGCCTGACGTGTCGGGACCGAAACAAACCACCCTGCTCGACATTCTGATGGGTCGCTGACAGGTTTTTAAATCGTCGCCAAGTCCCGGTAACGAAGGACGAAGCGACCGAGGTCCACGTCCTTCATCCCTTTCGTTTCACGCTTTTCGGTGGCCGAACCGGCCGCCGCCCCATCCAGGGCGGCGAATCGGCACCTGAAGTGCAACACCTGCGTGCATACGTTAACTTTAGATTGATATTTGCCCAGACACGGCTACATTTCGGATGACTTTTTAGGGTAAATGAATTATTAATCGTTCATATAAATTAAATTTCTTCTATCAAAATAAGTTTTTCAGGATCCTATATTATGTTGGGTACTAAAGGCTCATCCCATGCCGTTTTTTTCGGCGATCCCTATTCCTCGGCCATCACTTTCGAGACACCGGAAACGCAGCCCTGCATTTTTGAGAAACGGGTATCTCCACTACAACGCGGCCAGTTCGCGCTCAAAAGAACGATGGACATTGCGGGGGCGTCCATCGCCCTCGTCGCACTGGCTCCCGTCCTGCTGACGGTGGCAGCGCTCGTCAAACTCGACAGCCGCGGGCCGGTCCTGTTCTCGCAGGTCCGCTGGGGCATGAATGGACGGAAGATTCGCGTCTATAAATTTCGCTCAATGAGAACAGACATGTGCGACGCTACCGGCGTGGCGCAAACAGTGAAGGATGACCCGAGAATAACCCGCATCGGCGCCATTCTCCGGCGCACGAATATTGATGAGCTGCCACAGCTCATCAATGTGCTCAAGGGTGACATGTCGCTGGTCGGACCGCGCTGCCATGCCATCGGCATGCTGGCGGCCGGCCGTCTCTACGAGGAGCTGGTTCCGCACTATCACCTGCGGCACCGGATGCGGCCAGGCATCACGGGACTTGCCCAGATGCGGGGCCTGCGCGGGCCAACGGATCGCAGCGACAAGGCAAGGGCACGCATCGTTTCCGATCTTTATTATGTCGAAAATTTTTCGGTCTGGCTGGATGTCAGGATCATGGTCGGAACGGTGATTTCCGAGTTGCGGGGCGGCAAGGGCTTCTGATCTTCAAGAGGCAAGGCAAGATTGCGAAAAGAAAAGCCCGGCATCTCTGCCGGGCTTTTCTCATGAACTGTCGTCACCTTCAATTTGTCGGCGCGGGAGCTGCAGCCGGATCCGGCAGCGGCGCCGGGTTCGCAGACAGCGTGCGGAGATAGGCAATAAGATCTGCTCTTTCCGTTTCTTTCTTCACACCCGCAAAGCCCATGGCCGTGCCTGGAACGTGCTTTTTCGGGGCTTCGAGAAAATAGTTGAGATGATCGTAATCCCAGTGCTCGGCTCCACCCTTGGAGAAATCCTTCATCGCTGCGGAGTAGCTGAAACCTTCGTGGCTGGCGATCGGCCGGTTGACGACATCGAAGAGATTGGGGCCGACCTTGTTTGCACCACCACTCTCTCCGGTATGACAGCTCGTACATTTCTTGAAGACCGCTTCGCCCTTGGCGGCGTCCGCGCTGGCGAGCAACTGTGCGATCGGGGTGGCCGCAGCCGCCGCTTCTCCGCCGCCCGTTCCGCCGCTGCTTTCTTCCGCGACGATGGCGTAACCTTCCTTTTCGGGCGCGGGCGCATGGAAAATGCCCTCGGACGCAATCGACACCGACATCAGGACGAATACTGTACCCAGAAACGCCCCAACGCCCATATTAACATAAGAATTCATCTAAACGCGCTCCCTCGCATCCGCTCGATATAACGGGCATCTTGAAATTGCTCGAAAGCTATGGCTTTTGCACAGCCTGCGCAACTTGAATAATGCTCCCCACACCGTGACGTTTTGACACTTTTCGGGCGGGATTTGAAGGGTGTCGGATGAATAATCGGGATTTCGAGAAAGCTGTCGTCCTCATACCGGCGCGGATGGCCTCCACGCGCCTGCCCGGCAAGCCGCTTGCCGACATTGGTGGCAAGCCGATGATCGTGCAGGTTGCGCAGCGGGCACGTGAGGCCGGCGCGGAGCAAATCGTCGTCGCGGTCGATGACGAACAGGTATTTTCGGCGGTTCAAAATGCCGGTTTCGACGTGATGATGACGCGTGACGACCATCAATCCGGTTCGGATCGCATTTTCGAAGCGCTGCAGAAGGCAGACCCCTATGGCAAGGCGGAATATGTCATCAATGTTCAGGGCGACCTTCCAACCATCGAGGCGGAAACTATACGCGCCTCGTTGCGCCCGCTGGAGAACGCCGCCGTCGACATTGCGACACTGACGGTCGAAATCACCGACGAGGAAGAAAAAACCAATCCGAACGTAGTGAAAGTTGTGGGCAGCCCACTTTCCGAAACCCGTCTGCGCGCGCTTTATTTCACCCGCACCACCGCGCCTTACGGCGAGGGGCCGCTTTATCATCATATCGGGCTTTACACGTATCGCCGTGCTGCGCTCGAGACATTCGTGAGTCTACCGCCCTCACCGCTGGAAAAGCGCGAGCGGCTGGAGCAGCTGCGTGCTCTCGAAGCGGGCATGCGCATTGATGCCGAGATCGTCCGCTCCGTACCGCTCGGTGTCGATACGCCGCACGATCTCGAAAAAGCCCGCAAAATTCTTGCAAGCAGAACCCTTTAACGGACAGTCCCATGAGCTTGATCACCAATCGCATTGCCTTTCAGGGCGAATTCGGCGCGAACTCCGACATGGCCTGCCGCGACATGTTTCCGAACATGGAACCATTGCCGTGTCCGACATTCGAGGATGCGTTCAACGCCATTGAAAACGGCGAAGCCGATCTCGGCATGATCCCGATCGAAAACACTCTGGCCGGCCGCGTGGCGGATATTCATCACCTGCTGCCGGAATCGCGCCTGCATATCATCGGCGAATATTTCATGCCGATCCGCTTTCAGCTGATGGTGATGCCGGGCGTGAAAAAGGACGAAATCCGCACCGTCCACAGCCACATCCACGCACTTGGCCAGTGCCGCAAGATCATTCGTTCCAACGGCTGGAAACCCGTCATCGCCGGCGATACGGCAGGATCGGCAAGGCTCGTTTCCGAAACGGGCGACCGCAGCATGGCGGCGCTTGCGCCGCGTCTTGCCGCCAGCCTTTACGGTCTCGATATTCTCGCCGAGAATGTCGAGGATTCGGAAAACAACGTCACGCGCTTCGTAGTGCTTTCCCGCGATGAAAACTGGGCCAAGCGCCAGTCGAGCGAAGAAATCGTCGTCACGACCTTCGTTTTCAACGTCCGCAACATTCCCGCGGCACTCTACAAGGCCATGGGTGGCTTTGCGACGAACGGCATCAATATGACGAAGCTCGAAAGCTACCAGCTCGGCGGCAAATTCGTGGCGACGCAATTTTATGCCGACATTGAAGGCCATCCCGATGACGAACCCGTGCGGCATGCGCTGGACGAGCTGCGCTTCTTCTCTGAAAAAGTCCGCATTCTCGGCGTCTACAAGGGCCATGCGATGCGCGGCAAGCTCAACCAGAGCTGAGCCTGCCGCGATCTCCTACCTTGGCCATTCCACCCAGTCGCGCATCAGGCGATGCGCGATGGCTCCCATGGGCGGCGCAGAAAGACCTTCGCCCGCCGGGGCCTCCAGCATCTTTGCCACCTCTTCCCGCGTGAACCAGCGGCAATCCTCAAGCTCGACCTCATCGCGTGCGATCTCAAAAGACAACGCCTCGGCATAACAGCCGATCATCAGCGTATGCGGCATCGGCCAAGGCTGGGAGGCGTGATAACGGACGCGGCCGATTTCGACGCCGGATTCCTCGTGCGTTTCACGGCGAACAGCCTGTTCGATGGTCTCACCCGGTTCCACAAAACCGGCGAGGCACGAATACATGCCCGGCGCAAAATGCGCTCCGCGGCCAAGCAGGCACAGATCGCGCTCGATATCGATCGTCATCATGATGACGACGGGATCAGTGCGTGGAAAAATAGTGTGGCTGCAGGCGGCGCAGATGCGCTTGTAGCCGCCGATTCGCTGCTCCATGGCCCCACCGCATTTCCCGCAAAAGCGGTTGTCGGCGTTCCAATGTGTGAGGCTGACGGCCTGGGCGACCTCGCTCAGCAATTCCTCTTCCAGCAGGTGATCGCGATAAAGCGTGCGGGCGTCGGCGAGCTTGTAGTGGCTCGCCAGCTGGTCTTCGGCCACGGCAACCGGAACGGCGATTCGCGGTTCGCCGGTCTCCCGATATCCAAGCAGGACGGCATTGTCGAAATCCGGCTGCAATTCGGCCAGCTCATAGGCGGAAAACAGGGGGTCGATGACCTGTTCGTCATGCTTCAGGACAAGCCGGCTGCCCGAAAAGGCAAAAATATGAGTGCCGTCGACTTTCAGGGCATCGGCAACGCATTCCTCCGTCCGCTTTTCCGCGAAACGATCGAGGGCATTTTTGGAAAAAGCCGTCAGCAGACTTGCTTCGGGATGGGGGGCAGTGGTTTCAAAAATTTTCATGGAAATCATCAGAGTGCGCCGGAGATTTTTTTCATCAAAGTTTCCTTTTCGCCCGCGGCATAAGGCACGGGCGTCCCGTGACCCCAGATGGGGCCGGGCCAGCAGGTGTCGCCTTCATTGCGGGCGATAATATGGACATGCAGTTGCCGGACGATGTTGCCCAGAGCGCCCACATTGATCTTGGTGGCCGCGGTAATTTCTTTCAAGGCGGACGCGACAAGATTGGTCTCGAATGTCAGAACGGCCTGATCAAGCGGAGTAAGATCGAACAGCTCGCTGACGCCCTCTCGCTGCGGCACCAGCACCAGCCATGGCCAGCGGCTGTCATTTTGCAAACGCAGTTCACATAGCCCCAAACGCGTCACGAGCACGCTATCGCGCGCCAGTCTTTCGTCCAGCTGGAATGTCTCCAAGGTGTCCTCCATGTTTGTTTTCATTGTGATAGCAGTTTTTTGAATGCTTGGCTTGCATTTGCTGTCGATATTGCCGATATGTGGCCCCGGGAGGTTGGTGGTGGACGAGCCACTCGCCAACCGGGTCAGGTCCGGAAGGAAGCAGCCCTAACGAGCCCGGCACGGGTCGCCGTGCCAGCCTCCCACCTTTTAAAAGACGTGCTCAGCTTTCGCCGGGCCAGTTCAGCGCCCCAAGACAAACTGGCAAAACAAACTGGCGAGGCGATGAACGACAGCGTACCCACCACATCAAGCGAATCCCAGGTCGGGACCGGCTATCGGGTACTGGCGCGCAAATATCGCCCGAAGGATTTTTCCGATCTGATGGTCGGACAGGAGCCGATGGTCCGCACGCTGACAAACGCGTTCGAGACCGGACGTATTGCGCAGGCCTATATGCTGACCGGCGTCCGCGGCGTGGGCAAAACGACCACGGCCCGCATTCTCGCCCGAGCGCTGAATTACAAAACCGACACCATCGACAAGCCGACCATCGATCTGCGCATTCCCGGTGAACATTGTCAGGCGATCATGGAAGGTCGCCATGTCGACGTGATCGAGATGGATGCCGCCTCCCATACCGGCATCGACGATATTCGCGAAATCATCGAACAGGTGCGTTATCGCCCTGTCTCGGCGCGTTATAAGGTCTATATCATCGACGAAGTGCACATGCTGTCGACGCAGGCTTTCAACGGCCTGCTCAAGACGCTGGAAGAGCCGCCGGAGCATGTGAAGTTCATCTTCGCCACAACGGAAATCCGCAAGGTTCCGATCACGGTTCTGTCACGATGCCAGCGTTTCGACCTGCGCCGCATCAGCGCCGCCGATCTCGTCGGCCTTTTTACCGCCATCGCCGGCAAGGAAGGTTTCGAAGCCGAACCGCAGGCGCTTTCGATGATCGCCCGCGCGGCGGAAGGGTCTGCCCGTGACGGCCTGTCGCTGCTCGATCAGGCAATCGCCCATGGTGGTGGCCGGGTGGAAGCTGAAGCGGTACGCGGCATGCTCGGTCTTGCCGACCGGGCCCGCATCGTCGATCTCTTCCAGCATGTCGTCAAAGGCGATGTCGCGGCCGCTCTGTCGGAATTTAACGGTCAATATGAGGCGGGCGCGAACCCGGTTGTGGTCCTTAACGATCTCGCCGATTTCACCCATCTCGTGACCCGCATGAAATATGTGCCGGATGCAGCGGAAGATCCCTCGCTTTCTGAAATAGAGCGCGTGCGCGGTGCAGAATTTGCCGACACGATTGCGGTCACCGCGCTTTCGCGGATCTGGCAGATGTTGCTGAAGGGCATACCGGAAACGGAAAACGCCTCGCGCCCGGCCGGCGCTGCCGAAATGGTTCTCATCCGGCTGGCGCACGCTGCCAATCTTCCCGCACCCGAAGATGCTGCCCGGCGCTTGCTGGAGCTTTCGAACGGTGACGGGGGTTACGCCAATGGCGGACCTTCCGGCGGTGGCAATGGCGGCGGTGCGCGCGCCTATTCGTCAGCACAGACCGTGGCCGCGGGACGACCTGTCGATCTTCCCAACCAGCGCCAGGCAACGCCACAGACCTCCGCCATACTGCGCGCCGTTCCAGATAGCCGCCCGCAGGAGATGCAGGTCGCAGCACCGAAAACGGAGGAGCGGCCGGAGCCGAAAGTTCCCGTCAGTTCCGTGCAGGATATTGCCGATCTGTGTCAGAAGAACCGCGATCCCGTCATGCGGGCGAAAGTGCGCAACTTTGTACGGCTGGTACGGCTGGAGCCCGGCCGGCTCGATATGCGCCTCGGGGAAGGTGCCCCCGGCTCCCTGCCCGGCGAACTTGGCGTCAAGCTCAAGGAATGGACCGGCATCCACTGGATCATCAGCCTCAGCAAGGAGCAGGGGGAACCGACCCTTGTCGAGGCTGAGGGCAACGCACGGGACGCGCGTCTCGTCGATGCACGCCAGGACCCTGATGTGGCTGCCATCCTGGCGCAGTTTCCCGGCGCAAAAATTACCGACGTGCGCATCCGCGCCGCCGCACAGGATGAGGCTGAAGAGATCGCGCCGCCATCGGTTGCCGAATCGAGCGAAGGCGACATCCTTCCTGGCGACGACATCGAGTTTTAAACAAAAAGAACAGGAGATTGGCACATGCGTGACATCATGGGCATGATGGGCAAGGTCAAGGAAATGCAGGCCAAGATGGAGAAGGTGCAGGAAGAAATCGCTGCGCTCGAAATCGAGGGGCGTGCTGGCGGCGGTCTGGTGACCGTCATTCTGAACGGCAAGGGCGAAATGCGCGGCCTGAAAATCGATCCCTCGCTGTTGAAGGAAGACGAGGTGGAAATCCTTGAGGACCTGATCGTCGCAGCGCATAAGGATGCCAAGCAGAAAGGCGAAGCGCAGGCGCAGGAAAAGATGGCTGGGCTGACCGCCGGCCTGCCGCTCCCGCCCGGCATGAAACTGCCGTTCTGATATAACCGATCTGAAGAGAGGGCGAAGCGCATGGAGCGGGCGCCCTCCTTGTCCCATGGCCGGCTTCAAGCTTCCAGCATCGCGCGAAACCGGCTCGCCAGCGGCGTTTCCAGAAAGGCCCGGCGTTCGGCTGCGTTGAGCTGCATGGGGCGAAAGCGCTGCAGAATGGTCGGTATTGGCAGCTTCAATCCTCGATAGGGTTTGAATACGATATCCTCCCCGGCAGCCAACATGCCGCCTTTCAGCACCCGGCAGTAGAATCCCGGTTGGCCCGCCCGACGGAAACGCAGTGCGAAATCGGGATCGCCGATGCGAACCGACAGGGTGGCGCAGGGAATGCGGGCGGCGGTCACTTCCAGCTCAACGTCATTTGCCAAGAACCTGTCGCCAACGTGGAGTTTTGCGCTGTCGACACCATCAAGAACGAGGTTCTCACCAAAAAACCCGGGTTCGACCGCAAAGCCCAGAGAGCGGGACCAGAAGTCGAGATCGGCGGAGCCCATGACGTAAATCGCCTGATCCGGCCCGCCGTGATGTTTGCGATTGCAGACGGCGTCACTGACGATGCCTTCCGCATCGACCATGACGGGACCCTGCACGGCGTGTTTGAAGATGCCCGTCTTCGTGGTCTTTCCCGGCAGCCTTTTCGCCTCGCCCCGGCACACCGCCCTGATTTTCATGAACAACCCTTTGCGCTTCATGATTCCCGTTTCCCGATTTATGCAGTAGAAAGCGCTCATGGCAAAACGAGTCACCGGCCCCGAAATCGAAAAACTGATCCAGCTCCTGGCAAAAGTGCCGGGGCTTGGGCCCCGCTCGGCGCGGCGGGCAGCACTGCATCTCATCAAGAAGAAGGAACAGCTTCTCGGGCCGCTGGGCCATGCCATGGGCGAGGCCTATGACAAGGTGAAGATCTGCTCCTGCTGCGGCAACGTCGATACGATAGACCCCTGCACCGTCTGCGCCGACGACCGGCGCGACCAGTCGGTCATCATCGTGGTGGAAGATGTGTCTGATCTCTGGGCGCTGGAGCGGACGGGTGCGATGAACACTGCCTATCACGTGCTGGGGGGCACTCTGTCGCCGCTCGACGGGGTCGGGCCGGAGGACCTGAACATCAAGGGCCTGATCGACCGTGTGAGCGCCGGCGGCATCCGCGAGCTCATCATCGCCGTCAATGCGACGGTGGAAGGGCAGGCAACCGCCCATTACATCACCGACCGCCTCTCCGGTCTCGACATCAAGATCACCCGGCTTGCGCATGGCGTGCCGGTGGGCGGTGAGCTCGATTATCTCGACGAGGGCACCTTGACGGCCGCGCTTCGGGCGCGAACGACAATCTGAAGTCCCCCTCCCTCCCCGTCATTCAAAGAGGAGACCGAATGCGAAACCGTTTTGCCCCGAAGGCGCTGGCTGCCCTTCTTTCCGTTTTTTCAGCAACGACGGCGTTGGCGCAATCGGCACCGACAGGAGCAGCGGCAGCCCGATATGATGCCGAATTTAATGCCTGGCTGAAAAAGGAAATCTGGCCGGAAGCGCGCAAGGCCGGCATTTCGCAAAGGACGCTTGAGGCCACGCTCGGCGGTCTCTCCATCAGCTGGAACCTGCCCGATCTCGTCATTCCCGGCCAGAAGCCGCCAAAGGAGCAGAGCCAGAGCCAGGCGGAATTTTCCTCGCCCGGCGCCTATTTCTCGGAAAAGCGGCTGCAGGGTCTTGCCGCCACCGGGCGTTCGCTTGCTTCCACCCACGCGGCGACGCTGCGCCGGATAGAGGCTAAATACGGTGTGCCGGGTGATATCGTCGTTGCGATCTGGGGCCGCGAATCCGGTTTCGGCCGAGCCAAGCTGCCGCATTCCGTGGTCGATGTGCTGGCTACAAAAGCCTATATGTCTACCCGCAAGGAGATGTTTCGCGCCGAGTTGATCGATGCGCTGAAGATCGTCGAGAGTGGCGATATCGTGGCCTCTCGCATGATGGGCTCCTGGGCCGGTGCGCTCGGTCAGCCGCAGTTCATGCCGTCGAGCTATCTGAAGTATGCCGTGGACTTTGATGGCGACGGCCACCGTGACATCTGGAACTCCGTGCCGGACGCGTTGGCATCCATAGCTAACTATCTTTCTCAGCGCGGCTGGCAACGCAATCGCGACTGGGGTTTCGAAGTCTCGATCCCCGCCAATGTTTCCTGCGCGCAGGAAGGGCCTGATCTCGCACGACCTGTGGCGGACTGGGCGAAAATGGGCATCACACGCATTTCCGGAAAAGCCTTCCCGGCCAATGACCTCTCTGCCGATGGCATGATGCTGGTCCCGGCTGGGCGGCATGGGCCGGAATTCGTGGTGACGCCGAATTTCTACGTCATCAAGGAATATAATAATTCCGATCTCTATGCGCTTTTCATCGGCAATCTCGCTGACCGCATCGCCCACGGCGCGGGGCCGTTCCAGGGGGAATGGGGCAATGTCGGATCGATGCTGCGCTCGGATGTTCTGGCAATGCAGAAGGCGTTGGTCGCCAAGGGCTATGATGTCGGCAAGGCAGATGGCCTCGCCGGTTTCAAGACGCGCCGCTCGCTTGGGGACTGGCAGTCGAAAAACGGGCTCGCTCCAACCTGCTTTCCCGATGCGACGTTGAAGGCGAAGCTGAAGTAGCGTTGCTGGCAACGTGTGAAAACCTCTCCTCCGTCATGCTCGGGCCTGTCCCGAGCATCTGCAACCGATTGATTTAATGATAGGTGTTTGGATCCTCGGGACAGGCCCGAGGATGACGGGGAGAGTGTGGGAAGGGCATCGCCACTCACTTACCCATCGTCTCTCAATGCTGATCGGTATGAGGCTTGTGAAAGATATCGTCGGTCGGCGGGATGGTCTGCCGCTCGATCATCCGGTGCACCCGTGGCCGCGTCTTGCCGCGGTGAAGCTCCAGCAGCCGGTCCCAGGCCTCTGCATCTGCCTGGGTGCGGCGGTGATTATGGCGGACATATTCCACCCAGGTCGGCACATGGTAACTTTCCGTCCAGATGTCGGGGTTTTCGAGATCGCGCATCAGGTTCCAGTTGCGCGCGCCGTCACGAATGCGAATGCGGCGGCGCTCGGCCATCAGCGGCAGGAATTCGCCGAGATCCTCGTCATGGATTTCATAATCGATGAGAATGGCGATGGGCCCGCTGCGCGGCTTGATGTCCAGTCTCAGCGGCGGCTCCACGAAACGGTTGAGCGGATCGAGATTGAGCGAGGCGAAGGCTGGCATGGCGAGTTTGAGGCCGACGACGACACCGAGCAGCATCAGTGCGCAGGAACAGAGCAGCGAATAGGAAATGCCGTAATCTTCCGCCAGCTCACCCCACAGCCAGCTGCCGACCGCAATGCCGCCGAAGGTGAGCGTCTGGTAAAGCGAGAGCGCCCTGCCAACCACCCATCGCGGGGTGGAGAGCTGGACAATGGTATTGAAAAGCGACAGTGCCAGCACCCAGCAGGCGCCGGCAACGGTCAGCACCAGTGACGTGATGATCGCGCTCGTGCTCACCGCCGTTACGCCGGCGCTGAAGGCGAAGCCTAGAAATGCGACGCGCACGATCCATTCGCTGGACAGCACCTCGCGCAATCTCGCGCTGATCAGCGCACCGCCAATCGCGCCGACGCCGAAGGCACCCAGCATGACGCCATAGGTCAGCGGGCCGCCCTCCACCAGGTCGCGGGCGACGATGGGCATCAAGGCGAGGATGGCGCTGGCTGAAAGGCCGAAAAGGAAGCCGCGCACCAGCACCTTGCCGATATTGGGCGACATCGCCACATAACGCATGCCGGCCGAAATGGCGGCCAGAAGCTGCTCCCGCGGCAAGGTCGAGGCATATTTGGGCGGCTGCCAGCGAAACAGGGCGTAGATCAGCGTGAAATAGCTCAGCGCATTCACGAAAAATGCGGCGGCCGCACCGGCGGCGGCGACGATGATACCGCCGATGGCCGGGCCGACACTGCGGGTAATATTGAAGCCGACACTGTTCAGCGTGACGGCGGCGGGCAAATCCTCGCGCGGCACCATTTCGCCGACGGAGGCCTGCCAGGACGGATTGTTGAGCGCGGTGCCGCAGCCGATCATGAAGGTGAAGAAGAGCAGAAGCCACGGCGTGAGCCAGCCGGACCAGGCAAAGACCGTCAGCAGCACGGAGGCCGTCAGCATCAGAAGCTGCGCCGAAATCATAATGCGGCGGCGGTCGAAACTATCGGCCAGCGCGCCTGAAATCAGCGAGAACAGCATGATCGGCAATGAGGTGGAGGCCTGCACCAGCGCGATCATGTTTTCCGAACTTGAAAGCGAGGTCATCATCCATGCGGCGCCCACCGCCTGGATCAGTCCGCCGAAATTCGAGGCAAGGCTCGCGATCCAGATTCGTCTGTAAGTCAAATGCCTTAAAGGCGCGAGTGGCGATTTACGGTCAGGCACGCTCTGTCCACTTGATGCAACTGCGATTTATCAAACGGCAACTATAGACAGTGCCGAAAATCATGCCAGCCTTTCCCGCACGGGAAGGGTGAAAATATGGCCGAGGGCGCAGCGGAAGCGAGTCTACCCGCGAAAACCTTGCAATCCTGCACCGATGGGTCTATATGACCACTGAAATTCTTGATCGCTTGATGAAGAGTGGGGCCGCAAGGCTCCGCTCTTTTTCGTTAGGCGAACCGGAAACAGAGGGCTGAAAGCCCGGCGACAATCCAAAACCGGAAGGCCAGATGGCAGACACCGCACACGAACCGCGACTTATAACCGAAACCGGCATCGACCAGCGTATTGCCGAGATCATCGAACCCGTTCTGACGGGTATGGGCTATGTTCTGGTGCGCGTGCGGCTTTCCAATCAGAACGGCATGACGCTGCAGGTGATGGCGGAACGGGAAGACGGCACGATGACCGTTGAGGACTGTGAAGCCATTTCCATGGCCATTTCACCGGTTCTTGATGTGGAAGATCCGGTCGATAAAGCGTATCATCTTGAAGTTTCCTCGCCCGGCATCGACCGGCCGATGGTTCGCAAATCGGATTTCACCCGTTGGCAGGGCCATCTGGTGAAGGTCGAAACCTCCATTCTGGTCGAGAACCGCAAGCGGTTTCGCGGCAAGATCGTTGAGGTTGATGCTGACGGTTTCAAGCTGGAACGCGACCAGATCGCTTATGGCGAAGAGCCGACAGTCGTTATTCCGTTCACTGCGCTTTCCGATGCGAAGCTCATTCTGACGGACGACCTTATTCGTGATGCGCTGCGGGCAGACAAGGCGGCCAAGGCCGCTGCCGCAAACCAGAACGACGAAAACGAAGCAGACGAAGACTAATTCCAACGTAAAGCCCGGAAAACGGGCGATCCCCGCAATTATGCGACTTACGGAGATAAAAAAATGGCAGTGAGTGCTAACCGGCTTGAGCTTCTGCAGATCGCCGATGCTGTGGCGCGCGAAAAGGTCATCGACCGCGAAATCGTGCTTGCCGCAATGGCCGACGCTATCCAGAAAGCCGCCCGCTCGCGCTATGGTTCGGAAACCAATATCCGCGCCGACATCAACTCCAAGACCGGCGAAATCCGCCTGCAGCGTCTTCTGGAAGTTGTCGAAGCGGCTGAGGACTATTCGACCCAGATCCCGCTGGAGCTTGCCCGCGACCGCAACCCGGACGCCAAGCTCGGCGACTTCATTGCAGATCCGCTGCCGCCAATGGATTTCGGCCGTATCGCTGCCCAGTCCGCCAAGCAGGTCATCGTGCAGAAGGTGCGCGAGGCCGAGCGTGACCGCCAGTATGACGAGTTCAAGGACCGTATCGGCGAAATCGTCAACGGCACCGTCAAGCGCGTCGAATACGGCAACGTCATCGTCGATCTCGGCCGTGGCGAAGGCATTATCCGTCGTGACGAGATGATCCCGCGCGAAAACATGCGCTACGGCGATCGCGTACGCGCCTACGTCTACGACGTTCGCCGCGAACAGCGTGGCCCGCAGATTTTCCTGTCGCGTACCCATCCGCAGTTCATGGTGAAGCTCTTCACCATGGAAGTGCCTGAGATCTACGACGGCATCATCCAGATCAAGTCGGTTGCCCGTGATCCTGGCTCACGCGCCAAGATTGCCGTCATCTCGAACGATAGCTCGATCGACCCGGTCGGCGCCTGCGTCGGTATGCGCGGTTCGCGCGTTCAGGCCGTCGTCGGCGAACTCCAGGGTGAGAAGATCGACATCATTCCATGGAGCCAGGAGCCGGCGTCGTTCATCGTCAATGCCCTCCAGCCGGCGGAAGTCGCCAAGGTCGTTCTGGATGAAGAATCCGAGCGTATCGAAGTGGTTGTTCCCGACGAGCAGCTGTCGCTCGCCATCGGCCGCCGCGGTCAGAACGTGCGTCTGGCATCGCAGCTAACCGGCTGGGACATCGACATCATGACCGAGCAGGAAGAATCCGAGCGTCGCCAGAAGGAATTCAACGAGCGTACGGCCCTGTTCATGGAAGCGCTCGACGTCGACGAAATGGTCGGCCAGGTTCTGGCTTCGGAAGGCTTCGCGCAGGTTGAAGAACTGGCTTATGTCGATCTCGACGAAATTTCCTCGATCGATGGCTTCGACGAAGACACCGCCGATGAAATCCAGACCCGCGCCCGCGAATATCTGGAACGCCTGGAAGCCGAAATGGATGCCAAGCGCAAGGAACTCGGCGTTTCCGACGAATTGCGCCAGATCGACGGCCTGACCTCGCAGATGATGGTTGCGCTCGGCGAAGACGGCATCAAGACCATCGAAGACTTTGCCGGCTGTGCAGCGGACGATCTCGTTGGCTGGAGCGAGCGCAAGGACGGCGAGACGAAGAAGTTCGAAGGCATCTTCTCCAAGCTCGATGTTTCGCGCGTCGAGGCCGAGAACATGGTGGTGCAGGCTCGCCTTCTGGCAGGCTGGATCACCGCCGAAGAGCTCGCTTCCGAACAGGAAGCCGATGCGGAAGCTGCCGAGGAGGCGGATACCGCCGAGCAGGAATGACATCGCAGGCGCATGAGCCGGACGAGCTGCCCGAGACTGACGATGACGGGCGGATCAAAGGCGACGTCAATGGACGTATGTGCATTGTGACACGGCAGAGCGGATCGCCAGATGAGCTGATCCGCTTCGTCGCAGGCCCGGACGGCGACGTCGTTCCGGACCTGAAACGCCAATTGCCGGGACGCGGCTGCTGGGTGACACCCGAGCGCGCCCTGATCGAGAAAGCCATCGCGAAGAAGCTCTTCGCGCGGGCTCTGAAACGTGACGTCAAGGCCGGGCCTGAGCTTCTCGCTCTTCTCGACCGTCTGATGGCGCAGCATGTGGCTGGCATGATGAACATGGCGCGCAAGGCGGGCCAGTTCATCAGCGGCGCGACGAAGGTCGATGCTGCCGTCCGGTCCGGGAACGCGATCGCCGTGTTTCACGCGACCGACGCTGCGGCCGATGGCGTCAGAAAACTGGACCAGGCCCGCAAGGCCTGGGCACTCGGCAGCGATGCCGGCAATGAAATTCCGTCCTTCCGGCTCTTTAGCGAAGCCGAAATGGACGAGTTGATGGGCCAGAATGCTTTTATCCATGCCTGCGCGCTTGCAGGGCAGGCGGGTGAGGGTGTAGTGAAGCGCGCAACGATGCTTGAGCAGTACCGCAATGGCGGTCGGGCTCATGCGGAACGCGACGCTGCCCGGACAGAACAATGACGCGGTTGCCCGATATGAACGGTCGCCGCGTTCCGATGCAGCAATTGAACGACGAGACCTGATGAACGTCATCCGGTTCTCGTCCGAAGGAACGGGAACGGAATGACCGACAACAACGACGACAAGACACTCAACGCGCCTGCCAAGAAGACTCTTACCCTGAAGCCGGGCGGGATGAATCAGGGCACCGTGCGGCAGGATATGGGTCGAGGTCGCACCAACGCGGTTGTCGTGGAAACACGCAAGCGCCGCCCCATGCGTCCCGAAGACGAGAAGCAGGTACATTCGGCTGCGGCCCCCGCTCCGAAGCCGGCGGCTCCCGCCGCAGCAGCGCCGCGTCCACAGGCTCCGCAGCCACGCATCCACCAGCCCAGCAACCAGCAGCAGCGTCCGGGTTCTTCCCCTTCGCAGCAGCAGCGTCCCGGCTCGTCTGCGCCCCAGCAGCGCCAGCCGGAGCGTCCGCGCGGCAATGTTCTGCATGACCTTTCCGCCGGTGAAATGGAAGCCCGTCGCCGCGCACTGATGGAAGCGCAGGCCCGTGACGTCATTGAAGCCAAGCAGCGCGCCGAAGAAGAGGCTCGCCGCAAGGTGGAAGAAGAACGCCGCATTGCCGCGGAAAAGGAAGAGGCCGCCCGCCGCGCCGCCGAGGAGGCTGAAGCAGCAAAGCTCGCGGCAAGCCAGCCGGCCGCGGAAGCGAAATCCGAACCGGCCGCTGAAAAGCCGGTTTCTGCCGCTCAGCCGGCGCCGCGCGCCGAGGCTCGTCCTCAGCCCGCCGCTGCCCCTGCACGCCCGGCCACCGAAACTGCCGCTCCGCGCGGTCGCCGCACTGACGGCGACGAGGAGGACGATCGCGGTGCACGCCGTGGTAACCTGCCAGTCCGTGGCAAGGTTGCAGCGCCGGCGCCGGCCAAGCCGGCTGCACGCCTGAAGACAGAAGAAGAACGCCGCCGTGGCAAGCTGACCGTTACCTCGTCCAACCTGGATGAAGACGGTACGCCGCGTGGCCGCTCCATGGCATCCATGCGCCGCCGGCAGGAAAAGTTCCGCCGCAGCCAGATGCAGGAGACCCGTGAAAAGGTAATGCGCGAAGTGATCCTGCCGGAAACCATCACCATTCAGGAACTGTCGCAGCGCATGTCGGAACGTGCCGTCGACGTCATCAAGTTCCTGATGAAGGAAGGCCAGATGATGAAGCCGGGCGACGTGATCGACGCCGATCTGGCGGAACTGATTGCGGTCGAATTCGGCCACACCGTCAAGCGCGTTTCCGAATCCGACGTGGAAGAAGGCATCTTCAACCAGGCGGACGACGAAGGCGAAATGCTGCCGCGTCCGCCCGTCGTGACGATCATGGGTCACGTCGACCACGGCAAGACCTCGCTTCTCGACGCCATCCGTCAGGCGAACGTTGTTGCCGGCGAAGCCGGTGGCATCACCCAGCATATCGGCGCCTATCAGGTCGAGAAGAACGGTCAGAAGATCACCTTCATCGACACCCCCGGCCACGCCGCCTTCACCGCCATGCGTGCCCGTGGGGCGCAGGCGACGGATATCGCCGTTCTGGTGGTTGCCGCAGACGACAGCGTGATGCCGCAGACGATCGAGTCCATCAACCATGCCAAGGCGGCGGGTGTTCCGATCGTCGTTGCGATCAACAAGATCGACAAGCATGAGGCCAACCCTGAAAAGGTTCGCCAGCAGCTTCTGCAGCACGAAGTCTTCGTGGAATCGATGGGTGGTGAAGTTCTTGACGTCGAAGTTTCGGCCAAGAACAAGCTCAACCTCGACAAGCTGCTTGAAGCGATCCTGCTGCAGGCCGAAATCCTTGACCTCAAGGCGGACCCGAACCGCACGGCGGAAGGTACGGTCATCGAAGCCGAGCTCGACCGCGGCCGCGGCGCCGTTGCCACGGTTCTGGTTCAGAAGGGCACGCTGAAGCCCGGCCAGATCATCGTTGCCGGTGATCAGTGGGGCCGTGTGCGCGCGCTCGTCAACGACAAGGGCGAACATGTCAAGGAAGCCGGTCCGGCCATGCCGGTCGAGATTCTCGGTCTTTCCGGGACGCCGTCGGCCGGTGACCGTTTCGCGGTTGTCGAAAACGAAAGCCGTGCTCGCGAGATTTCCGAGTACCGCCAGCGTCTGGCACGCGACAAGGCTGTCGCACGTCAGACCGGCCAGCGCGGTTCGCTGGAACAGATGATGAGCCAGTTGCAAACGTCGGGAATGAAGGAATTCCCGCTGGTCATCAAGGCAGACGTGCAGGGCTCGGTCGAAGCCATTATCGCTTCGCTCGACAAGCTCGGCACCGACGAAGTCCGCGCTCGTATCGTTCATTCGGGTGCTGGTGCCATCACGGAATCGGATATCTCGCTTGCCGAGGCCTCCAACGCCGCAATCATCGGCTTCAACGTTCGCGCCAATGCACAGGCACGTACGGCTTCCGAACGCGCCGGTATCGAGATCCGCTACTACAACATCATCTACGATCTGGTGGATGACGTGAAGGCGGCGATGTCGGGTCTGCTTTCGCCGGAACGTCGCGAGACCTTCCTCGGCAATGCCGAAATCCTCGAGGTGTTCAACATCACCAAGGTCGGCAAGGTCGCGGGTTGCCGTGTCGTCGAAGGCAAGGTGGAACGTGGTGCGGGTGTTCGTCTGGTACGCGACAACGTCGTCATCCACGAAGGCAAGCTCAAGACCCTCAAGCGCTTCAAGGACGAAGTCAACGAAGTGCCTGTTGGTCAGGAATGCGGTATGGCCTTCGAAAACTACGAAGACATCCGCGCCGGCGACACCATCGAGTGCTTCCGCGTCGAACACATCACGAGAACGCTCTAAAGCATTTCCAGGAAAAGTGGACCCCCGGTTTTCCGTCCGGAAATGCGATAGAACAAAGAGCGTTCTCGCCGCAAAACAGGAATTTACTGTCGGGCGCCGGCTTACCGGCGCTCGCTCCGTTTGAGGCATAACCAATGGCAAAAGCTACATCATCGGCCCCTTCCCAACGCATGCTGCGCGTCGGCGAACAGGTGCGCGCCGCCCTGACCCAGATTCTCCAGCGCGGGGAAGTCCGCGACGATCTGATCGAAAGCACCGTCATTTCCATTTCGGAAGTGCGCATGTCTCCCGATCTCAAGATCGCGACAGCTTACGTGACGCCGCTCGGCGTTGCCGACCACACCGATATCATCACGGCACTCAACCGCCATGCCAAGTTCATGCGCGGCCGCCTCGGCCCGCAGCTCCGGCAGATGAAATACATGCCGGAACTGCGTTTCCGCGACGATACGAGTTTCGACAATTATCAGAAGATCGACGCGCTTCTACGCTCGCCCGAAGTGCAGCGCGATCTTGGACCTTCAAACGAAAAAGACGACGAACAGAACTGAAGCATGTCCAAACCACGCAAACAGCAGAACCGCAAACCCAAGGGCCGTCCGATTTCCGGTTGGCTGATCCTCGACAAGCCGCTCGATTTCGGCTCTACCGAGGCCGTCTCCAAGATCAAGTGGCTGTTCAATGCCCAGAAGGCAGGCCATGCGGGCACGCTTGATCCGCTGGCCTCCGGCATGTTGCCGATCGCGCTTGGTGACGCCACCAAGACCGTGCCTTACGTCATGGACGGCCGGAAAATCTACGAATTCACAGTGACCTGGGGCGAGCAGCGCACGACAGACGATCTGGAAGGCGAAGTGGTCGAATCTTCCGATCAGCGCCCGGACGAGCAGGCGATCCGCGATCTTCTGCCCAATTATACCGGCGTGATCATGCAGACCCCGCCGCAATTCTCCGCTATCAAGATCGCCGGTGAACGCGCTTATGATCTGGCACGTGACGGCGAGACCGTGGAAATTCCCGCACGCGAGGTGGAAATCCATCGCTTGACGTTGCTGGCCTGCCCGGATGCCGATACGGCCCATTTCGAAGTGGAATGTGGCAAAGGCACCTATGTGCGGGCGCTTGCGCGTGACATGGGCCGCGATCTCGGCTGTTTCGGCCATATCTCGGAACTGCGCCGCACCATGGTCGCTCCATTCGGCGAAGACATGATGGTGCCGCTCGAAACGCTCACCGCGCTTGAAGCCGTTGAAGACCGCGACGAGCGGCTGGAAGCGCTGGACGCCTATCTGATCGACACGGCCGAAGCGCTTTCCGCCCTTCCCCGCCTTATTATCAATGACGACCAGGCGCACCGGCTGAAGATGGGCAACCCTATCCTGCTGCGCGGGCGCGATGCGCCGGCCAGCCATCCGGAAGCCTACGCTACGGCACATGGCAAGCTGGTCGCCATTGGCGAAATCGGCGAAGGCGAGTTTCGCCCGAAGAGGGTTTTCGGCTGAGTCGGACCGTCACGCGTTTGCTGACGCGTGGCGGAGCGCTGTCAATCGCCTCTTTCCATTGCACCCGGAATAGTTTATAGGCAGCGCCAGCTTGGGCTTTGCCTTCGCTTTTCATGGCCAGAGCTGGACGACATCCCGGCTCTAGGCGTCCCGTTTTCCTTAAAACTGAAAGGATCGTCCGATGTCGATTACTGCAGAGCGTAAAGCCGCCCTCATCAAGGAATATGCAACGAAGGAAGGCGACACCGGTTCGCCGGAAGTTCAGGTCGCAATCCTTACCGAGCGGATCAACAACCTGACCGGTCACTTCAAGGATCACAAGAAGGACAACCACTCGCGTCGTGGCCTTCTGACCCTGGTTTCGAGCCGTCGTTCGCTTCTCGACTATCTGAAGAAGAAGGACGAAGCCCGTTACACCAAGCTGATCGGTGCTCTCGGCATTCGCCGCTAATAAGGTTTCCGGCGGGCTTCTCAATGATGCCCGCCGGTTTTTAATTCCGGCCCTTCAGGCCGCATGATTTTCCGGGCGTTTGCCGCAGATGTGGCCCCCGGGCGATAAGGGTGAACCGGATGGGCCGGTGCCGCCTTTTTCAACCGCAGACCTGTCATGGGGCAGGATTGCCGGATGCTTGCCCGTCCAAGCCTCCCGCTGTCTTGCCCGTGATTGAGTCACAGCGCTGCCACGGCCGGTCACGATGACCGGGCGGGCAGCCACAACCAAGGACAAGATATGTTCAATCAACACTCCGTGGAAATCGAATGGGCAGGCCGCCCGCTGAAGCTCGAGACCGGCAAGGTTGCCCGTCAGGCTGATGGCGCCGTCATCGCAACCTACGGCGAGACCATGGTTCTCGCGACTGTGGTTTCCGCTAAGTCTCCGAAGCCGGGTCAGGATTTCTTCCCGCTCACCGTCAACTATCAGGAAAAGACCTACGCAGCCGGCAAGATCCCCGGTGGTTACTTCAAGCGTGAAGGCCGTCCGAGCGAAAACGAAACGCTGGTCTCGCGCCTGATCGACCGCCCGATCCGTCCGCTCTTCCCTGAAGGTTACAAGAACGACACCCAGGTTGTCGTCACCGTTATCCAGCACGACCTGGAAAACAATCCTGACATCCTCTCCATGATCGCCACATCCGCGGCGCTCACGCTTTCCGGCGTTCCCTTCATGGGCCCGGTTGGCGGCGCGCGCGTTGGCTACATCAACGGCGAATATGTTCTGAACCCGCATCTCGACGAGATGGATGAGTCGGTTCTGGACCTGGTTGTTGCCGGCACGCAGGACGCCGTCCTGATGGTGGAATCGGAAGCCAAGGAACTGAACGAAGACGTCATGCTCGGCGCGGTCATGTTCGGTCACCGCGGTTTCCAGCCCGTTATCGATGCGATCATCAAGCTCGCCGAAGTTGCCGCCAAAGAACCGCGCGAATTCGAACCGGAAGATTTTTCCGCTCTCGAAAACGAGATGCTGGCCCTCGCCGAAGCTGAACTGCGCGACGCTTACAAGATCACCGAAAAGGCCGCCCGTTACGCCGCCGTCGACGCCGTCAAGGCTAAGGTGAAGGCGCACTTCCTGCCGGAGGAAGGCGAAGCCAAGTACACGCCGGAAGAAATCGGCGCTGTCTTCAAGCACCTTCAAGCCAAGATTGTTCGCTGGAACGTTCTCGACACCAAGAGCCGCATCGACGGCCGCGACCTGTCGACCGTTCGCCCGATCGTTTCCGAAGTCGGCATTCTGCCGCGCACGCACGGTTCGGCGCTCTTCACCCGCGGTGAAACCCAGGCGATCGTTGTTGCGACCCTCGGCACCGGCGAAGACGAGCAGTATGTCGACAGCCTCACCGGCATGTACAAGGAACGCTTCCTGCTGCATTACAACTTCCCGCCCTACTCGGTCGGTGAAACAGGCCGCATGGGCTCTCCGGGCCGTCGTGAAATCGGCCACGGCAAGCTCGCATGGCGCGCTATCCGTCCGATGCTGCCGACTGCCGAACAGTTCCCCTACACGCTGCGCGTCGTTTCCGAAATCACCGAATCCAACGGCTCCTCGTCGATGGCAACGGTTTGCGGCACCTCGCTGGCGCTGATGGACGCAGGCGTTCCGCTTGCCAAGCCGGTTGCCGGTATCGCCATGGGCCTCATCCTCGAAGGCGACCGTTTCGCGGTTCTCTCCGACATCCTCGGTGACGAAGACCACCTCGGCGACATGGACTTCAAGGTCGCAGGTACGGCTGACGGCATCACCTCGCTGCAGATGGACATCAAGATCGCCGGTATCACCGAAGAGATCATGAAGATCGCTCTGGAGCAGGCACAGGGTGGCCGCAAGCACATTCTCGGCGAAATGGCCAACGCCATCACCGAGAGCCGCGGTCAGCTCGGCGAATTTGCGCCGCGCATCGAAGTGATGAACATCCCGGTCGACAAGATCCGTGAAGTCATCGGCTCCGGCGGCAAGGTCATTCGCGAAATCGTCGAAAAGACCGGCGCGAAGATCAACATCGAAGACGACGGCACCGTCAAGATCGCTTCTTCTTCCGGCAAGGAAATCGAAGCGGCCCGCAAGTGGATCCACTCCATCGTTGCGGAACCAGAAGTCGGCGCCATCTATGAAGGCACGGTTGTCAAGACCGCCGACTTCGGCGCTTTCGTCAACTTCTTCGGCGCCCGTGACGGCCTCGTCCACATCTCGCAGCTCGCTTCCGAGCGCGTTGCCAAGACCTCCGACGTCGTCAAGGAAGGCGACAAGGTCTGGGTCAAGCTGATGGGCTTTGACGAGCGTGGCAAGGTTCGCCTGTCCATGAAGGTTGTCGACCAGGAAAGCGGCAAGGAAATCGTTGCCGACAAGAAGAAGGAAGACGGTGAAGCCGCTGCCGAATAAGGCCGCGCCACCAGATCCTGTCGAGGCGCGGGTTTTGCCCGCGCCTTTTTTCTATTCTACCGTGAGGATGCTCCCATGAGCCGTGACGCCGTAAAAACCCTTTTCCATCCCTTTGCCTCTGACATGCTTGCCATGCCGAAAGACGGCGAACGCGTTCTTTTTCTGGGAGCGGAGGCGGGTCCGCGGCTCGACGGTTTCGACGCGGAGATCGTCGCGGTTCAGCATCTTCGGCCGCTCTATCGCGCTCTTGAAGCTCAGGGTGCAAAGGTCACTCCGGATATTTCGGGCGAAGATTACGATGCGGCGCTGCTGCTTTGCGGCAAACACCGCGGCGAAAATGAAAACCGTGTCGCTGAAGCGCTTTCCCGGGTGAAGGCCGGCGGCCTGATCGTCGCAGCCGGATCGAAGGAAGACGGTATTCTGACGCTGCGTAAGACGCTGACAAAGCTCGGCATCGAGGTGGACTCGACGCCGAAATATCACGGCGTCGCCCTGTGGTTCAAACGGCCGGACGATATCTCTGCCGTCGTGTCGAAACTTGCTCAGAAGCCCGTGACGGTGGAAGGCCGCTTCACTGCCCTGCCCGGCATGTTCTCGCATGACCGCGTGGATGATGGTTCGGAACTGCTCGCATCACGCCTGCCGACCGATTTCGACGGCAATGCTGCCGATTTCGGTGCCGGCTGGGGTTATCTCTCCATCATGCTTGCGGGAAAATCGCCGCGCACGGCCCGTATCGATCTGTTCGAAGCGGATTGGAATGCGCTCGAATTCGCCAAGACCAATCTTCTCGAAAACAACCCTCGCCTGACGGCGCGTTTCTTCTGGCAGGATCTGGCGAACGAGCCGCCGAAGGAGAAATACGACCTCATCATCATGAACCCGCCTTTCCATTCAAGTGGACAGGCGGCGGAGCCGGCGCTGGGTCAGGCCTTCATCAAGGCCGCGGCCGGGGCGCTGCGCAGCGGTGGCAAGTTGCTGATGGTCGCCAATCGCGGCCTGCCCTATGAGCCGGTGCTGGCAGCAGAATTCCGCACCAGCGCGGAAGTATGCCGAAATGCCCGCTTCAAGATTCTGAGCGCCCAGAAGTAAGAAAATCAGCTCAATAGCCAGGCCCATAGCGACACGGAAAGGACACCGGTCGCCGTGGATATGCTGATGGTTGAGGCCGCAACGCTGTGGCCGATGCCGAAACGGTTGGCGATGAGCCAGGCATTCACGCCCGTTGGCACCGACGAGGTGAGGACAAGCGCCGCCGTCCATTCACGGCTTAGCCCGAGTACATGGCCCATGGCCCAGACACAGGCTGGCAGGAGCAACAGTTTAAAAAAAGTCATGGTGACGGCAATGCCCATATTGCCGCGGATGGTGTATTTCGTCAGCGCCATGCCCAGCGAGATCAGGGCTGCGGGTCCTGCCATGGAGGCGATCTGATCCACCACTGTTTTCAGGACAGGCGTCAGCGCCAGACCGGAAACATTGGTCGAAAGCCCTATGACGAGGCCAATCACAAGAGGATTGGTGACGAGATTTCTGCCGACCTGCTTGAAGACCGCGGCCGTGCTGCGCTTTTCTCCACCGATTGCCTTGTGCGTTGCATTTTCCATCAGGATCGTGCCGGCGATCATCATGACCGGCAGGTGGATGGCGAGCAGGATGGAAAGGGCAACCAGCCCTTCGTCGCCCACGGAGCGACCGACAAGAGGCAGGCCAATGAAGATATTATTCGCAAAGGCCGAGGAGATGCCGGCAATGACGGCGATGCGGACATCCTGCTTGAACACATGGCGGGTGACGATATGCCCGACTGTCCAGGTGACGGCCACGCCAGCAAAATAAGTGAGCCAGAGCCGGAACGGCGAGGCACCGTGGAAATTCGCTTCCGCAAGGGTGCGGAAAATCAAGGTCGGCACGGCGATCTTGAAGACGAAGTCGCTCAAGATCTCTCCTGCGTCTGCCCGGAAGAGGCCAGCTCTCACGGTCAGCCAGCCGATCAGGATGAGAATGAAAATCGGGGCGACATTCGCGGCAACGGCAGACATGGAGGGAAAGCTTTCGCGGCTTTTGCGGGAGGATACTCCGCTTTAGAGCCTTTTCGGCCGGAATGGAATCCGAAAACGCTTCATGTTCCGGTTTTAATCGCGGCATGGAAGGCTGGGCAGCCTTCGCACCACATCTACCGGGCGGGCGTGCGGCCCATGCGATGGTGACGTCTGCCTAAAAGAAAAAGCGGGGTCTCCCCCGCCTTTTATGTCCGTTATATGCCGCCAGTACATCCGTGGCGGAGATAACGGTTGAGCCAGAAGACCTCATGTCTTCCACTTCGGTACGCATTCACACACCTCTGCTCTGGTCGCAGAGATAGCTTAACCATATTACAGGCAAATGACGCGTTTTCTTCTTTCGCGCAGAACCGCATATTTCCGCTTTAGGCTTTTCTTGCCGCCAGAAATGTTTAAGACCTTTGAAAAAAAGACGCACACCCCGTGCGAACCGGATAGGGCCAATGACGAAATTTGACGTACTGACTGTCGGCAATGCCATCGTCGACATCATTTCCCGCTGCGATGACCGCTTTCTCAACGACAATGCCATTACCAAAGGGGCGATGAACCTCATAGACGCAGAACGGGCAGAGCTGCTTTATTCGCTGATGGGGCCGGCTCTCGAAGCCTCCGGCGGCAGCGCTGGCAATACGGCGGCGGGTGTGGCGAATTTCGGCGGCAAGGCTGCCTATTTCGGCAAGGTGGCGGAAGACCAGCTCGGCGAAATCTTCCAGCACGACATCCGCGCTCAGGGCGTTTATTTCGAAACCAAGCCGCAAGGCACCTTTCCGCCAACGGCCCGTTCGATGATCTTCGTGACCGAAGATGGCGAGCGTTCGATGAACACCTATCTCGGCGCCTGCGTCGATCTGGGCCCTGAGGATGTGGAAGATGACGTGGTGGCGCAGACCAAGGTCACCTATTTCGAGGGTTATCTGTGGGATCCGCCGCGCGCCAAGGATGCGATCCGCGAATGCGCCCGCATTGCTCATGAAAACGGCCGCGAAGTTTCCATGACGCTTTCCGACAGTTTCTGCGTCGGCCGTTACCGTGAGGAGTTTCTCGATCTGATGCGCTCCGGCACAGTGGATATCGTTTTCGCCAACAAGCAGGAAGCGCTTTCCCTTTATGAAACCGACGACTTCGAGCTTGCGCTGACCAGGATCGCCGCCGACTGCAAGATCGCGGCGGTGACGATGAGCGAAGAAGGCGCGGTTATCCTGCGCGGCACGGAACGCGTGAAGGTGGATGCCTATCCGGTGCATGACGTGGTCGACACGACGGGTGCGGGCGATCTTTTCGCCGCCGGCTTCCTGTTCGGTTATACGCAGGACCGGTCGCTCGAAGATTGCGGCAAGCTTGGCTGCCTTGCGGCTGCCGCTGTCATTCAGCAGGTCGGGCCTCGTCCCATGTCATCGCTGAAGGCGCTTGGCGAGAAGCACGGCCTTATTTAAAGGCTTCACCCGGGTAAGCACCCCAGATTTCGCCCTGCGAAACCCAGCCCGAGGCCTGACCGGCCTCGGCACGACACCAGTCCCCATTGCATTCGCCGATCCTGAAGACCACGCCCGGCTCAAGTCGTGCGACAACGGCAGCGCCCGACTGCGCTTCACGGCGCATGTTCACATAAACTTCCTTGCCCTTGCCCCGCATCCAGGGCGCTGCTACGGCCGTGCGCTCACCGGAGAGAAGGGCCTGGTTGACCCATCCTTCCGTCCCATCGGCATCACGGATCCGCCGCCAGTTTTCATATTCCTGGATGATCTCAACCGGCATCCCGGATTTCAGATACATCCATGACACGGCGTAATCCGTGCTCGGACCGATGCGCATGTTCACGCGTTTGGATTTCAGGCTGACAAAACGCGGCAGCGGCAGGCCGCTGGCGCCTTTCGCGGCGCCCTGCGCCATGGCGTCGGTTGCCGCACCGAGGAGGCCCAAAGACAATGCAATGCAAACAATAGAAACCACACTGCGCATGCCCATTTCCGTTTCCCGCCTTCTGCAAACCGGATGATATTTAAGGAGGCTCGTTTCCACATGCCTCAAGCTTCAGCGAGTTTTGTTTGTCTTCGCCGGTGGGTCTGGTAGAAACGCCCTGATTGAAAGAAATTATCGCTCTTTCTGGTTAATGACTTCTGAACAAGGCGGCGGCAAACGATGACCCCCAAGAAGAGACCGACAGTCTATATCACCCGCAAATTGCCTGATGTCGTCGAAACCCGAATGCGCGAACTTTTCGACGCAGAACTCAATATCGATGACACCCCGCGCAGCGAGGAAGAACTGGTCGCCGCCATGCAGCGGGTGGACGTGCTGGTGCCAACGGTCACCGATCGCATTACCGCCCCGATGATCGAGCAGGCTGGACCGCAGCTGAAGCTGATCGCGAGTTTCTCCAACGGCATCGACCATGTGGATGTGGACGCCGCGGCCCGCAAGGGCATCACCGTGACGAACACGCCCAACGTACTGACCGAGGACAGCGCCGATATCACCATGGCGCTGGTGCTGGCCGTACCGCGCCGCATGATCGAGGGCACACGCGTCCTTGCCAATGGCGCGGATGAGTGGCTCGGCTGGTCACCAACCTGGATGCTGGGACGGCGCATTTCCGGCAAGCGTATCGGTATTGTCGGGATGGGCCGCATCGGCACCGCGGTGGCACGGCGCGCCAAGGCTTTCGGGCTTTCCATTCACTATCACAACCGCAAACGCGTCAATCCGGCGACGGAG
Source organism: Agrobacterium sp. CMT1 (assembly GCF_037203725.1). NCBI lineage: Bacteria > Pseudomonadati > Pseudomonadota > Alphaproteobacteria > Hyphomicrobiales > Rhizobiaceae > Agrobacterium > Agrobacterium sp. CMT1. The sequence continues at coordinate 467,589 of NZ_JBBCAR010000002.1, forward strand.
GCGGAGCTCGAAGCGACCTATTGGGACAGTCTCGACCAGATGCTCGCGCGGGTGGACATCGTTTCGGTCAACTGCCCCTCGACGCCCGCGACCTATCACCTTATTTCCGCCCGGCGGCTCGCGCTGATGCAGCCGACGAGCTACATCGTCAATACCGCGCGGGGCGACATCATCGATGAGGCAGCGATGATCCAGTGCCTGCGCGAGGGCAAGATCGCCGGCGCTGGACTGGATGTCTACGAGAACGAGCCTGCGGTGAACCCCAAGCTCATCAAGCTTGCCAAGGAAGGCAAGGTGGTGCTGCTTCCACATATGGGTTCAGCGACAATCGAAGGCCGCATCGAGATGGGTGACAAGGTCATCATCAATATCCGCACGCTGTTCGATGGTCACCGCCCGCCGAACCGGGTGTTGCCCGGGCGAAACTGAAACAGAGGCCCGAAGATCGGACCTCCCGGTTCTTGTCAATCGCGCCGGAGGGAAGTCGCTTCAGCCGAGGATTTTGGTCATCTCGATCGAGGTCGTGCGATCATATCCCGCATGGGCATTTTCTGCCGTCTTGACGAAACCCCAAGCCCCGAACTTTGCATGATTGGCGACAAGCTCAATCCGGGTTTCCAGCCGTAGCGCCGGCAGCGCCAGTTCACGGGCCAGGGCCTCGGCTTGCTCCAGCAACATTTTACCGATGCCCTTTCCCTGCGCTTTCGGGGAAACGCACAATTTGCCGACGTAAAGACAGGATGGCGGCTCCGGCCTGCAGAAAAGGCAGCCCAGCAGGTCATTCCCGTCCAAAACTACGAAAGCAATCTCCGCCCTTGCCTTTTCGGCAAGATTTTCAGGCGTCAGGCGATGGGCTGAAGATGGTGGGTCGATGACGCCATCCATGTAAGCGAAGGACGTCATGATAAGCGCCAGCAATTCATGCCAGCGGTCGAAGTCGTCGCCAATTCTTTTGATTTCCATCATGTTTTCTTTGTCCCTTGACGCCGCTTGTATCGCACTGTTTCGAAACGCGCCGACAGGGCGTCATAGAGGAGCAGACGGCCAATCAGCGGTTCGCCGGCACCGGTGATCAGCTTGATCGCCTCCATGGCCATCAGCGTGCCGATAACGCCGGTCAGCGCGCCGACAATCCCTGTTTCCGCACAATTCGGGATGAGCCCCTGCGGCGGCGGCTCGGGAAACAGGTCACGATAGCCGGGCAGCAACGTGCCTTCGGCATTTGTTTCATAGGGCTTCAGCACCGTCACAGAACCATCAAAACGGCCAACGGCGCCCGTCACCAGCGGCCTTTTTGCCGTTTCCGCCGCGTCCGCTGCGGAATATCGAGTGTCGAAATTGTCCGATCCGTCAATCAGGAGATCGAAAGATTGCAAATGATCATGCGCCCAGACCTGCGAAAAGCGGTCTTCATACACGATTGTACGCACATGAGGATTGAGGCGAGCAATGGCCTTTCGGGCACTTTCCGTCTTCTGCTCGCCAATCGTCCCGCTATCGTGGATCACCTGGCGCTGAAGGTTGGAGAGAGACACGACGTCATCGTCGATCATGCCGAGTGTGCCGACGCCGGCGGCGGCGAGATAATGAAGCACCGGCGCACCGAGACCACCCGCCCCGATGACCAGCACGCGCGCGGCCTTCAGCCGTTGCTGGCCTGCACCGCCGATTTCCGGTAGCAGGATATGGCGTTTGTAGCGTTCTATTTCTTCCGGGCTCAGCGGGTCCATGTCGCACTCCCTCTCTTTGCCTTCATGCGGTGATGCTCCCGTGGGATATATTGAAGAATTGTGCCCGCTCGCCAAGGGCGGAGAACATGGCCGCATCCGTTCCAGTCATGAAACTCTGTCCCCCCAGCGCGTGGATGAGATCGAACAATGCCGCCCGCCTGCCCTCGTCCAGATGAGCGGCAATCTCATCCAGCAGCAGAACCGGTGCATAACCCGTCATGTTGGCGGTCAGCTGCGCATGCGCGAGCACCAGACCCACCAGCAGCGCCTTCTGCTCCCCCGTCGAACAGCGTTCGGCTTCCATGTCCTTTTCCGCATGCCGCACGAAGAGATCGACACGGTGCGGCCCATCAAGCGTGCGCCCGGCAGCGGCGTCCCGGTAGCGACCTTCACGCAGCATCAAGCCATATTCGTCTTCCAGATCGACGGCGGGACGGTTCAGGCCATCATCCATAAAGCCGGAAAGCGACAGCGTCGCAGAGGGGAAGGCCGCATCGCCCGTCCGCCCTTCGATCAAACTCCGGAGCAGGCCGAGCATCTCATAACGGGCAACCGCCATGGAGATGCCGAGTTCAGCCATCTGCTTTTCGATACCATCCAGCCAGACCGGATCAAAACGGCCCTCGGAAAGCAGTCTGTTACGCCCACGCATCGCTTTGTCAAAATCGCTGGCGCGTCGACCATGGGCGGGATCAAGCGATAGCACAAGTCGGTCAAGGAAACGCCGGCGGTCAGACGATGAGCCTGTAAAAAGGCCGTCCATGGCGGGGGTGAGCCACAGGACGCGCAGATGGTCGGTCAATTCATCGACGGATTTGACTGCCGTGCCGTTCAGCCGCAGCCGGCGCGACACCACCTCGCCATCGCCTTCAATCCCCGTGCCGATCGCGACCTCACCATCCATGCCATCGACATCTGCGAAAATCGAAAAGCCGGTAGCTTGCGCACCCACGCGCGTGACGTCGGACAGAACCGCGCGGCGAAGTCCGCGTCCGGGCGACAGAAACGACACCGCCTCCAGAAGGTTGGTCTTGCCGGACCCATTGTCGCCGGTCAGCACCACATGGCGGTCATCCAGGGAAAGCGATGCCGCCGCGTAGTTGCGGAAGTCCGTGAGTTTCAGTCGGGAAAGCGAGACCTTGTTCGTCATGGTTACGGCCTAAAACGAAGCTGCCCCGATGGCAAGGCGGCTCTTGTCCATGTTTATTGCCTAGCGCCGAAACCATGCGAATTATTCAGTAGTGGCAACTTTTTTAGCGGGCGGCTATTTATAGCCGGTTCGTTATCACCGGTAACTCTTCCATGCGTCTCCTCCTGCCTCTTTTTATCATGCTCGGTCTTCTTTCCTCCTGCGCCGGACGGCCGGGAGCGGACGTGCTGCAAGCGGTCGACACCAGGGCGAAGGATGCCAAAATCGTGACCGCCTATGTGGCAAGCACGCGCGAAAAAAGCGAGGAGGCCAAAAAGGGCTTCAGTGCGCTCAGAGCGGCCGAACCGAATTATGCCCGCTTCGACATTTCGATACCACCCACCCACAAGAGCGGAAAAATTGAGTGGTCGACCGGCAAACCCGACGCGAAGAAGGATTTTGTCGTCACACGGGCGCAGATGTTGAGCAAGGCTCGTTTCAACGATGACCTCGGAGATATCACCCGCTCCGGCAAGCAGATTGCGCTTTTCGTGCATGGCTATAATTACAGCTATCAGGAAGCGCTTTTCCGGGCAGCGCAGATGGCAGCCGATGCCAATCTGGATGGTGTGCCGCTGGTATTTTCCTGGCCCTCGCAGGCGAATGTCGCCGGCTACGTCGCCGACAAGGAATCGGCGACCTACTCCCGTGACGCACTCGCCAATCTGCTGACAGACCTCACACGCCGTTCTCCACGCAAGAACATTGTCGTTTTCGGCCATAGCATGGGCGGCTGGCTGGTCATGGAAGCGCTACGCCAATTGCGTTTCGAGGGGCGAAGCGACGTTATTGCCAAGCTGCAGGTGGTTCTTGCCGCGCCCGACATCGATGCCGATGTCTTCCGCAAACAGATCGAGGTGGTTGGCCGGCTCAACCCGCCGCTCACCGTTCTGGTTTCCAAGGACGACCGCGCCCTGAAAGCCTCCTCCATACTGGGCGCAGACGTCACGCGGATCGGCGCACTTGACGTCACGGATCCGAAGGTGCAGGACGCCGCCCTCAAGGAGGGCGTTCAGTTCGTGGATATTTCCAAGCTGAAGGCGTCCGACCCGCTCAACCACGACCGCTATGCTGCTTTGGCGTCACTCGTGCCGCAGCTGGAGGCAAGCCGCAACGGCAATGGACAAAACGGCATCGGCCGTGCGGGCGCTTTCGTGTTCGATGCTATCGGCGCGACCGTATCGAGCCCCTTCCGGCTTGCCAGCCAGGTGGTGAACCCGCAGTAAAAATACTGCGGGTTACCCAAAGGTTTCAAAAGTCCCAGTCTTCGTCCTCGGTCGCGACCGCCTTGCCGATGACGTAGGACGAGCCGGAGCCGGAGAAGAAGTCGTGGTTCTCATCTGCATTGGGCGAGAGCGCTGAAAGGATCGCCGGATTGACCCGGCAAGCCTCGGCGGGAAACAGTGCCTCGTAACCCAGATTCATCAGGGCCTTATTGGCGTTGTAGTGCAGGAACTGCTTGACGTCCTCGGTCAGGCCGACGCCGTCATAGAGGTCCTCGGTATATTTTGCCTCGTTATCGTAAAGCTCAAGAAGCAGGTCGAAGGCGAAATCCTTGATCTCATGCCTTTCGTTTTCATTAAGACGGTCTATCGCCCTTTGGAACTTGTAGCCGATATAATAGCCGTGCACGGCCTCGTCGCGGATGATCAGGCGGATCAGGTCCGCCGTGTTGGTAAGCTTGGCGCGGCTTGACCAGAACATCGGCAGGTAGAAGCCGGAATAGAACAGGAAGCTTTCCAGAAAGACGCTGGCGATCTTTTTCTTCAGCGGATCGCCGCTGTCATACTCCCGCATGATGAGTGCGGATTTGCGCTGCAGGAACTCGTTTTCCTCCGACCAGCGATAGGCATCATCGACGTCAGGCGTGAGGCAGAGCGTCGAGAAGATCGATGAATAGGACCGGGCGTGCACCGCTTCCATGAATGAAATGTTTGAGAGAACCGCCTCCTCATGCGGTGTTGCCGAATCTGCCATCAGGCGCACCGCGCCGACGCCGTTCTGGATTGTGTCCAGCAATGTCAGGCCGGTGAAGACACGGATCGTCAGTTTCTGCTCCTCGGGCCTCAGTGTTCCCCAGGAGGGGATGTCGTTGGAAAGCGGCACCTTTTCCGGCAGCCAGAAATTCGAGGTCAGGCGGTTCCAGACTTCCAGGTCCTTGTCGTCCTCGATGCGGTTCCAGTTGACCGCGCGGATGCGGGACACAGGTTTTACGGCGATGTTCATTGTCTTGTCCCTCAAATCAGAGCGTGCAGGAAACGCAGCCCTGAACCTGCGTGCCTTCCAGCGCCATCTGGCGCAAACGGATGTAGTAGATGGTCTTGATGCCCTTCTTCCAGGCATAAATCTGTGCCCGGTTGATGTCGCGGGTCGTGGCCGTATCACGGAAGAACAGCGTCAGAGACAGGCCCTGATCGACATGCTGGGTAGCCGCCGCGTAGGTATCAATGATTTTTTCCGGGCCAATCTCATAGGCATCCTGGTAATATTCGAGATTGTCGTTCGAGAGATAAGAAGCCGGGTAATAAACGCGACCAATCTTTCCCTCTTTACGGATTTCAATCTTCGAAACGATCGGATGAATGGATGATGTGGAGTGGTTGATATAGGAGATCGAGCCTGTCGGCGGCACTGCCTGCAGGTTCTGGTTATAGAGGCCTGATGCCATGACCTCCTGCTTCAAGACCTTCCAGTCTTCCTGCGTCGGAATGGCGATACCGGCCTTTTCGAACAAGTCGCGGACTTTCTCCGTCGCAGGCAACCATTCCCGGTCGGTATATTTGTCGAAATATTCGCCCGAGGCATATTTGGAGTTTTCAAAGCCCTTGAAGCTCTGGCCTCTTTCCACCGCCAGCCGGTTGCTGGCGCGGATAGCGTGATACGTCACGGTGTAGAAATAGATGTTGGTGAAATCTATGCCTTCCCCCGAGCCATAAAAGATGCGCTCGCGCGCCAGATAACCGTGCAGGTTCATCTGACCGAGCCCGATGGCATGGCTTTCGTCATTTCCCTTTTCAACAGACGGAACGGAGGAGATGTGGCTCATGTCCGACACCGCCGTCAGTGCCCTGATGGAGGTTTCAATGGTCTTGCCGAAATCGGCCGAATCCATTGCCGCGGCGATATTCAATGAACCGAGATTGCAGGAAATATCCTTGCCCATGTGACTATAGGAGAGATCGGCGTTGAACGCGCTCGCTTCGCTGACCTGCAGGATTTCCGAGCAGAGATTGCTCATGCTGATGCGACCGGCAATCGGATTGGCGCGGTTCACCGTATCCTCAAACATGATGTAGGGATAACCGCTCTCGAACTGGATTTCGGCGATCACCTGGAAGAATTCGCGCGCCTTGATCTTCTTCTTGCGGATGCGGCTGTCGGCGACCATCTCGTGGTATTTTTCCGTCACCGAGATTTCGGTGAAGGGCACGCCGTAGACCCGCTCCACATCATAGGGAGAGAACAGATACATATCCTCGTTGTTGCGGGCGAGCTCAAAGGTGATGTCGGGGATGACAACGCCGAGCGACAGGGTCTTGATGCGGATTTTTTCGTCGGCGTTTTCACGCTTGGTATCGAGGAAACGCATGATGTCGGGATGGTGGGCATGCAGATAGACAGCACCCGCACCCTGGCGGGCACCGAGCTGGTTGGCATAGGAAAACGAATCTTCCAGCAGCTTCATCACGGGTATGACACCGGAGGACTGGTTTTCGATCTGTTTGATCGGCGCGCCAGCCTCGCGAATATTGGTCAGTGAAAGGGCAACGCCGCCGCCGCGCTTGGAGAGCTGCAGCGCCGAATTGATGGAGCGGCCGATGCTTTCCATATTGTCTTCCACGCGCAGCAGGAAACAGGAGACCAGCTCGCCGCGGCTCTTCTTGCCCGCGTTCAGGAACGTCGGGGTCGCTGGCTGGAAGCGGCCGGAAATGATCTCGTCGACCAGATTGCGTGCCAGCTGCTCATCACCGCGCGCAAGGGAAAGCGCCACCATGCAGACGCGATCCTCGTAACGCTCCAGATAACGTTTTCCGTCGAAGGTCTTCAGCGTGTAGGAGGTGTAATATTTGAACGCACCGAGGAAGGTCGGAAAGCGGAATTTTCGGGCATAGGCCTCGTCATAGAGGTCACGAACGAAATTGAAGGAATACTGGTCCAGCACCTCCTGTTCGTAGTAGCCCTCCGCTACCAGATAATCGAGCTTTTCCCTGAGGTTATGGAAAAACACCGTGTTCTGGTTGACGTGCTGGAGGAAATATTGGCGGGCAGCAAGACGATCCTTGTCGAGCTGGATTTTTCCGTTCTCGTCATAAAGGTTCAACATCGCGTTCAGCGCGTGGTAGTCCAGGCCTGCATCGAGCGGCGTCTGGCTTGCGGCTGTTGGCTGTTTGGTGTCCTTGCGCAGCGCGCTAGCGGTCAGCGTGTCCAAAATCGTTCCAATCCATGTTTGACGTTGGCGACATCCTCCTCAGTGCCGAGAAGCTCGAAGCGATAGAGAAACGGCACTGCGCATTTGCGCGAGACGATATCTCCGGCGGATGCGAAAGCTGCGCCAAAATTGGTGTTTCCCGCCGCGATGACGCCGCGAATGAGATTGCGGTTGGAGGGCTCGTTTAAAAACCGGATGACCGGCTTCGGCACGGCACCCTTGGTGCCGCCGCCGCCATAGGTGGGCGTGACGAGCACATAGGGTTCCGACACCTGAGGCACGTCATCCTCAGCGCCGAGCGGCAGGCGAAGCAACCGCCGCCCCAGTTTCAGAAGGAAACGATGGGTGTTTTCGGAACGACTGGAATAATAGACGATCAGACCCATCGCCCGCCGCCTCAGCCGATCGAGCCGATCATGTCCGGCCGGAACCCCGCCCAATGGCGTTCGCCGGCAACCACCACCGGAACCTGCATGTAACCGAGACCACGGACATGATCGAGAGCGTCCGCATCTTCGGAAATATCGACGATCTCATAGGGAACGCCTATGCGGTCGAGTGCGCGATAGGTGGCGGTGCACTGGACGCAGGCCGGTTTGCTGTAAACGGTGATGGTCATAATTTCCCTTTCGAAGCCATTTTGGACGCGGCAAAGCGTTGCCGATTGCAATCGCAATCGGGCGGCGGTGGTTTTGTCATTCAGGTGGGGCGTGCTCTCTCGGAGTTTCCTTGGGAAATCCGACTGGGTTCTCCTGGAACTGCTGAAAGCCGCAGAAAAATCACTCCCTACGCAGACGAGCGTAGCAACTCAAAAATATGCACTGGCATGACTTCACCCCGAAGCTTGTTCTGGAGGGGGCAGAAAAGGGCGCACGCAAATCATCTGCGTCTACACCTTCCTCCGGACACCCCGCCCGTGGACGTTTGCGCTCAAGGCAGGTCTCCTGACTTGCGGGTCACAACATCTATTCCGGCCTTCCCGGAGCGCTCAGCTCCAGTGACTCAAATCGGAACGATGCTCGCCGCTTACAGTTGCGGGGGCAGTTTCGGCCTTGCTTCACCACGATGGCGTCACGCACCGAATTCCCGTCTTAGCTCCCAATCCTTGCGAATCGGAAGAACCTCGAACACCACATATAGTATATGAGGAAATTTTCTCGTCAATAAATAGACACACAAAAGCCGCGCCCTGTGGATCAAAAAGATTCAACACATGGTCAACAATGACTTAACGGCGGGCCGGACACACCGCGTGGGAGATGAAGATGTTAATCTATTCCCAGATATCGATGTGGATATCGGCGGGACGGGCGTTTTCGATCACCCTTTTCCCGTTGGGAAGATCGTTTGCGAAAAGCTTGGCGTGGATCTGAGCTGCATCGAGACCATAACCCAGCCATCTGTTTCGCAGCCTCTCTTCCAGCACCGCGACGGACGGACCCACGAAGATAGTGAGATCAAAGCTCCCGGAAAGGTTTGTCCAGGGCGCTTCGTTCAGCAGCAGATAATTGCCCTCGGCGAGGATGAAGCGTGTTTCCGGAGCAATCGCACGGGCAGACGCAATGGCGATTTCACGGGAGCGATCAAACACCGGGACAAGCACCTCCTGCCCGCCCTTGCGAACGGCGGAGACGATATCGAGGAAGCCACGCACATCGAATGTTTCCGGCGCACCCTTCCTTGGCAGCAGTCCTCGCTCTTCGAGGATGCCATTGTCCATATGGAAGCCGTCCATGGGCAGAATGGCGGCCGTTTCGCCCCGTGCGCGCAAGGCGTCGCAAAGAGCATCCGCCAACGTGGATTTGCCGGCCCCAGGGGGACCGGCAATCGCGACGATGAAACGGGAGTGGCCTTCTGCCCGCTGAAGAACCTCTTCGACGATCGTCTCAAGCTTCAGCGTCATGCGGCGAGCGTTTCCTTCGGTGCTTCCTTGGCACCGGTCATGAAGGCGACGGCATCCGACATGGAATAGTCCTTCGGGTTGATGACGCACAGGCGCTTGCCAAGCCGATGGATATGGATGCGGTCGGCAACCTCGAAAACATGCGGCATGTTATGCGAGATCAGAACGATCGGCAGGCCGCGGGAACGCACGTCGAGAATAAGTTCTAGGACACGGCGGCTTTCCTTGACCCCAAGCGCGGCAGTCGGTTCGTCGAGGATCACGACCTTGGAACCGAAGGCGGCTGCACGTGCCACCGCGACGCCCTGGCGCTGACCGCCCGAGAGGGTTTCCACCGCCTGATTGATGTTCTGGATCGTCATCAGGCCGAGTTCCGACAGTTTTTCGCGGGCGAATTTTTCCATGGCCGGACGATCCAGCGCGCGGAAGAGGCTGCCCTGTATGCCGGGCTTACGGATTTCCCGGCCAAGAAACATATTGTCGGCTATGGAAAGTGCAGGAGACAAGGCCAGGTTTTGATAGACGGTCTCAATACCCGCCTTGCGCGCCTCAATCGGCGAACGGAACTGCACAGGCTGGCCCTCCAGCCGGATTTCCCCCTCATCGGGCGTAACCGCGCCTGAAATCGCCTTGATGAGAGAGGATTTTCCGGCGCCGTTGTCGCCGATCACGGCCAGGATTTCGCCCGGATAGAGATCGAAATCGGCGTGATCGAGGGCGGTCACACGGCCATAGCGCTTAACGAGATTGCGTGCTGTGAGAATGGGTTCTTTTGTCATCAGCCTGCTACCTTTCTGATCCACTGGTCGATTGCGACAGCCAAGATGATGAGGACGCCGATCAACAAATAGGTCCATTGCGGGTCTGTCCCGATAAGCCTGAGGCCGAGCGAAAAGACGCCGACGATCAGGGCGCCGAAGATCATGCCCATGATGGAGCCGCGTCCACCGAACAGTGACAGACCGCCGATAACCACCGCCGTGATGGATTCGATATTGGCGAATTGGCCAGCAGTCGGCGAAACCGACCCGATGCGGCCGATGAGAGCCCAACCGGCAAAGGCGCAGATGAGGCCTGACAGGGTGTAAACAGTGGTCAGCATACGTTTGACGTTGACACCGGCGAGCTCTGCGGCATCCGGATCGTCACCCACGGCATAAAGATGGCGGCCCCAGGCGGTGCGGTTCAGGACATACCAGAGCAGAGCAACAAGCAGAACCATGGCGATGACGCCGTAGGTGAAGACCGCATTGCCTATACGAAGATTGGCGCCGAAAAATTGCAGGATCGGTGCCTGCTGGGCAATGTCCTGAGCCCGGATCGTCTCATTTGCGGAATAGAGGAAGTTGGTCGCGAGCACGATCTGCCACATGCCAAGCGTGACGATAAAAGGCGGCAGGCGCATGCGCGAAACCAGAACGCCGTTTATGAAGCCGCAAAATGCGCCAACGGCGAGACCACAGAGAATGGAGAGCTCCGCTGGCAGACCGTAACGGAAAGTGAACTGCCCCATGACGACCGAGGACAGAACCATGATCGCGCCGACCGAAAGGTCGATGCCCGCCGTCAGGATGACCAGCGACTGTGCCGCGCCGACGATGCCGACGATCGCGACCTGCTGCAGGATGAGGGTCAGCGAGAAGGCCGAGAAAAACTTGCCGCCAAGGAGCAGGCCGAAAATAATCAGCGACAGCACCAGAACAATAAGCGGCACGGCCGCCGGGCTGGAATGGAGAAAGTGCTGGAATTTTTCCAGCGCGCTCTTGTCGTGCGTATCGAAAGCGGCGACCTGCGTCGAGCTTCCCGAAAGCACTTTTTCAAATTCATTATGCGGCTGAGCCCGCACCGGCTGATCGCTCATGGATTTTCCTCCCGATCGCTCCATCGCATCCGCCCTGACACCGAGGTCTATCTCCAAAGAGAGTGATGCGTAGATTTCAAAGTGTTGAAGCGGCCTGTGTCATCCCCGAAGGGCGCGCAACGCGCTCGTTTGTTCCTTTGTCCGATCCCCCGGATCGTGCCTGATATTCATTCTGGCCCAAGGGCGGGGGCACGAATGCCCCCGCGGGTTTCAACGGTGAGGCATCAGCCCCAGCATTTGTTGAGACCTTCCTTCGTATCGATCGAGTCGAGGCCCTTGACCGGCTTGTCGGTTACCAGCGTCACACCGGTGTCGACAAAGTTCTTGCCTGCTGTCGGCTTCGGCTTTTCACCCGTGTCCGCAAACTTCTTGACGGCTTCGACGCCAAGCGCCGCCATCAGCAGCGGATATTGCTGCGAGGTCGCGCCGATAACGCCCTCCGCGACGTTCTTGACGCCCGGGCAACCGCCATCGACGGAAACGATCAGCACGTCCTTTTCACGGCCGACGGCCTTCAGCGCCTCATAAGCGCCGGCAGCCGCAGGTTCGTTGATGGTGTGGACGACATTGATGGTCGGGTCCTTCTGCAGCAGATTCTCCATCGCCGCACGGCCGCCTTCCTCGTTACCATTGGTGACATCGTGGCCGACGATACGCGGGTCGTTCTCGTCACCGATCTTGTTGATGTCCTTCACATCAATGCCAAAGCCCTTCATGAAGCCCTGGTTGCGCAGCACATCCACAGTCGGCTGGGAAGGGGTGAGGTTGAGGAAGGCGATTTTTGCGTCCTTGGCCTTGTCGCCCAGCGTGCCGGCGGCCCACTTACCGATCAGCTCGCCAGCCAGAAGATTGTCGGTGGCAAAGGTGGAATCAGCGGCATCGACGGGCTCCAGAGGCGTGTCGAGGGCAATGACCAGAAGCCCCGCATCACGTGCCTTTTGCACGGCCGGAACGATGCCTTTAGTATCCGATGCTGTGATCAGAATACCTTTGGCGCCATCGGCGATGCAGGTCTCGATCGCTGCGACCTGGCTTTCGGAATCGCCGTCGATCTTGCCTGCGTAGGATTTCAGCGTCACACCAAGCTCCTTGGCCTTGGCGGTCGCGCCTTCCTTCATCTTGACGAAGAATGGATTGGTGTCGGTCTTGGTGATGAGGCAAACAGATGTGTCGGCGGCGGAAGCGGCGGAAGCGAAAGAAACGCCAAGCGCAAGCGCGCCCAGAAGAGCGGAAACAGTGGTCTTCATGAGATCCTCCCAATGGATATTTGAGCACCTATTCGGCTACCCGACGATCTCGTCTCCTCCGAGAACAATGATCGTTAGCTCCGATGGAACCACCAAAGGAAACGGCTGTCAATAAATAAATCCGATTGAATTATTAATTCTGTGTGGCATTCTGAGGTCCGGCATGGAGGAATATCGCCAATGACGTTTACGTTGCGATAGCAAGATTGCCATAAAGCCAGCTGTATCGGCCGCGGCAGATATGGAAGGCGGGAGGATGACATTATGAGACAATCTGTCGAGACGGCGCAGCAAGCGCCGCCCACTACCATGGATATGAGCGGTGGCGCCAACCAGATCGGTGTGCGCGCTTATAACGAGCGGCTTGTGCTCTCCCTCGTTCGCCGCCATGGCGGGTTGTCAAAAGCCGAAATTGCCAGACTTTGCGGTCTGTCCGCGCAGACCGTTTCGGTTATCATGCGCTCACTCGAAAAGGACGGGCTTCTCATTCGCGGCGAAAGGCTGCGCGGCAGGGTCGGCCAACCATCGACCCCAATGCGCCTCAATCCCGACGCCGTGTTCTCCTTCGGTGTCAAGATCGGCCGGCGCAGCGTCGATCTGGTGTTGATGGATTTTGTCGGCCACATCAGGCTCAAGCTCCGCAGGACCTACCCCTATCCGCTGCCGGAATGGATATTACCCTTCGTGATCGAGGGTATGGCGGAACTAGAATCGAAGCTTTCCCCCGCAGAACGGCAGAAAATAGCCGGTGTGGGTATCGCCGCCCCGTTCGAACTCTGGAACTGGGCGCAGGAGGTCGGGGCGCCGCAGATTGAGATGGAACGGTGGCGGGATGTCGATATTCGGGCGGGCATCGCCGAAAACGTCAGCTACCCGGTGTTCCTGCAGAATGACGCAACCAGCGCCTGCGGTGCTGAACTGGTATTTGGCGCCGGCCAGAACTATACCGATTTTCTCTACGTCTTTATCGGCTCCTTCATAGGCGGCGGCGTGGTCCTGAATTCAGCGCTGTTTTCCGGAAAGACCGGTACCGCAGGCGCAATCGGCCCACTGCCCGTCCAAGGGGAGGATGGTAATACCGTTCAGCTCCTCAAAATCGCTTCCATCTTCGTTCTTGAGAACATGCTGCGCGAAAGGGGCATCGATCCGCGACCCCTCTGGTTCTCGCCCGACGAATGGATCGATTTTGGCGAGCCGCTGGAAAGCTGGATCGGAAAAACTGCGGCAGCCCTAGCCCAGGCTGTCATCGCCGCAGCATCCATCATCGATTTTTCCAGCGTCATCATTGATGGCGGCTTTCCGGACTGGGTCAGGACAAGGATCGTTGCCGCCACCCGGGAGGCGCTCAAACGCCACGATCTTCAGGGCGTCACGCTGCCGGAGATCGTCGAAGGCGCCGTCGGCAGCCAGGCGCGTGCAATCGGTGGCGCCAGCCTGCCCTTGTTTTCTCGCTACCTCATCGATCAGAACGTTCTGTTTAAAGACACGACCGGTTGACCCGGCTCATGTGACTTATTCCGACGGGATTTCCTCTGGGTGTCGGCCGGTCAGTCGCTGGCGGCATGCTGCATGATCGCCTCAAGAAAGGCCGGACCGTAACGTTCCAGTTTGGTATCCCCCACGCCTGGAATCTGCGCCATATCCTTCACGGAGACAGGTTTTGCGGCGGCAAGCTCGATGAGCGTCTTATCGTGAAAAATCACATAAGGCGGAACGTTCTGTGCGCGGGCGATTTCCATGCGTTTTGCGCGCAGAACCTCGAAGAGGCCGCGGTCAGCGTCTGGCAGGGCGGCAGATGCGGCGTTTCGCGGCGCCTGCTGCCGGGCTGCACGGGGCGCAGATGGTATTCTCAGCATCAGCGACGGTTTTTCACGCAGGAACTGCCTCCCGTCGGCGGAAATGGACAATCCGCCATGTCCGGACAAATCGACATCAATCAGTCGCAACGCGACCAGCTGGCGAAGAATGGCGCGCCAAGTGCGATTGTCGTGCTCCTTACCGATGCCATAAGTGGTTATGCGATCATGCCCGAATCGGGAAATCTTTTCGTCTTCGAGGCCCAGCAGGACGCGGATGACATAGGCTTGTCCGAATCTTTCTCCGGTGCGGTAAATACAGGAAAGCAGTTTTTGTGCGGCTATGGCACCGTCGAACAGATCCGGCGGCTCTGTGCATGTATCGCAATTGCCGCACGGCTCGCATCTGTCGCCGAAATAGGAAAGCAATATCTGCCTGCGGCAGCTTGCCGTCTCCGCAAGACCGAGCAGCGCATCCAGCTTCTGCCGCTCCATATGTTTGCGCTGATCCGCGGCGTCCGATTCCTCGATGAAACGATTACGCAACGCAATGTCTTCATAACCGTAGAGCATGAGCACGTCGGAGGGGAGACCGTCACGGCCTGCACGGCCGGTCTCCTGATAATAGGCTTCAATGCTGCCGGGCAGATCAATATGGACGACAAAACGTACGTCCGGTTTGTCGATGCCCATGCCGAAGGCCACCGTCGCAACGATGATGACGGCTTCACCATGCTGGAAACGGGTCTGGTTCTCCTCCCGCGCGGCTTTGTCCATGCCGGCATGATAAGGCAGTGCGTCACGTCCTTCTTCGCGCAGCCAGGCGGCCGTTTCCTCGACCTTGCGTTTCGACAGGCAGTAAACGATGCCGCTTTGGTCTTCCCGGTCTTTCAAAAAACGTTTGAGCTGAGCGCGGGGATTATCCTTTTCCATGATCGCGTAGCGGATATTGGGACGATCGAAACCCGCGATGAAGGCATCATCCTCTTTGATATCCAGATGGCCGAGGATTTCGGCGCGGGTAGGCTCATCGGCTGTTGCCGTCAGCGCCATGCGCGGCGTATTCGGAAAACGCTCGATAAGCAGATCGAGTTGGCGATAGGGCGGACGGAAGTCGTGCCCCCATTGCGAAAGGCAGTGAGCCTCGTCGACAGCGATCAGCGACAGATCAATGGATTGAAGTGCCTCGAGAACTTCCGGTTTGAGAAGGGTTTCCGGCGCAGCATAGAGAATATCGACATTTCCGGAGCGCATGGCCTGCCAGAGCGCCCGCCGCTCTTCTGGCGAAAGGTCGGAGTTGAGTGCCTCGGCCCGCACGCCGGCCTGCCGAAGCGCCGCCACCTGATCGACCATCAACGCGATCAGCGGCGAGACGATCAGCCCCATGCCTTTGCGGGCGAGCGCCGGAATCTGGTAACACAGTGACTTTCCGCCACCCGTCGGCATCAGCACGAAGGCGTTGTTTCCAGCCATGACATGCCGAATGATTTCCGCCTGTCGCCCACGGAAGCTGTCATAGCCGTAAACGGTCTTGAGGATTTGCAACGGATCGTCGTTCACGGCTTCTTCTTCTGTGTCTCGAGGATGGCGCATCATCGCCAGTTTCGGTTCCATGGCAATCCCGAATGTGGAATTGGCCGCTAAGACAGAAGCGGTGTCAGGCGTTGGCGTACAGAAACCGCTTGAGGCACGCCAACATCACAAGCCATCCGGTCGGGTCCTCCCCGGAGGGACGCCTGGAACGAGCGGCTTCCTGTATGGCTTCAGATTGCACGGCTTCGGGCCAGGGTCGCATCCGGGACTTTGTTAAGCCGGGTTGTTTTCGGAGTGTTCGACTGTGTTTGGGTGCGCCCACTTGCGCGCGTGCTCGGGGCTGGATTTGTGCTATCGTTGAGCTATGCCCAAAACGCAAGAAAGCCTTCTTTTGGGAGAGGG